>JBDKSM010000075.1:0-1773 GCA_039680665.1 Syntrophaceae bacterium | reverse complement strand
AAGGTGAACTCGCTGGCGCAGATGAAGGGCAAGAAGATAGGCGCTCAGATCGGCACCACCGGGGCCATGGAGACCAAGAAGGCGGGCCTGGAACTCAAGACCTATGACGAGATCGGACTGGCATTCGCCGACCTGGCGGCCGGACGCATCCAGGGCGTGGTGATCGATACCCCCGTGGCCGCGGACTATGCCCTGCAGAAGGCCGAATACAAGGACAAGCTCAAGATCGCCACCGCGCCGTTCACCCAGGAGCAGTACGGTGTCGTGGTCAAGAAGGGCAACAAGGAAGTGCTGGATCTGATCAACAAAGGTATCAAGGCGGTAAAGGCCAAGGGCATCGACAAACAGATCGAAAAGAAGTGGCTTAAATAGAAAAAACGGCCCGCGGGAAACCGCGGGCCGTCCCTTATCCAACCAGGGTTTCAAGGCCTTCAAGGCCAAGGGCATCGATAAACAGTTGGAGAAAAAGTGGCTCAGATAAAGAAGAAGTCCGCCAACGCACACCCAAAAGTGACCATCGCTATCGGCGACGGAGTCGCCATCCCGACCAAGGCCGACGTCGGCCTCTTTACCGCCTGGCGCATTGCCTTTTTCGGCGCCATCGCCATCATGGCATATCTGGCGTTCTTCAAGTCCGACCCCTACTGGGAGATCATCAAGTTCGTGCCGGACGGGATTCTGGTCACCTTCGAGGTCACGGTGGCCTCCATCCTGTGCGCCCTGGTGATCGGGCTCTTCACCGGTTTGGGCCGCCTGTCTTCCAACAAGCTCATCAACGGCATCGCCTCGCTCTATGTGGAGGTGATCAGGGGCATCCCGCTGTTGGTGCAGCTTTTCTACATCTACTATGCCCTGGCCAAGTTCGTGCACGTGCCCGATATCTGGAGCGCGGTCATCGCCATGTCCGTGTGCTACGGCGCCTATATGGGAGAGGTCTTCCGCGCCGGTATCCAGTCCATCCCCAAGGGGCAGATGGAGGCCGCGCGCTCTTTAGGGATGAGCTCGGGCCAGACCATGTTCCATGTCATCCTGCCGCAGGCGTTCAAGACCATCCTGCCGCCGGTGGGCAACGAGTTCGTGGCCCTGCTCAAGGACTCGTCTTTGGTCTCCATCCTGGCCGTGGCCGACCTTTTGCGGCGTGGTCGCGAGTTTGCCTCCGAGACCTTCACCTACTTCGAGACCTATACCGTGATCGCCCTGGTTTACTTGATGATCACCCTGTTCTTCTCAAAGCTCATCAGCATGATGGAGGAGCGTATCAATGCCGGAAAATAACCGTCGCGCCATGGTCCAGATCAAGGAAGTGAGCAAGTTCTTCGGGACCTTGCGCGCCCTGGACAAGGTAACGCTTACTGTCTACGACGGCGAGAAGGTGGTTATCATCGGCCCCAGCGGCAGCGGCAAGAGCACCTTGCTGCGCTCGATCAACCGGCTGGAGACGGTCGAGGCCGGCGACATCATCGTGGATGGGTACGATATCTACGCCAAGGACACCAATATCAACAAGGTGCGCGAAGAGGTCGGCATGGTTTTCCAGTCCTTCAACGTCTTTCCGCATAAGACCGTGCTTGAAAACATCACCCTGGCGCAGCAGGTCGTGCGCAAGCGCGGCAAGGAGGAAGCGAGGACCATAGCCATCGAGCTTCTGAAAAAGGTCGGCATCCTGGAAAAGGCCGATGTCTACCCTTCCAAGCTCTCGGGCGGGCAGCAGCAGCGCGTGGCCATTGCGCGGGCCCTGGCCATGCAGCCCAAGCTCATGCTCTTCGACGAGCC
>JBDKSM010000074.1:0-10605 GCA_039680665.1 Syntrophaceae bacterium | reverse complement strand
AAGGTGACTTGGCCATAATCAAGCAAGCCGGTCATGAACTGCTTGGCCGTATCCCCGAACGCCGTGCTTTCGAGCTGGTCAACGGTGATGCCACTGAACTTCCAGTTCCCCATCCCGACAACGGTGTCGGTCCCGAGAGTAACTTTTGCTTTGTTGCCTGCCTTGAATCCCATCGTGCCGTCTCCTTTTGTCCTTGGTTTGGCCGGGCAAATAAAAAAGAGGGCATGCTGATGTGCTGGCACCAGCATGCCCTCTTGGTTACTTCTTGCGTCCGCCTATCGGTTGGCCGACCTCCAGGCGGAACCCGGTTTTTGCTTACTTAGTTATCCAACTTCCTCCGTCTTCGTTTTCAGAATACCATGCTCAACTTCATGGGCCTTGGCTTCCGCGTCTTTCATGCGCCTGTAGAGCTTCCATGTGCCCTCGTTGACGATCATTTGCGTGAGATGGCCGGCAGGGACCGATGTGTCCACAAAGATCCGATATCCGGCCTTGCGCAGGTCAGAGCAGAACCCGATGTCTTCGCCGATCGGAGATCCGTCTTCGTGCTTGCGGAACTTGAACCACGGCGCCGGCATCTCCCGGAACACTTCCATGTCGAACAGAAGGCATCCGGTCCCGGTGGCATCCACCTCCACCAGGCCGCCCGGCTCCCACTCCTCAATGCGCTTATATTTGCCGATCTCGCCCTTGAGAAGGATCGGGTCGAACGGCGGATAGCGACGATGCACGAGGCACCCGACCACGGGCAGCTTATGCGCAAGCAGTCGCGTGATTGTGTTCGGCTCGTATACTTGATCGGTGTCCATCATGATTAAATGGGTACATCCCGCAATCATAGCGTCCCGCACAAGCTCGTTTCGCATCTCATCGATCGGTCCCGAGCTGGTGCGCAGATAGACAAAGTCCGGCTTCTCCATGCAGATGAAGCTTTCGAAGAAGGCGCTCGGCACCATGGGGAACGAGAGCGGAGTTGCGATGCCGAGTTTGACGTTGCTGATCTTCATTTGACCACCTTTCTAAACAGGGCAATCCCGAGGGGTGCCCGCTTGGTTGATAAAAACTCAGTCACGAATTCAAGCCCCGGATCTTCTTTCAGTTCGTTCACGGCCTGCGTGATACCGCGGGCCTCCAGGGTTGAATCGTGAATCGCAACGAACCCTCCGGGCCGCACCAGCGGGATAAAGTTTTTGGCATCAGCCATCACGCCTTCATAGGTGCGCTCGCCGTCGATGAAGACGATGTCGTGGTCAGACCCGGCTCGTGCGATGGTTTCGGGGCTCCGCGAGTTACCGACGATCTCCAGGTATCCGATGCCGTTCAGAATAGCCGCGCGCTTGGCGGCTGCCCAATGTCGGTTGTTGTCGATGACAACAATATTTTCCGGATTCAGGAATTTGGCGATGACACAGGCCGTCCCTCCGGCGGATATGCTGATTTCGAGATATGATTGAATCGCAGATCCGGCATCCAGCATGAACTTAATGAATCCGGCGAGCTCGTCCGGAACCTGTTGGCAATGAATACCGCCTTCGAAGCGACCCCCAAAGACCGCAACGTTGTCAGATCCGGAATCCATGATGAAGCTCTCGATCAGTGCGGGCATGATTTCTTCCGGAATTGGTATTCCACCGTCCTGCGCAGTCTCGATGACATTGGCCGTCTTCTTGACCTTAGCCATTTGACACCGCCTTTCGTGGATTTTTACACACGGCAACAATGTACTCTCCCGTATAGTTGCTCGAATACTCCGGCGATATGCTGTTGGTGTGGAAGCCGCCGTCTCGCTGATAAAAGCACGCTACGAAATGGAAGTACCGCTCAAGCAGGGCTTTGAAGCTGTCGCGCTGATAAAAGGCCACATGGTACTTGTTCGGGTTGCTCTCGGAGGAACCGCCAAGCGGCGTAGAAATTATCAGCGTGCCATCGTCAGCAAGCACGCGCGCAATGCCCCGCAGGAAAGCGCCATCGTCGGCCAAGTGCTCGATCGTCTCGAAGCTTACCGCCACATCAAACGACTGCTCGGTGAAATCGAGGTTGCAGGCGTCGCATTGGCGGAATTCAAGGTTTTCGCGTCTGTACTGCGCTCTGCAATACCGGATTGCCTCATCCGAGACATCAACACCGACCACGGAAAGCGCTTTTTCGGCAAGGAGGCGTGAGCCGTAACCAGCTCCGCAGGCCACATCCAGAACGCGCTTCCCTTCGATGCCCGACAGCGCGCTCTGGTATCTCTCCCAATGCTCGCGCATGATGTTTTTGGGCATGTTAGGGGCAAGCGGCATGGCGCGCTCGCCGGTAAACCAGCAAAGATCCTGGTAGCAGAAGTCTTTGCCCCATCTTTCCTTCAGGTGCGCGTGGCCACGCTCCATCGCCTCGTCGAAGATAACCTCGCCAGCGCCCTGCATAGCCTCAAAGGTCTGTGAGCCGAAATGGTGGACGTATGTGTCCTGGGCAATGCCAACCCCACGGCCTGCCGCGAGCGCACGAAAACAGAAGTCAAGATCCTCGCCAGAACATGGCCATATCGACTCATCAAGTTCGCCAAGCTCGGCGTAGAGGCTTTTCTTGAACACCATGCAGAATCCTATCACCCACTTGACGCCGATGGATGAACCGAGCCTTTCCTTGGTGAATTCGAGCGCACGATGATTCAGCTCGTTAATGTCGGTATATGCCCCGATCGTGACCTTTTGCCTGCCAGCGCAGTAGTTTGTCATGGGACCGACGATGTCGTATTCATTTAGCCAGTTGGCCAGGCGCTCAAGGGAGCGCGGCGTCACAATCACGTCATTGTTCAAGAGCACGACCACATCGCCCTTGGCAGCGCGGATGCCCTGATTGACGGCCGCGGGGAACCCGAGGTTGGTGTTGTTGCGAATAATAGACGATTGCCCGAAATATGCTTCATCAATCGGCGGCACAGACCCATTGTCCACGACGATGATTTCACAATTAGCGGTCGTATCCAGCACAGCCTTGATGCACTCATTGGTCATCTCATGCTGATTGTAGACAGGGATGATAACCGAGATCAGATCAGCCATTCACCAGCCCCTTGCACGCTTCCCGCTCTTCGGCCGTGGAATCCCATTCCATGGCGGCCTGCGCGGCCTCCTCCGGGGTCCGCAGGGCCTCGGCCTCGAACATGCGGTCTTCATCGCCCATCTGGGTCACTTCCTCCCAGCGAAGCCCGATCCATTCAACTCGGGTGATCTCTGATAGCTTCTTTCGAATCATCCTGCTCCCTTCAGTTCTTCTGCATGACGACCGTGTACTCCACGGCGTAGTGCCAGATTTCTTCCGTGCCGGCCTTGGTCGTAACCTCTTCGCTCATCAGCGAGGCATTGCCGCGCGTCATGAGAATATGTGTGTAGCCAGTAATCGTGAGCGCGCAGTTGTCATACAAAGCCTTGAGGTATCCGAAGATGTCCTCAACTTCGTCCGCAGACTGCCTGTCAGACGAGAAGATCGAGAATTGAATCATGACCTCTTCGATGTGCTCGGTGAAGGTGTCGGTCGGCACATCAGAAATGACCTCATAGACGATGAAAGGATATGCTGCGCTTGACGGCGCCCTGCCCTTGTAAAGCCTGCCGCCGATGGCGGTATGCAGTGATGTGCCGGCTGCGCATTTGGCAAAGATGGCTTGGGTGAGGGCCTTCATTTGACCCTCCGCAGTTCGATATTGCCGGTGAAGATCTTGCTTGCAATTCGGCCTCTGGTGTCGAGAAAGCGTCTCCCTTCCTCGTCAATCAAGTTCTGCCGATACCGACCCGTCTCATCATTGGCCCAAACGACGCGAGGAATAGGCTTGCCAGTGTTGAGGTCGATCACCTCATGGCGGAGGGCCTCTTGGTGCAGAGGCTTGTGGAGAACGCTTAGAAACATCTACGCCGCCTCCTTGCACACCAAATCCAGCCACTCGTTATCCATGTTCGGATTGATGGGCGGCGCCGCGATGTTGAAATAGCGGTTGCCGAACTTTACCCGCCAGTCCGCCTGCACATCCCGGCGATACCTGATCCTGATGCGGTGTGTGATCTCGCCGGATACCTGCCCATTCTTGATGGTCTCCTTGGCTGACACCGGCCAGATCGCGGCCCATATGTTCGCGGCCTTGGCCGTCCAGGTCGTCGTGAACCCACCGCTGCCGTCAGGCGTCAATGAGGGTGCCTGGATGGTGATCTGGTGCTTCAGTTCGGATGTGTTCACGGCCATAACCTCATGTCGCAAAGCAGGGAGTCAATGCGCTCCTGAATCATCTTCGCGTCAGCCCCGCGTTTATGGCTGATCTCCGCCTTGAACTTGACCGCGGCTATGATCTGCTTCGGGATAGATGTTGCCGCCGTCCATCCGCAGGTAAACCGCACCTTGATCGGGTTGCTCGGGTAAAGATCTGCCGATGGCCAGGAGCCGCCATAAGGCAGCACAATGCGCCCCTCTTGATTGTCGTTGGTCTCCACCAGATAATCCGTGGTGACGGTCAAGGTGGTCTCCGTGCCGTCAGTGTCCTTGTAAGTGACAACAGGCTCGACGCCGGCCGTGTTCTGAAGGTTGCCAAAGGGGATTTCGATAAAGTCGTCATCCGGCCAGTCGTCCAAGTAGAGGTCCCAGGTCTGCGTGAGAAGCTTGCGGTTCGTCTCGCGCTCGACCTCGGCCGTCGCGGCGTCGATGAGATCATTCAGTTCATCATCCAGGGCTTGTAGCGGGTTGATCCTGACAACATCTACCCCAAACTCGCATGCCGCGGTGAGGACCTTGGAAATGACCCGGATGTACTGTTTGCCGCCCGTGTATTCCTTCTCCTGCACGGCGTTGTCATTCGCGGATGTGACCTTCGTGAAGGCGCCGTCCGCCCAGTCGGCGTAGGTGACATCATCGTCCGAATCCTGGATCTTGGTGTCATTGGTGCCGCCCGACCCCACGGGCCCGGAGCTCAGGTTGACAATGGCCGTATACCCCAGGACATCGACGCCCGTACCGATGAGGTAGTATCCGGTCGCAAAGGTCGGATATGTGGCGCCCTGGTCGGCCGTGGCAGTGCCGTTGGTAAGGACTTCGCCCAGAGTGAACGCACCGGAGCGGTCGCGCACATAATAGGTCGTGCCGGTCAGCTTGGTCACGACAACGCAGGTCTGGGAGCTTGACACGCCGGTGATGGTATCGCCTGCCGCCCACCCGGCGCCGCCCGGAGCAACATCGAGGGTCATGAGCTCATGAACGCCATGCGACCCCGCCGCGATACTCTGAGCAGTATCCATATTGTCGGAATACGACCCTGAATCAATGCGCAGGTGCGTCTTCAGGGTCGCCAGCGTGATCGGCTTGAGCGCGGGGGCAGTATATCGGACAAGCTTCATGCGTGCGCCACCTTGTTCAGCAAACGCCTTATCAAGCTCTTCCTCGTGATACCTGCGTCTTCCATGATCAATCGCCCATTGCTGATTTCTTTCCAGACATCGCCGGGGCTGATGTGCAGGATGTCAGCGGTCTCCTGCACGCTCCAATGAAGTGTTGGTTTTCTGCGCTTCCTGGTCTCATCGCCTACTCGGATGCTCATGGTTGGCCCCGCTGGCCACCGCCAGCGTCGCTATGATGCCCCAGATGGCCAGGGCGCCTATGCCGATCCAAGACGCCATTACTTCTGCTCCGTTCGGTATTCCTGGATGCGCTTCATCCAGCCTGGACCGTACTTCTCTCGATGGTCGGCCGGCGACTTGAGCGCGGCCTCCACGATGTCCTTGTAGTGGCAAAACTGATAGCAGTTGAGTACCTTATGCAAGCAGCGCGGGTACTTGCGGCACCAATCGTTGATCCCTGCCAATGTCTGGGCGCCGAACCTACCGTCAACCTCGTCGGGCTTGATGGTGCCGAGAAACGCAAGCGACCGCTGCGCAATCAGGACCGCCGTGCCGATGCCGCAGTTCACGCCAGTATCGAAGATCTCGAAGGCGACCGCGGCGTCCATGATCAGGTCGCATTTCAGCGCCAGCCAGAAATCGACGTAATAAATGGCGGAGATCTCAGCCTTGGTCAGGCGTTCAATGTCCAGTTGCGGATAGGTGGCCGCGCTGATGCCGCATTTCGTGCCCTTGAGTTCGCCCGCGCCCACCTTTCCGCCTGTCCAGTTGCCTCGATCATCCGGGTCTTTGGTGAGCCCGCCCTCAAGCACCGTCAGTTCGGCCATGGCGGCGGCAAACCGCTTATCGGTCGCCGAACGGTCGGCATACTTCAGGTAGTAGTCAAGGCCCGGCATCGTGATCAGACCTTACGCGGGGAGCGTGAAACCGGTCTTGTCAAGCTGTACGCCCAGGTCGGCCGCGATGACTTCGCCCACGGCGATGAGTTCGGCCACGGTGATCTTTTTGTCAGCAGCGGCCTTGAGGATCAGATCGAGGGCCTTGAGTGCAAAGGCCGCTCCTGTGCCGTCGAAGATAACGCCAGCCTGCGCGCAAATCTTGGCCACGATGCCCAGGGCCTCTTCGATGGAAATCTTGCCGTCCTGCGCCGCCGCGGTGAGTTCGCCGATCAGCGTGGCTCCGAGGGTGAAGATTTTGAACCAGGGAATATTCACTTTTCCAGCCATGATGTGCCTCCTATTTTCTCCCGAGCAGTTCCTTGATCTTTGACCATGCCGGGGTGATGATCATGTCGAACACGATGTCATCGTATTTGGTCGGGGTCGCCTTCACGATCTTCTCCAGAACGTAAAGAATGACGACGAACCAGTACCAGTTATCCGAGATTGCCTTGAATGCCGTTGCAGGGTCCATGTCAGCCTCCCTTGATGATGCCCTTGCGTTTCAGCCACCGCCAAGCGGCCGCGATCCGCCGCACGTCGATGGCCAGGCGCAACTTGCGCTTGCTGATGTTCATCATTTGAAAAACTTATCTCCTGAAGCGATGATCAGGGCCACCCACACGAACGCACCGCCGAGGAAACCCGACAGAGCCGATATGCCCGCCATCTTCCAATCCCGGTGCATCGACTTCCTGAGCAGGTATGTCATCCCCTGCCCGACCTTGCGTTGAAAAACCTCTTTGGGCAGATGAGCCCAGTCTTCGTCGCACAGGATGCTTACAATCTCTTCATGATCGCCGTTCACTGTCGCCTCCCTGCTACCGATTCAAATGAAGGACGAGTTTACCCTTCTTGCTGTTTCCCGTGTTCAGGAATGCCGGATAGATCGTGTCCGTAATGGTTCGGATGCCGGCAACATAGTTCACCGGGTCGATGTATGGCATCATCTGCTCGGAGTTGGTCTGATCGCGGTCATTGAGCGCACCCCCGAACATATCGCACCCGTATTCATCGAAGACACGCCCATCGTAATTATCCGTGGGTGCGTCCGTAGCGTCTGGGTCCGTCACCCCGAGAAGGATGTCCTTGCCTGCGACCAAAGTGTCAAAATCGGCCGGGACTTTGGTAACATTCACGCCTTCGGATGTGTAAACATACCCAAGGGCAGAATCAGAGACCCATTCGATAACAATGGTTGGGCGTCCCGCATTATCACCGCTGGCGTTGTTGTAGGTCATGGTGATTGACGACCCGGTCGCATAAGCCGTTCCGACAATCGCCACGGCGAGAATAAGCACAACCGCAAGCTCGGCCAGGTATTGAAAATGTCTTTTCATGGCCTTATTCCTCCGAAGAGGGAGGCCCGGAGGCCTCCTTGATTTTGTCGTACATCGCCAAATGTGCGTCGTTCAGGCTCTCGGACCTCTCCATGGCTTCCAGCAGGAGCTATACCCCCTGCTCGCCTATCTCGATCTCGACAGCCTGCTCCTTGGCGGTGTCCCATGTGATGCGGTTGCCATCGGGCTTGATGTCGTAATCGCGGAGCTCGTCTTCTGAGAACCCTACATCCGTGATGAGCTTCTGCTTGATCTTGAGTGTAGCGATATTCCCGACCGCAGGCAGCGTATCAAGGTTCAGGATCAAGAGCCGCTCGAGCACATTCAGCTTCATCAATCACCCCTTAGAAATCAGCCACACCGATGAGATAAAAATCCGTCGAACCGATACGGCACTTGATCTTGTAGGTGGCCGCGGCCGGAAGGTTGCTGGTATCGGCCACAATCGCGCCCGGAGCACTGCCGAAGTCGAGGAAGTAGTCCCATGTTCCGGCGCCGGGATTCGGGATGTGAACCATGGATGCCTTGCCGGTATGTGTTCCGGCCAAGGTGATCGCATCAATCATGACTCCCGACAGAATGCCGCCCGAGGCGATAACAGCCGTCGCCGGAAGTTCTACGCACCCGCGCAGTCCGGTCGCATTATAGATCGTCCCGCCGGCCACAACTTCGATATAGCCACGCACGCCAGCGATGTACGATGTGTTTGCGCTGATATCGACCGCGCCAACCTTGATTTGACCTACCCACCCGGAAAGAGTAAGGTCGGTGTCAGTGATGGCCTTGGTAATCAGCAGGCGGCCCAGTCCGACCCTGATGTCGGTGCCACTGAGAGCCGTACCGCCATCGTCTGTGTAAACGGCGAACGCCTTGGTCTTGGTGGAATTGAGCACCATGCCGGAGCCGACTGCCGCCGAAACGAACTTGCCGACCTGCACAAAAGGCGCAGCACCGCTTACCGATTCGGAAAACGTCAAGACGCCGGTTGATTCGGGGGCAACCTGGATCGCCTCTACTTCTGAAACACCAAAGGCAAGCTTTCCGCCATAATCCACTTCCTGCGTGTCGCCGCCATCTTTTCGGAACACTTTGGGCTGATAAGACATTGTTCTTTCCTCCGTTCATCCGTTGGTTGCAGCCCGGCGGGGCCGGATTTACCTCGCCGGGCCTACCCACTTAAGGGACGGTTTAGCTCTGCGTATCGAGCGGATGGCCCTTGACGACGCCAATGGCCATCGGGCAAGAAACAGTGCCGGTCTCGGTGACGACGAGCTGCAAATAGCGTTTGCCGCCTACATACCCGAAGTGATACAGGGTGTTGTCTTCGTCCGTGGAATCCACCGTCAGAATCACCCCGCTGGTGATGGTCCCGGCGCCAAGCACGTCAGCGGTCTCTACGACCGCATAAGTCGTTCCGTCAGCGCTGTCGTACAGGGTGAAGGTGAGATAGTTTGACTCGCCAAGCCCCGATCCGGCATCGAGGCCAAGCCAGATAAACAGCTCGGCCGAATTGAATCCGGCGAGGTCGATGTCGGTATGGGTGGCCGTTGCGGAGACCACAACCGGGTCCAGCACGGAAACGATATCGATATTGCTGTGCAGATCTTTCATCTCTGAATCCTCCCTTCTTAGCTCGTGGCAATCTTGAGGGCCTTGATGGCTTCGTACATGACTACGCCGCCGCCAACCCTCTTCGTGCAGTAAAAGAGGACATTGCCCTTGCTGGTGTACGGATCACGCAGGATGCGGATGCCCAGGCGGTCAATGATCAGGTAGCCGCGCTTGAAGTTTCCGAAGAACAGCGGGTACTTGCCGGCACCGATATCGTCGAGGTTGTCATCATACTCGCAGGGCTTGCCGAGCAGGATGTCGGGTTTGCCTTCGGCCAAGCCAGGGCGCCAGAGATAATTGCCGTCGCCGTCTTTCAGTGTGCGGATCTTGCCGCAAGTGGCGTCGTTCATGAGCCAGAGCGCTCCGTTGCGGTAGGTTGACTTCAGGGCATGCTGAAGATCAATCAGCTTGTCGGCGTTATTCAGAAGCGAAGCATGCCCGCCTGCAATGTAGCCGATACTGCCCCAGGCATACGATGCGTTCGCAACCATGGTGTATGCCGCGATGCCCTTCGGCTTCGCTACGCCATCGCCGGAAATGAACGCCGTACCCTCCTCCTCGTTGAATTCGACCGATACTTCGTCGGCCAGCCATGCCGCCAAGTCCATCCTTGCGTCATCGAGCATGATCTGCGTTGCGCCCGGTTCGGCGTAAACTTCCTTGGTGTTGATGGCGATTTCCTTCAGCGTAGGCGAACTGGTTTCCGACCTTGATTCTTTCTCGGCCACCCATCCAGAGGTTGACCCTCCCTGATTTACCAGCTTTTTATAGGTGTCGGCTCCGATGGTGCGCACTGTCGATATTCGGCGCATAACCGAAATCGTGCCGGCTACGCGGTCGATTGCCTGGTCGAACTCGGGCGGCGCAGTGACATAACCTCCATCAGGGTCAGACAGGGTGGACATGCTGGCTTTGACCTGAAGATCCTTGACCGCCGCCAGGTTGCCTTCTCCGCCATGCCGGAACCACTTTTCGAAAGCGGCCCGGTACTCGGCCACGACATTGTCACCACCAGAACCGCCACCGCCGGGGAACTGTCCACGGGCTGCGGCGGCCTCAAGGGCTTCGAGCTGCCTCTTCATGTCCAGCATGGCGCTGAGGGATTCGTTGATTTTATCGACCTTTTCTGCGAGGATCGGATCGACATGCCCCTTGGTCTCGATAGCCTTGATCCTGGCATCGTTCTCGGCCTTGAAGGCCTCAAAGGCCCGCCCGATGTCTTCAATCATTGCCTTGATTGCTTCCATTCTATTTACCTCCGAAGATTTTTTTGAGATTCGTGCATGATGCCAAGAGCTCGGTATTGCCTTGTGCCGCCGGTCCTGGCGCGCTTCCCGCTGGCTCTGCCGGAGG
>JBDKSM010000073.1:0-1774 GCA_039680665.1 Syntrophaceae bacterium | reverse complement strand
ATATCCATCAATGCCAGGGCCGTTCACGATGAGCGCTGCGACCTCATGTATTACGAGGGCAGCGCCTTCGACATCACAGAAAGCCGCGAAGCCGATCAAAGACTGGAAAGCGCGAACAAACATCTGGCCGACATCATCGAGTTCATGCCCGACGCCACCTTCATCATGGACAAGAACAAGAAGATCATTGCCTGGAACCGGGCCGTGGAGGAGATGACCGGCGTACCCAAGGCCGAGATGCTCGGCAAGGACCGGACCTACGGTGCGGCGCCGTTTTACGGGCAGGCCAGGAATTTCCTGATGGACCTGGTCGACAAGGATGATGCGCAGATCGCCGCCCTTTACCAGAACGTTGCCCGCAAGGGCGCCGTGATCCAGGCCGAGGTGTTTACCCCGGCCCTCTACCATGGCCGGGGCGCCTATGTCTGGGTGGCGGCTTCGCCGCTGCTTGACCGTGAGGGCCATATCGTCGGGGCCATCGAATCGGTGCGCGATATCACCGAGGTCAAGCAGGCCGAGGATGCGCTGAAACACAGCGAGGAGCTCT
This sequence comes from Syntrophaceae bacterium, assembly GCA_039680665.1. GTDB lineage: Bacteria > Desulfobacterota > Desulfomonilia > UBA1062 > UBA1062 > JAKQBR01. The sequence goes on along the minus strand of JBDKSM010000073.1, from coordinate 1,227 downwards.
TCCGCCTGATCATCGAACGCATGACCGAAGGTCTGGCCCTGCAGCGGGTTATCTACGATGACCAAGGTCGCGCCATGGACTATGAGTATCTGGTCGTGAACCCTGCCATGGAGCGCATCACCGGGGTGGCGTGCCAGTCCTTTGTCGGAAGGAAGGCCAGCGAGGTCTTTCCCCCGGGGTGTAGTACCTATCTCGATGCGTTCCTCCCGGTAGCGGAAAACGGCGTGCCCATCAGCTTTGAGATGTACTCCGCCTATCTGGGCAAGCACCTTAGGGTCTCGGCCTACCGGCCTGCACCCGGTCAGTTCGCCACCGTCCTGGAGGATATAACGGAGCGCAAGCAGGCCGAGGAGGCCTTGCGCTCCAGCGAGGAGCTCTACCGGCTCCTGACCGAGAACGCCTATGACATGATCAGCCGCCATGCCCCGGACGGCACGATCATCTACCTCTCGCCGGCCTGCCGCCGCATCCTGGGGTATGTACCGGAGGAGATCGTCGGGCGTCCCGTCGAAGACTTTATCCACCCGGATGACAGGCAAGCGGTGAGGGAAACGATCAGAAAACGGTTTTGGGAAGGGGCCGAGACCTATATCCTGCAACACCGCACGCTGCGCAAGGATGGCGAATGGCTGTGGGTCGAGACCTCCGGAAGGTTTATCCGCAAGGCCGACGGGTCGCTGGCGGAGGTGCAATGCGGGGTACGCGATATTTCCGAGCGCATGCGCGCCCTGGATGCCCTGCGGGCCTCGGAGGAGACGTTCCGCAGCATCGTGGAATCTTCGCCTCTGGGTATGTATCTCTACCGGCTCGAACCAGACGGACGCCTGGTCCTGGGCGGGACCAACCCGGCCGCGGACCGCCTGATCGGCATCGTGCATCAGGATCTGGTCGGGATGACGATCGAAGAGGCCTTTCCCAACCTGGCAGCCACGGGGATACCGGAGATGTACCGCCAGGTGGCCAAGGGTGAGCTCGGGCCGCAGTCCTTTGAGATCTCTTACCAGGATGAGCGTTTCACCGTCATGGATGAGGTCACGGTTTTCAGGACCGGACCCGGTGCCATCGCGGTCGAGTTAACGGACATCAGCGCGCGGAAGAAAGCCCAGGCCGAGCTTGAAGCGCTCGACCGCGAGCTCAAGCGCAAGAATCAGGAGCTTGAAAGCATCGTGTACGCCACCTCGCACGATCTGCGCTCGCCCTTGCTCAATATCCAGGGCTTCGGCAAAC
>JBDKSM010000072.1:0-6806 GCA_039680665.1 Syntrophaceae bacterium | reverse complement strand
TGGTGCTGGATATCCGCCTGCCCGGCATCGACGGCCTTGACCTGCTCGTGCGCATCCGGCAGGATATGCCGGCCACCAAGGTCATCATCATGACCGCCTATGGATCGTCCGAGATCAAGGAAAAGGCTAAGGCCCGCGGCTCGCTCTACTACATCGAGAAACCCTTTGATCTCGATCATATGCGCTCGCTGATCCTCAAGGCCCTGCGCGAAGACAGCGACAAAGGCTTCAAAGGCAGCATCTCGGGCCTGCAGCTGCCCGACCTGATCCAGATGAACTGCCTGAGCCAGATCACCACGGCCCTGTATGTGAACAAGGACAACCGCGAGGGTGTGATCTACTTCGAGGACGGCCGTATCCCCCATGCCCAGGTCGGCAGCCTGGAAGGCGAGGAGGCCCTCTTTACGATCCTTTCCTGGCAGAGCGGCAGCTTCCGCTTTGTCGGCGGCGTCAAGCCCCCTGAGGTTACCATCAACACCAACTGGGAGTATCTCCTGATCGAAGGCATGCGCAAGGCCGATGAGATGAACATGGCCCTGGAAAAGGGCGAACTCGAGGATCACGACCTGGCGCCCATCGACGAGTCCACACGCATGCTGGTCAAGAACATTTCGGGCTTGAGTGAATTCAAGGGCCTGGCGCTGATCAGCCACAACGGCGAGATTGTCTACCAGAGCGGGGACATCGGACACGAGGTTAACGTGGGTTTCATCTCGAATTTCTTCCTCAATCTGGCGGACAGCCTGGGCGAGCTGATTTCCAGCACGCCCCAGAAGGTATCATTTACGGATCAAGGACGGCTGGTCCTCATATACCCCTTCCGGGTGAATATCCTCATCCTGCTGTTCAAGCGCTCCGTTTTGTCCCCCGACACCATGGCCACCATAGAGCGTATCGTCGGTCAGGGTCAGATTTAGACTGCCCAGCCACAGAGGGTCCAGGCCGCTGGCCTCGGATATCACACGCTCCACCTTGAGGGTAAAGGCAAATTGGCCTAAGATGCGCACGCGACGTTCGTCATTCGTGCCGTAACGTTCAAGGAGGTCGACGAAGCGGCGGGGCAGGGTCACGATCTTCTCATGCATGACGCGTTTATCGGCATAGTTGACCAGCATGGCTTCATTGAGCGTTAATCCCCGTAAGCGCACATGCTGGCCGATCACCGCGCCGACGTTCGGGTACCCCATGGCCTCCAGCAGGCGTTGACCCTGGCGGGCATGGTCGCCGCCGCCTCTGATGGCGTCGGCCTTGCAGATATCGTGCAGCAGGGCCGCGCGGTCCACCAGGTCGATGTCGATCGGCTGCTGGGGGGCTATGAAAACGGCCAAGGTGACGGCGACCTTGCGCACCATCAGGCTGTGGCGCAGGATATGCGCGGGCATGCCCGCCAGCTCGATGAGGTCGAACACCCAGGGGCGCTCGGGCAGCATCATCAGTCGGACATCCTGTGGCTGGTGCGCATATCGCCCAGACCCAGCAGCGTCACGGTCAAGCCCAGGGTGGTCTTGCGATCGTGGTTGTCTTCGGGGTTCACGTCCTCCCAGGCCGGTTCAATATCATACCTGAGCGTGACGCCCCAGCATTGGGCGCTGTATCCAATGCCCTGGCGGATAAACTCGAACTGCCGCTTGCGGAAATCGTAGCGGGCCTCGGCCAGGACCTCGAAGCCTTTTACGAGCTTGATTCTGGTCCGTCCGTAGGTGGTCTGCGTATCGATGCGGTCATACTCCTCGGAAAGGGAGAGCTCATCGCCGCGGCTTGAATGCAGGCTGATCGAGGTATGGTGTTCCTGGCTGGCAAAGGCGCCGACCGGCATCTGGGTGACGGGGGCCAGGCGCCGGCCGAAGGTGTGCGTATGCTCCAGTGACAACCAGGGGGCGGGGCTGCTGCGCAGGGTGGCCTCGAAAGGCTCCCATTCCTCGGCCAAGCGGCTGTAGGAACGGTCGAGAGAGAACTCAACGATGGGGCTGCCGGCGCTTTCACGGATGTAGTTGGCCAGCGAGAGCGTGATGTCATTGGTCTTGACCCAGTCATCGTCGGACAGGAGCAGGGGGTAGAAATCGGAAGGATCGGCCAGGTCGTAGTTGCCGTTGTAGCGGGTCTTGGCGGTCCAAGAGACGCCGGGTACGAGCTGGTGATACCAATCGTGATAAAAACGGGGGCTGTAGAGCGAGGTATTCAGGGAAACCCCGCGCACCTCCCAATGCTCGGCCGAGAAACGGGAATCAAAGCCTTCTTCCTTCAATAAATGCGTGTCGCGATAGAGCTCCTGAAGGCTGGGACGCAGGGTAAAGTACGGGTTCATGGAGATGGGCAGTGACAGCTCGACGTCCGCGTTATTCTTGAGCGCCTCCCTGACCGTACCGCGTGGCAGCTCGCCGGAAGCGGAAAAAGGCATCAGCTTCAGCTCCGACACGCCCTCACCCGGAGTCGTCAGCCTGACCGTAGAGAGCCGCGCGGTGTACATGAACGGGGTATGGGGAAGCGACTGTTGCGGCAGGCGGGCGTCGAGGCGGGGGAGCTCCTGGAGGTTGTTGTTGATGTCCTCGATCGTCAGGTCCTGTTTCCACTGGCTGGAGAGGTCCCAGAAGACCGGTCCGGTCGTGGTGACATACTGGAGGCGCGAGATCTGGGTCTCGGTGCGTGCCTGCAACTGTTCGATCCAGTCGTTTTGCTTCTCGGTCGTATAGAAGGGCCCTATGTCGCGGAAATAATCGCGGTTGCTGACCAGATTGACATCCCAGGTAAAATCGTCGCCCGTCTGCGAGGCCTTTACATACCAGCGGTTATCCGGTCTGGCCGAGCTTTTGTCCTCCTCGTTCAGGAGCTCGCCGGCCAGGCGGTCATGAAGAAACTCGGTGTAGATCGTTCCCTGGCGTTTGTAGTCCCATGCATATCTGAATTCGGCCGCGCCAAGGAGACCCCGTCGGGCCAGTAGGGTGGGCGTGAAGGTGATGTCGGCTGAACGTCCCAGGGTTACGTAGACAGGCTGGCCGTATGAGAAGCCGGTATCCGATGATGAGCCGATGGAGGGCAGGAGCAGGCCGGATTGGCGTTTGAGCTTGGCCGGAAAGCGCAGGTACGGGATATAGGCCACGGATGTGTCCCTGACCTGGAAGCGGGCGTTTTTGGCCTGGCCGTAGCCTTCCAGCGGAATCTCAAGGTGCTCGGTCTTGATCGACCAGGCCGGGGTCTCGGACAGACAGGGGGTGTAGGTCAGATTGTTGCCGATGTAGAGGTCGTTGCCGTAACGGGTGATGGAGGATCCGCTGATGATCAGGGGTTCGGCGTACAGCAGGATCGACCCGTTTTCCACATGGGCATCCTGGCGCCGCCGGTTATACTGGATATGGGAGGCCTTGATCTCGCCTTTAGGGTCCTTCAGGATGCAGTCGCCGGTGGCCCATATATCGCCCGAGGCGACATCGAGGAAGAGGTAGTTGCAGGTCAGATCGAGGTCGTGGCCCTTGACGACGACATGCCCGGAGGCCTCGATCAGATTCTGGATTTTCTCCACGTGGTCGGCTTCGATCTCGACCGGCTCGGCGCCCCATACAATAGCCGGGAGCAGCGCGCACATGAGTAGGATGATCAGTAACCTTGGCATATGACCGCGTCCCGTACCTCTCCCACACAATAGAATGACCCGGTTACAAGCACATTCCGGTCCGACTGTAAAGCCTTATCGAGGGCCGCGCCGATCGATGGACAGCGCGTGAACCCTCCCAGGCTTGCTACCTTATCCATGTCGGCGTTCGTCCAGGAGCGCGGCGAGTTCACCGGGGCTATCAAGATCTCCGGACAGAGGGTTTTAAGCATCCCGGCCATGGTCATGTAGTCCTTGTCCTTTAGAACCCCCAGTACGGCCATGCCCTTGAAATTCTCTTTCCGCAGATGCTCAATCAGCACCCCCATGGCGGCCGGATTATGCGCCACGTCAAGGATGACCCGTCCCAGTCTCTCAATCCGGCCGGGGAGAAAGGCCGTGTTCAAGGCATAGCGCAGGTCGGCATCCGTGGGCGCGCATCCCAGTGCCCTGGCCGCGGCCAGGGCCAGGGCGGCGTTCAGGCCCTGGCGGGGGCCGGGTATCCCGGTGCGCTCAGGCCTTGCCTCGGTGATGACCGTAAGCCTGGCCTCCATCTCGGCGGCACACGCCCGGATCACGCCCAGCCCGTCGTCGGCCCCCGTGATCAGAACACGACCAGGCCGGGCGATGGCGGCCTTTTCCCGGGCAATGGCCTCTATCGTGTCGCCCAGGTAATCCGTGTGATCCAGCGCGATATTGGTGATGATGGAAACTGCGGGTTCCAGCACATTGGCGGCGTCGAGCCGGCCGCCCAGACCGATCTCGAAGATGCCGTATTCGACGCCGCGGTGGGCGAACAGTGAGGCGGCCAGCACCACGGTCCATTCGAAATAGGTAAGGTCAAGATCGGCCAACACGGTCCTGAGTTCCCCGATTAGGTTGTTCAGTTCGGCCTCGGCCACCTCGCGTCCCTCGATCCGGAAGCGTTCGGTATAACGGCTCATGTGCGGCGAAAGGGTGGTGCCGACCGTACGGCCTTGTCCGGCCAGGATGCGCTCGAGATAGACGCAGGTCGAGCCTTTGCCGTTCGTTCCGCCCACCAGGATCGGGGAGAAGCCCTTTTCCGGATGCCCCAGACGCTCTAACGCGCTGCGCACGCGGGTAAGCTCCAGCACCCAGCGGGTTTCGTCCATGTGCGCCGGATGCGTTGCCCCGTTATCGGACTGAGAAAGAGGGCGATTATCCATCCCTCTATATTGAGGAAAATCGCGGCCGATTCAAATATAAAAATTGAACCAGTACCGGATCTCAGGCGCCATCCTGGGGATGAGCGGCTTGGGGATTCAGACCGGAGCTTATCCACTTCAGGATATACCCCAGGGTGTCGCGCATGGCATGCCGGTGTACGACCATGTCCAGAAATCCATGCGTCTGGAGGCGGAGAGCATTCTGGAAATCGGCGGGGAGCTCGATATGGCTGGTTTCCTTGATGACGCGCGGACCGGCAAAGCCGATTCTGGCCCCCGGTTCGGCCAGGATGATATCCGCCAGGGCCGAAAAACTCGCGGTGACGCCGCCATAGGTGGGGTCGGTATAGACCGTGATCAAGGGTATGTCCGTGTCGTTGAGGGCATGCACGGTCTTCAGCATCTGCATGAGGCCCCAGATGCCTTCCTGAACGCGCACGCCGCCCGAGGCGCAAAAGAAGACCAGGGGCCATGACACCTGGCGGGCATGCTGTATGAGGGCGATGATGGCCTGGCCCATGGCCGTCCCCATGCTGCCGCCCTTGAATCCGAAATCCATGGCGCCCACCACGCACCGCTCGCCGAGGATGCTTCCCAGGGCGCCCATGATGGCATCTTCGCCGCCGGCTTGGTTCCCTAAGGTCAGGGTCTTGGAATCAAGCTCGATCAGGCCTTGAGCGTCGCAGGTGATGGTGAGACGTTCACGGGCGCCGATGCGCAGGTGAAAGTCGCAATGCGGACAGACGTGCAGGTTTTCTTTCAGCTTGCCGGTTATGATGGTCTCTTTGCAGGCCGGGCACTCGGTCCAGCGCCCGTCTTTCTTGGCGATTTCCAGGACGTCGCTCAAAGGTTGAAGACCTCCCCGCCCTTGATGGCTTTGACGCGCTCGGGCAGCTCGTCCAGGACCTCCTGCAGGTACTTGGGCTTCATATGGTAGGCGATAACCTGCGGTGAGTTTCTGAGGAAGTCTTGAATGCCGTCACCGATCATGGCCGGGGTAAGGTGATGGGTGAGCCGGGCGATGTCGTGCATGCGGTTGGGAAAGGATGCCTCGATGAAGAAAGCCTTCAGCTTGTCCCCGAAGGAGGCCGCCAGATCGAACAAGGCCTGTGTGTAACCGGTATCCCCGCTGAAAATGACCGATCGATCCCCCTCACGAACCACATATGCCACCGCCCCCGGGATATGCTCGACCTCGACCGCCTTGACCTTCAGCCGTCCGATCTCGAACTCGTTCGCGGGTACGCAGGCAAACCTGAAGACGGACTCATCCACCTTGAGCTCCTCCATCTCGGGCCATATCAAGCCGTTGAAGACGTGCGCCTTGAGGACGTCCATGGTCTGCTTGCTCCCCCAGATTGTTACGCCCTGAACGTGGTGGCTGTACATGACGTCCAGGATGAAGGGCAGTTCCTTGATATGGTCGATATGGGAATGGGTCAGGAGGATGTGTCGGATATCGCGCATTGCCGTATCCGTGAGCACGGACGCCGCCGAACCGGCATCGATGAGAGTATCGCCGTTAATCAGGATGCTCGTGGTGTTGAATCCGATGGCCACCGAACCGCTGCACCCAAGAATCTCAATCTTCATACGCCCCCGACACGCTTAAAGACATGCTGCCGCCCTGTTTACTCACCCTCATCGGCTAACCGTGCAAGAAACTGTAATACCAGGATTAATTCCGGGGGACAAATACTATTATGGCAGGATGGTGATCTCGACGCGCCGATTCATGGCCATGCCTTCCTCCGAGCTGTTGTCGGCCACGGGCCGCGTGTCGGCATAGGCAATGGCGCACATGCGGTTCGTCTTGATCCCATGAGCTTCGAAGACCTCCAGGACGGCAACGGCCCGGGCTTGCGAGAGCGACCAGTTGTTCGGATACACCTTCTTGACGATCTCAGGTAAGACGGCGTTATCCGTATGCCCCCCGATTTCAATGTACCCGGGATCGAGTCGGTTCAAACCCTTGGCGATTTTCTCCACGAGCCGTACGCCCTTGGGCATCAGCCATGCGCTGCGGGGCCCGG
>JBDKSM010000071.1:0-1912 GCA_039680665.1 Syntrophaceae bacterium | reverse complement strand
GGAGCGCGGTGATGGCCATGCGCAACGAGGGCGCCTCCTTCGGGGGCCTGAGCCACAAACTTATCTCGCCGCGCGCCAGGACCATCCTGTTGTCCTTCGTTTACTTTTATCTCCTGCTCATCGCCGGTGCCTTCGGGAACGTCGTCGTTGACACGGCCGTGCGGTTGAAACCGGCGCCCATGGCCTGGCTTTTTCTGACGGTTGCCGGTATCGTCGCGGGGCAGATGATCGATCGGTGGAAAAAAGACATCATCCTGACGACAATCGTGACCGTCATTATAGCCCTGGCAGGCATCTGGGTTGGTACGGTGGCGCCGTCGAATGCCATAATCGGCGATGCTCTTTCGAACAGCAGGCTTCTCTGGGCCGTGGCTGCCTTTGTCTTCTGTTATTTCGCGGCTGTTCTCCCCATCTGGAAATTCGCGCTTCCCATTAACTATGTGGCGGCGTACATCGTTTTTCTCGGCCTCTTTGTCGGCCTTATCGGGATCCTGATCATCCATCCCAAATTCACGCTTCCGGCCGTCACGAGTTTTTCCGTCCCCATAGGACCCATATGGCCCATCATGTTTGTCACTATCGCCTGCGGGGCTATTTCGGGCTGGCACAGCATCGTATCGAGTTCGGGCACGGCAAGGCAACTTGAAAGTGAACTAGATGCACGCCCTGTCGGCGCGGGTGTCATGTTCGTAGAGATGATGCTTGCCGCCTTTGCTCTCATCATCGCGGGCACGATATACGCATCTCCGGCGGAATACGGGGCAGCCATCAAGATGGGTCCGGGCGGTGTCTTTGCATCGGGCGTGGCTAAATTCCTCAATGCCGTCGGCCTTCCCGTTAATATCGGAAGATCATACGGAAGCGTTATGATGGTGGTTCTGGCGATCACCATTATGCAGCTTGTCGTGCGTTTCATGCGCGTCGCGACATCGGAGCTTCTCAGTGATTTTCATCCCGTTTTCAGAAATGCCCATGTCGGCACGTTTATCGCAAGTGTCCTCGGTATCCTCCTTGTCCTTACCGGGTGGTGGCAATACCTCTGGGTTCTCTTCGGAGGAGCGAACCAGTTGATGGCGTCGCTTGCGCTCATGCTGATCACCGCATGGCTCATGTCCGAAGGAAAACCCTACGCCTGGGCGTTCTGGCCGATGATCTTCATGTTCATTACGACAATTGCCGCTCTCCTTTATACATCGTACAGTCTTCTCGACAAGGTTCTCATCGGGGCCGTCAAGGGTCAGGCTCTCATCGGCAACACCCTTATGGGCCTCGTGGGCATATTCCTCGTCATTGCGGCGATCGTTCTGGGTATTGAGGGTGTGAAGGCATTCAACCGGTACAGGGCAATAAAGAACGGCAAGCTGCCCGAGTCCGCTCAGGCTTGATAAGGATATGCAGCAGACATAACCCGATCATCACGGTCAAGGAGAAATGAAACATGGGTGAGAAAGAAGGAAAAGACAAAAAGAAGGGTGGTTTCTTCGGAGCGGTAAAGGAGTTCGTTTACGGTGTAGCCGCCCACGATTCGGCGCGATTCGCCCTGAAATCCCGGGCGAGCATGGAGCACCTGTTCATACTCATCACTATGGGTGATATGCTCGGGGTGCCTATATTGCCGCCGTACTATTCGCTGAGGCTCCTGCCCTACGTGGTTCCCCAGATATCGACGTGGAAGCGCAGGATGCTCCGCGAAAAAGACCTGACAGACGCGCTGGCGTGAGACTGTATCGGTCTGACAACGTGTTTTTGTCTGAAGGGTCCAGCATAATTCAAACAAGGGGGTGGTTCCCATTTCGCTTGCAAAGATATTCGAACAGTATCCCGATCGGCATTACATCATGTTCGGCGGCAAGGGAGGTCTCGGCAAAACCACGTTCTCGGCAGCCGCGGCCTATTATCTTGCAAAACAGGG
>JBDKSM010000070.1:0-14623 GCA_039680665.1 Syntrophaceae bacterium | reverse complement strand
GCCAGGTGGTTGACGAAGAAGGTCATCTCGATGCCGTCGGCATTGAGCGTGCGCTCCAAAAGCCAGATCCCGGCGTTGTTGATCAGGGCCCCGATGCGTGGGGCGGCATCGAGAATACAAGCTGCTGCGGCGCGCACGCCCGCGCAGGAAGACAAATCGCCGATCACCAGCTCAACGTTGCCGCCGCCGTTCCGGGCGATGATCTCCTCCCGGGCCAGACGGCCTCGGCCTTCATCCCGGCAGACCATGACCACGCGCAGGCCCTTTTGCGCCAACCCAAAAGCCGTTGCCTTCCCGATCCCGGAATTGGCGCCGGTCACGATATAGGATGGTACCTGGTCTCCAGCAGTCATGCTGCCTCCACGAAGCCCAGCCGATTTTTTCTTTCTTAACACTTAACACTTAACACTTAACACTTAAAACTTAACACTATTATTAATCGTGCGGCTCGCGCAGATAGGGGTCGATGTGCTCGATCTCGGGCAGATCACGTTCATGCTGGGGGCCGCCCAGGTCCTTGAGGCGCGTGGCGCTGGGCATGACGCGCGACTCCCATGAGCTGAGCATCTTGTTGTAGGATTCGGTGGCCTTCTGCAACCCCGCGCGCACGTTCTTCATATGGTCGGCGAAGACCTTGAGGCGGTCAAAAAGCTGCGAGCCTTCCTGCCAGATCTGTTGGGCGTTTTCGGCCACCTGTTGCTGTTGCCAGCTCAAGGCCACGGTGCGCAGCAGAGCGATCAGGGTCGTGGGCGTGGCCAGGATCACGCGGTGCTCCATGCCGTCCTCGATCAAGGTGCGGTCTATTTCCAGGGCCGCGCTGAAGAAGGATTCGCCGGGCAGGAACAGCACCACGAAGTCCGGGCTCTGGGGCAGTTGTTTCCAGTAGTCTTTGGAGCCCAGCATCTGCATGTGGCCGCGCACTACCTGGGCGTGCTTCTTCAAAAGCCCGGTACGGGCATCCTCGTCCGAGGTCGCGAAGGCATCCATATAGGCGTCCAGCGGCACCTTGGAATCCACCGCGATGGTGCGGTTATCCGGCAAAGATACCACCAGGTCCGGGCGTCGGCGGCCCTCCTCGGTGGGCATGGAGGGCTGCTCGGTGAAATCGCAATGCGGGGACATGCCCGCGATTTCGACCACGCGCCTGAGCGTCACCTCGCCCCAGCGGCCTTTGACCTGGGGGCGTTTCAAGGCCGTGGAGAGCGAGCGCGTTTGTTCCTGCAGCTGGAGGTTGGTCTTGGCGAGCTCTTCGAGGTAGGTCTTCAAGCCGCCGTAGGCCGACTGGCGGGTATTCTCCATCTCGCGGATCTGGGTCTCGTAGCGGGTAAGCGTATCCTGCAGCGGCCGTATCAGGCCGTCGATGGCCTCCTGGCGCTTGCCCAGCTCGCCCTTGGACTTCTCGATCACCCCTTCCAGGGTCTTGGACGCCAATTCCAAAAAGAGCTGGTTGTTCTGCTTGAGGGCATCGGCCGACAAAGCCCCGAAACTATCGCTTAAGCGTACACGCGCCTCATCCAGGAGCTCCTTCTGCGCGCCTAAGGCGGCCTGGGCCTCTTCCAGCCGGATCTGGCCGCGGGCGTTTTCCAGGCGTTCCTGCTCGATCTCGGCGCGCAAGGCGCTGACTTGGTCATCCAGGGCCGCGGCGCGGGCCTTGAGATCGGCGGTCACGCCATCGGCCGCGGAGGCGCGGGCGGAAAGCTCGGCCAGCTTGGGCCGCGCCAGCAGCCAGCCCAGCAGACACCCAGCCAGGAAGGCCGCGGCGATATATGCGTACAGCATGTGGACTCCTTGTGCGTTCGGTGGGATTCTTATAGCACAGAATGCGCGTTCACCCAATGCCCTTGCCCTTAAGAACAATGTTGTATATGTGGTCGGTATGTACGGACGCCTTCTCTGCGGCTTGATCATGATGGTGATAGGTTGGCCGGTCTGTCTTGCGGCCGGTCCCATGCCGCTGCGCATCGTCTCGCTCTCGCCGGCTATCACCAGCGAGATTCAGGACCTTGGGCAGGCGTACCGGTTGGTGGGGGTGACGCGTTATTGTCCGAACGCGAGCGGCAAGGCCGTGGTCGGCACCCTAACCGAGATCAATATCGAGCGCATCCTTACGCTCAAGCCCGATCTGGTCGTGGCCGGCAAGGACTGCAACCGCCGCAAGGATGTGGATAAGCTCAAATCGCTGGGCATCGATGTGGTTGTTTTTGAAGGCTGCGAAGACTTCGAGTGCATGTGTCGCGAATTCATCCGTCTGGGTAAGCTCCTGGGCCGGCAGCAGGCGGCCCAGGACATTGTCTCCCAGGTGCGCGTGGATCTGGGCGCGCTTAAGGCGAAGCTGCCGCGGCGCGCTATGAGGGTCTTCTGGCAGGTGGGCTTCAGTCCGATCGTGACCGTGAGCTCTCAGACCTTCGCCGGAGAAATCCTGAACCGTACGGGGAGCGTGAACATCTTCGCCGAGGTGGCGGCCAAGTACCCGCGCGTGAACTTGGAAGAGGTCATGGTCAGGAACCCGGAGGCGATCATCATCGCCGCCGGCATGGGCGGGGATGATGACCCCTGGAAGGGGATGAGCCGGATCACGGCGGTACGGACCGGACGGGTATACCGCATCCCGGCCGATATGCTCTGTCAGCCCACCCCGCGCAAATTCTTGGAGGCCTGCCGGATGGTGGCCGGTGTGCTGTACCCGGAGCCGCGGTCATGAAAACCGTAAGGGTCTTCGGTTTGCTGCTGGTGCTCCTGGTCGCCGGTGTGGCGGCCGGGATCACCGTCGGAGGCACGGCCCTGCCGCTTGAAGACATCCTGCGGGCGCTGTTCCATCCCCGAGCCAGGGACATCAGCGGCACCCTGCTGTGGGAGGTGCGCCTGCCGCGGGTGCTCATGGCCATGGTGATCGGTTCCGGCCTGGCCGGGTGTGGGGTGGTGTTGCAGGCTATTTTGCGCAACCCCCTGGCCGAACCCTATACCCTGGGGGTTTCGGGCGGCGGCGCCTTGGGGGCGGTGATCGCGCTCATCCTGGGGCTTTCGGGCCTGCCCATGGTCGCGCTGTGTTTCGGCGGATGCTGTCTGAGCATGCTCCTGGTCCTGGGACTGGCGGCCTTGAAAGGCTTCTCGAACACCATGCTGATCTTGAGCGGCGTGATCTTGAGCTTCCTGTTTTCGTCGGTCATGATGCTGGTCTTGGCCCTTTCCAGTGCGCGCGACGTGCATGCCTCGGTCATGTGGCTGATGGGCAATCTCGGCGCCACGCAGGGCCTGGAGTTGAAGCTCCTGGTCTTCGGGGTCCTGCCCTTGATGGCCGTGCCGGTGGCCATGGCCAGGGACCTGAATGTCTTGAGCCTGGGGGATGAGCAGGCCGGCCATCTGGGCATGGATGTCAATTGGACCAAGGCGGCGCTGCTCATCGCAACCGCCCTGGTGACCGGGATGTGCGTGGCGGTCTCCGGGATCATCAGCTTTATCGGCCTGGTCATTCCGCACATCATGCGCCGGCTCGTCGGGCCCGATCATCATGTGCTTGTGCCGGCCTCGCTCATCGGCGGAGCGACCTTGCTGGTCCTGTCCGATACCCTGGCCCAGGCCCTGATCAGACCGCTAGAACTCCCGGTGGGGGTGGTCACCGGCATCCTGGGCGGGGTATTCTTTCTGGGCCTGCTCTTGAGACAGGGCGAGGTGGCCTGATGATGCCCGCCCTGGCGATTCAAGCCGCCCGCACCGGGTATGAGAAAAGCGTCGTCATCGATGATATATCTTTTGCGGTCGCACCCGGTGAGTTCCTGGGGATCATCGGACCCAACGGCGCCGGCAAGTCGACCGTGTTCAAGGCATTGAGCCGCGTCCTGCCGTTGTGGCAAGGGTCGGTTGCGTGGCGGGGAAAGGATATCCGGCGTTTGGCGCGCCGGGAGCTGGCGCGCCACATGGCCGCCATACCGCAGTTTCTCATGCCCTTTCCCTACAGCGTGGAGGAATACGTGCGCATGGGACGCTACCCGCACCGGGGCAGGTTCGCTCCGCTTATGTCTGAAGACCTGCGCATCGTGCGGGAAGTCCTTGAACTGATGGATTTGGCGGCGCTCGGCTCCAAACGGATCAACACGCTTTCCGGGGGCGAGATGCAGCGGGTGTGCCTGGCCCAGGCCTTGGCCCAGCAGCCCGAGCTCTTACTCATGGACGAACCTACCGCGCACCTCGATATTGGGAACCAGGTGAGGATTATGGACATCGTCAAGGGTCTGACCCAAACGCGCGGCCACTCAGCCGTGGTTATCCTGCACGACCTCAACCTGGCTTCCGTCTATTGCGACACTTTGGTGCTCATGCATGCCGGAAGGGTGCATTGCCAGGGAAGACCCGAGACCGTGCTGAAGCACGAGCATATTGAAGCGGTCTACCAGGTACGGGTGGATGTACTGCCCGACCCGCTCACGAAAAGGCCCCACATATTCTTGAGGCCGCCTGAGCCTTAGACCGGAATAATCTCCAGGACTTCGTACTCGCGATCGCCGTTGGGGGTCTTGACCACGGCGGTATCGCCCAGCTGCTTGCCGATCAAAGCTTTGGCGATGGGCGAAGCGATCGATATCAGTCCCTTGTTCAGGTCCGATTCATCCACGCCCACGATCTGGTAGGTGATTTCATCACCGCTGTCGATATTGGACAAGACGAACTTCGAGCCGAACACGATGCGGTCGTCCGGCAGGCGCGAGGTGTCGATGATCTCGGCCGTGGCCAGCTTGGTCTCCAGTTCCTGGATGCGGGTCTCGATGAAGGACTGGCGCTCCTTGGCATAGATGTATTCGGCGTTCTCGGACAGATCGCCGTGCCCGCGCGCCTCCTCGATGGCGGCGATGATTTTGGGCCGCTCGTGTTTCTTGATATGCGCCAGCTCATCGCGCAAAGCGTCATACCCGGCTTTGGTTATGGGTGTGCGTACCATGTGTTTGCCTCCACAGCATGAAAGAAAAATACCGGCAGCCTTAAAGAAGAGCTACCAGTATCGAACTTCCCCATACCCATATGAGTTCCGGTTGTCAAGTGAACATTTGGGGCCATGATCCGGCTCGTGAGGCCTCTGGAAGACGGCCGGAGCGCAACTCCTATTTGCTGTTTCCAAGCATGTCCACGGGCCAGAGCACGGTCATCTTGGTTTCCTGTCCGGCATGGTTTCCGTCCTCGGACCAGAGGGTGTCCGTGCACAGCTCGTTTTTGAGCTGCTCGTCGGGCAGCGGCATGATCTCATAACCCATTTCGATCAGGATGACGTCCAGGGAATTGAGCAGCAGTTCGCCCTCCACCCAGGGCGTGTCGAGCGGGCAGGTGAAGTACAGCGCCGACTTCTCGCTGTCCTGCATGGGCCCGTACCAGAGCACGGCGTCGATGAGCGGGTCGCCCTGTTCGAGAATGTCCTTACGGCCGAGCGCCAGGACGGTGTCATCCACCAGACAGTACCAGTAGCCTGCCTCCATGCACCAGTCCTTGAGCGCATCCACGATATCGCTCGGCATGGGTTCGGCGTCTCCCATGAGGTAATCCGGGATGCCGAAGGTCCATTCCCGGCCTTCTTCGATCTGGAAGATCACGAGATCGATATCGTCCTTAACACGTCCCATGGCCGTCATCCTTCGCCAGCGTCATTCGGTTCTCCCTGGTTAGCCCTCGCGTCTTTCCATGCACCCCGTCTTGTCGCGGCGCGAGCGCTTGTTGCACCTTATCGTCCTGGAAAAGCCGCTTGTCAAGAGAATGCATAGCCAGGGAAACCGAACGCTTCAAAGTCCGTGCTAATCGGTCGGGATTTCGGTGAGCCTGCCGGTGGCGGCGTCGATGTTCACCCGTTTGGGCTTGAAGCCGACGAGCGTGGTGATCTGATAAAAAAGCTTCGCGCCATCCAGGTTGGTCGTGACCTGTATGGTCTTGCCGCCGGTCTGGCTTTCGGCCAGAGCGATAGCCTGCACGAGATTGATCTTTGCCTGGGGCAGAAGCTCTGATTTCGCCAGGGGCTTGAGCCGCCAATAATTGTACCAGTCAGGGCTTTTTTGCAGAACCTTGCCCGTGGAAATATCCACGAAATAGATCTTGAAGGCGTGGTCTTTAACGGTCAGAAGTCCGTAGACCAGGGGACCTCTGAAAAGCGAGGGCGGCTTGAGGAGCGGATCGACCTCGACATTCAGCACGCGCGCGCCCGATGCCGATTCGATATTGTTGATGGCCTGGATCATGCTGATGTTCGAGCATCCGGGCGAATTGGTCCCTGTCCGCCGAAGGCCGCTCTGATCGTCGCCCCACGCCGGTGGCGTCAAGCACGCCAGCAAGAGGGCCGTGACCAAAACCGATAAGCGCGCCTGGCGCGATCCGCCGAAGGCCCCGTCCTTCATGGTATCGTCACGTGCCCGCCTTCGGTCGGCGAAGCTTTCATCAACATGATGATTTGGAAAGCCGGCATGTTTAATCACCTTGGATCCTGAGCTTGTTTTTTTATTTGTCCTTTTACCCCATCCGAACTTGCCCGAAGATTACAGGAGCATTACGATCTTGAAAGGTTGGCATGAAGCGCTCGGGTTTGCCCGGCGGAGCACAAGGGCGTACCGCAGGGCGAGAATGCGGTAAAAAGAAGCAGGCCGTTAGGCGGCCTGCCAAAGGGTTTTACGGGGAAACTTTTTTGAATCGAGGCGGGATCGATTCTTTATTTTTAATAATACAGGATCATGCTTACGACAAGATTGCATGGGCATTACCTTTTTGTAAGGTTGCCGGAGGTTATAGGTCCGGCCGTCCGGAATTCACGTGCTGGTCACGTGGCAGGCTTAAGGTGAAGATCGCGCCGGCGTCCGGCGCGTTTTGCACCTCGATCGTGCCGTGATGGGCCTCGGCGATGGCCTTGACCAGGCACAAACCCAGACCGAGACCGCGTTGTGAACGGCTCTTGTCCCCGCGATAGAGGCGATCGAAAATACGGGGGATCTCGGCGGCCGGAATGCCCGGTCCGGTGTCCCGCACCGTGATGCGTACGCTGTGGGTATCCTCATAGGCCGCGATCATAACCCGTCCGCCCGGCGGGGTATATTTCACGGCGTTGTCCACCAGGTTGGAAAGCGCCTGGCGCAGACGCCCGGCATCGGCAATGATGGTGATGTCCGGCGCCACCACGGTTTCCAGGATGAGCCCCTTTTCTTCGGCGCTGTAGAGGTAGAGATCGTACACGGACGCGATGAGGTTGCTGATGTTGATTGGTTTAAGTCCCAGCTGCATGACGCCGGTTTCAGCCTCCGAGATATCCATCAGGGTCGTGAGCATGTTCATGATCTGCTGCGATTCTTCGGCGCAGTCGAGCAAGGCTTCCCGCAGGCGATCGGCGTCCGCCTCCGTCTGTATGGCCGCTTCGATGGAGGCCCGCATACGCGTCAGCGGAGTTCTCAAATCGTGGGCGACATTGTCCAGGGCCTCGCGCATGCCGTTCATCAAGGTGGCGATCCAATCCAGCATGGCGTTGAATTGTTGCGCAAGCTCCCGCAATTCATCGTCGGTTTCGCCCAAAGGGACGCGGGCGTCCATCTTACCTGCCCGCACGCTCTTAGTCGCCAGAGTCAGATCATGCACGGGCTTCAAGGCCCGGCGGGAAACAAAGGCCCCGACCATGATGCCGAACAGGAGGATGGGGCCGATGATGAAAAGGAAGATTCCCTGATACGATTCCAGATATACCCGGCGCACATGCGTGGAATAGCCTACCTGCAGGATCGTACCATCGCGCAGCAGCCGTCCGGCAATGACGAGGGTGTCGCGGGGGGAGAGCACGCGTGTCGAATGGGGATATTTTATTGTCACCCACTCATTTTCCACGAAGGGCAAGGAAGTATGGTGAAGTTCAGGGGGCATGGGATTCCATCCCTGCGGCAGGGTAAGCGACAGGACTCGTGCGCGCCTGTCCGCGACGCGCACGAAAAATCCGGTGCGCTCGTTTTGCGCCCGGGTGCGTTCTAATTCCTCCACCAGGCTCGCTATGCCGCTGTGCTCGGCGATATTGGTATAGGATTTGATCTTTTCCGAGACAATCTGATGGTCCTTATTGGTGATGGTGAGCAGGAGCTGAATGTACCCGATGCCGAAGAGGATCAAGGATGTGATGCAGAAGAGCAGGGTATAGACAACCGTCAGCCGGAAAACCGTGCTGCGGCGGCGTTTTTCAAGCAGGTTTGAGAACATACCCCACACCGCGCAGCGTGTGCACCATTTTGGTGGTAAAATCCCGGTCGATCTTGCCGCGCAGGCGGCAGACCAGGACATCCACGGCATTGGTCTGGGGATCGAAATCGTAGCCCCAGACATGCTCCAGGATGGCGGTCTTCGAGACTACCTTGCCGGCATTCAACATCATGAAATGGAGCAGCTCGAACTCCTTGGGCATGAGCTCGATAATCAGGTCGCTGCGTTTGACGGCGCGTGTCAGGAGGTCCAGCTTCAGGTCGCCGACGCTCAGCTGGGTCGGTTCCACGCTGTCGCTGGCTCGGCGGATCAGGGCTTGCACCCGTGCCAGAAGCTCGGAAAAAGAAAAGGGTTTGGTCAGATAGTCGTCCGCCCCGGTCTGCAATCCCCTGATGCGGTCATCCACCGAACGTTTGGCGCTCAATACGAGAACCGGGATTTTAATGCGGGCATCGCGCATCCTTTGGATGATGCTCAGGCCGTCCATCCCGGGCAGCATGATATCGAACACCGCCACGTCATAGGGCTCGGTCAAAGCCAGGTGCAGACCGTCAATGCCGTTATCGGCCCGGTCGACGGCAAAGCCGGCTTCGCGCATACCCTGTCCGACAAAGTCGGCGATTTTGCGATCATCCTCAACCAGCAAAAGACGCATGCTTCGTTTCCTTGTAAGCCCCAGAGTTTAAAGGCGGGCGTCTTATGCTGGATTTACAATGTTTGCCTGTCTTCCATCAAGCACATAATGCGCGCGCATGCTCATGATAACATGCGGGCTGCGGGGCATGTGAGGTGGGGCGCGGCCTGACGGAAGGCATTGCGAAGGCCTGCACCAATTCATATAAGGCGGTGGCCGTGGCAATCAATATCCCGACGCCGAACGAGCAGAGCAATCTCTTCATTTTTCTCACCTGCCTTTTTTTTATATGCACCTTACACCCGAAGAGCTTTCACGAACCTTTCCGCTCCATTACGGATTTGAAAGGTTGGCGTCTTTCTTTTAAATCAAAAGGCCTTGACCACGCATACGCGAGGTAATAAAGACGAGCCCATGATCGAACGTTTCAAACACGCCTTGGTGCATGCCTGCGGGGTAGGGCGGGGTGATGCGATCCTCGTCTGCTGCTCGGGCGGGGTCGATTCCATGGTCTTGCTGAGACTCATGCTGGCGGTGAAAGGCGAACTCGATCTGAGACTGCATGTGGTGACGGTCGATCACGGGCTACGCTGCGAGGCGCCGGGCGACGCCGCCTTCGTGCTGGATACCTGCCGCGACTTAGGGATAGAGGCCAGTCTCTATGAGCTCGGCATGGACCGGGACACGCCCAATCTGGAGGAAGCAGCGCGCATCAAGCGTTATGCGGCCATCCATGACTGCCGTACGCGGCTCGGCATGCGCTACATGGCCACGGGCCATACCCTGGATGACCAGGCCGAGACCGTGCTCTACCGCTTGGCGCGCGGCACGGGTCTGAAGGGCATGCAAGGCATGGCCTATACGCGGCCCGATGGTCTGATCCGGCCCATGCTGGATCTTACGCGCGTCCAGGTCGAGGCCTATGCCAGGGCGCACACGATCAGATTTGTCACGGACCAGACCAACTCGGATCTGACGTTGACGCGCAACCTCATCCGGCAACGGATCATGCCGCTCTTACGCCTTATCAATCCCGCGGTGGAGCAGGCCCTGGGACGTTTCGCGCGCATCGCACAAGCGGAGCATGCCTATGTGGAGGACCAGGCCCGTAAGCTTATGGATCAGGCGATGATTACGGACTGGCGCATCTGCCGCGTCTTGGATGCCCCCCGCCTGAAGGCCGCTTCCGAACCTGTCGTACAGTGTCTGGGTATGGTTCTGGCCGCCGAGATGCTGGGTGAGCCGCGCGGCATCGAAGCGCCGGCGGCCGCCGACGTCCTGGAGGTGATGATGGGCAGGAAACGTGCGCACACCCTTCGGCGGTGCCTGCGCGTGGAGCATAACGCCGGTTGCGTGGTCTTCAGCATGACCGGACCGGGTCCGTTCTATGCGCTGCGCGTGCCCGGGGACGGCGAGTATCACGTACGCCAGATCGGGCAGCGGATCAGGATCGAGCAAAAGACCGTGTTTCCTCCTTCCCACGATTGCGGTGGGGATGGGCATGCGGCTTTTCTGATCCGCTCCTGCCTGCCGGGTGATAAAGTTGCGGACAGGAAGGTCGTCAAGCTCCTGGCGGATAAACGGGTGATCGCGCCGCTGCGCCGTTTCTGGCCGGTGCTGGTAAGCGGGGACGCGGTCATCGGGGTGGCCGGCATGGACGTACCGGGCTCACCCGTGGAGGCGGCTTTTCCATTATGACCTCCGGCATTCTCGTAAACGGTGTCGGTATCGGCACTTTGCCCCCCGCCCTGCAAGCCCTGCTTATCGCCGAGGAATTCTTGCGCAGCAGCCGGACGGTGCTCTGGCTGGTTCAGAACGAGGATGCCATGTACCGCGCGGCCGAGGACCTGGCCTGCTTTATCGACCCGTCCGCGGTGCACTGCTTCCACCCGCTGGATGTCAGGCCCTATCAGGGCGACAGCCCCTCGCGCGAGATCATCTCGGCGCGCATCGCCGTATTGAAGAGGCTTTTGGGGCGTCAGGCCATGATCGTGGTGGCGCCGAGTGAGGCCGTGCTGCCGTATACGCTGCCGCCCGAGAGCCTCGATGAGGCGGTGATCCGGATCGAGACCGGACAGGATCTCAACCGTGAAGAGCTCGCGGCGCGTCTGGTGCGCATGGGATACACGCGCGAACCCCTGGTGGACGATGTCGGGCAGTTTTCCATGCGCGGCTTCGTCATGGATATCTTCAGTCCCGGCATGCAAGACCCTGCCCGCATCGAGATGTTCGGCTCCACCATCGAGCAGATCAAGACCTTCACGATCTCCAGCCAGCGTTCGCGTTCGCACCTTACAGGCTTCGACATCCTGCCGGTCAGCGAGGTCCTGCTGGAAAGCCGGTACGTACGCCAGGCCCGTCCCCGTCTGCGGCGCATGAAGGGTGAAAACATCCAGGTGATGATTCAAGATCTGGAGCAGGGTATCCTGACGCCGGGCATCGAGAACTATCTGCCGGCCTTCTATGAAGAACAGGCCAGTCTTTTCGATTATCTTCCGCGCGACTATCTGCTGGTGAGCCCCGATAGCGTCGATATGGCCGAGGACTGGGACCAGGTCTCTGGGCGCCATGCCGCCGCCTATACAAGAGTCGAAGACGCGGCGCTCAAGCCCGAGGAACTGCTGCTGCCCAGGGATATGTGGCACGCTCTGGCCCGCAACGGCCGGCACGTTTCGACCTCCTTGAGCGGCGGCCAGGCGCCCGTGGACTGGAAAGAAGTGCATCTCGGCCGTGGGGCCGAGGCGGTGCTCGATCAGATCGAGGTCCTACGCGGCGAAGGTTTTGCGGTCTTCATATTCATCGGCTCGTCCATGCTCAAAGAGCGCATCATCTACGCCCTGTCACAGCGCCGGATCGAGGCCCGCTCGGCCGATGTGTTCGATGCGCGCGCGCGTCCGGGCGTGACGATCGTTCAGACGCCGATTTCATCGGGATTCATCCTGCCCGGGCGAGGCTTGGCGATCATCACCGGCGACGAGGCCTTCGGGGGCCGCAAGCATCACAAGCCCGCCAAGCGCCAGCCCATCCTGAACCCGTTCACGCAGCTCAACGTGGGCGATGCCGTGGTGCACCGCGACAACGGCATCGGCATCTTCAAGGGCATCGAACGCATCGAATTGGACGGCCTCAGGAACGACTTCGTCGTGCTCGAGTACCTGGGCGGGGACAAGCTCTATGTCCCGGTCTACCGCCTGGGCCTGCTCCAGCGCTATATCGGCGACGCCGACGCCATGATCATCGACCGCCTGGGGGGCACGCGCTGGGTCAAGGCCAAGGCGCACGCGCGGGAATCGGCCCGCAAGATGGCGGGCGAGTTGCTGGCTATCTATGCCAAGCGCGAGAGCGCCCACGGATTCAGCTACGATGTCGCGCATGCGAGCATCAAGGAGTTCGAGGACGATTTCCCGTATGACGAGACCGAGGACCAGCTCAAGACCATCGAGGATATGTACGCCGACATGGCCAGCCGCCGCCCCATGGACCGGCTGGTGTGCGGCGACGTGGGTTACGGCAAGACCGAGGTGGCCCTGCGTTCGGCCTTCGTGGCGGCCATGAACGGCAAGCAGGCCGCCATTTTGGTCCCCACCACGCTGCTGGCGCGCCAGCACCTGGCTACCTTCCGCACGCGTTTCGAGCGCTGGCCGCTGCGTGTGGAAGGGCTTTCAAGCTTCGGGGGCTCTCAGGCCAACAAGGCCGTCTTAGAGGATGTGGCGAAAGGCAAGGTGGATGTGGTCATCGGGACCCAGACGCTCTTGTCGAGTACGGTCAGGTTCAAGGATCTGGGCCTGCTGGTGATCGACGAGGAACACCGTTTCGGGGTCAAGGATAAGGAGAAGATCAAGGGTCTGAGAGCCGAGATCGACATCCTGACCTTGACGGCCACGCCCATCCCGCGCACGCTCAACATGGCCATCTCCGGCATCCGAGACATGTCCATCATCGAGACCCCGCCCGTGGACCGCAAGTCGATCGAGACCGTAATATCGCGTTTCGACGACGATACCATCATGCAGGCCGCCCAGCGCGAGTTCGCGCGCGGCGGACAGGTGTTCTTCGTGCACAATCAGGTAGCCAATATCGAGGAGATGGCGGATTATATCCGGTCCATCTGTCCGCATGCCCGCGTAGGTGTGGCGCACGGCCAGATGAGCCGGCGCGAGCTGGAAAAGATCATGGAGCAGTTCCTGGATAGGCGCATCAACCTCTTGGTGAGCTCGGCCATCATCGGCTCAGGCATCGACATCTCCACCGCCAATACCATCATCATCGACCGGGCCGACAAGTTCGGACTGGCCGATCTCTATCAGCTGCGCGGCCGCGTGGGAAGGTCCAAGATCAAAGGCTTCGCCCTGCTGCTCATACCGGCCGTGGGCCAGATATCAAAAGACGCCCATAAACGCCTGTCGGCCATCAAGGAGTATGAATCCTTAGGCGCCGGTTTCCAGATGGCCTTAAGAGACATGGAGATTCGCGGCGTGGGGGACATCCTCGGCCATGCCCAGTGGGGCCAGGTGACGGCTATCGGGTTCGAGCTCTACCAGCAGATGCTCAAGGAGGCGGTGGACAAGCTCAGGGGCGTTCAGACCGTGCCGGAGTTCGATCCCGAGATCCGGATCGACTTGGACGCCTACATCCCGGACGAGTACTGTCCGGACCAGCATATGCGTCTGGGGATCTACAAACGTTTGTCCACGGCCGGACCCGAGGAGATCATGGCCATCCACGACGAACTGGTGGACATGTTCGGGCCTCTGCCCGGCCCGCTCAAGACGCTCCTGAACATCGCCGAGATCCGTGATTTGATGCGCGGCGTGCGTATCCGCAAGCTCGAATGGGAGGACGCGCTCTTGAAGCTGTACTTTGCCCATGATACTATGGTAAACATCGAAGCCCTGGTGGATCTGGTCACCAAGAACGGCGGCCGTATGGCGCCTGAGGGCCTGGCCGAATTGAAGGTGAGAAAGGTTGAGGGCGTACTGGCGATCCTGCACGGCCTGAACGATCAGAGCAAGAGGTAGGAGGCGGGTGGTCGAAGTGGAAATGAAGCAATTCTGGATCGAGCGCATTTTGTGCGGCCTGCTTTTCATGCTGGCAATCGTCTCCGGCGGACCGGCGCGCGCCAACACCATCGAGGGTATCGTAGCGGTGGTGGATGAGCGCCTTATCATGCAATCCGATCTGAATGCCCGCCTGAAAGAGATGGGGGTCGACCCCGGTGATACCGCCACGGTGAGGCGGGTGCTGGACATCATGGTGGAGGATATCGTGGTCGAGAAGACCTATGCCAAGTACGGCCTGCCGCCCGTTGACCCCAAGCAGGCGGCGGCCGTGGCCCAGCAGAATCAGACTTCCTATGCCTTCGCGCGCGCCATCATCATGCGCAAGATGCTCATGGACATGATGGTGGCCTCCCGGGTGGTGGTCACGCCCCAGATGGTAAAGCATTACTATGATGCCTCCCCCCAATATTCCGGCCGGTTGTCCATGCAGCTCGAACAGATCGCCATCAAGGACGATACCGCCCGCGCGGCTGCGGCACTGGCCGCGATCAAGGCCGGCAAGCCCTTTGACGAGGTGGCCAAGACGTCTTCCGACATCCTGAATGGCGGCAGTTCGAATATCGGCTGGGTGGCGCTCGACAACCTCGATCAGGTCGCGCGTACGGCGCTGGAGAATGCCAAAGAGGGCGATATCGTGGGCCCGATCTCCACCGGCGGCTACAGCTGCATCTTCAAGGTCATCGGCCGGGATACGATCGACCGCAAGCAACTGGATGATGTGCGCGACGAGATC
>JBDKSM010000069.1:0-18782 GCA_039680665.1 Syntrophaceae bacterium | reverse complement strand
ATGCCCTCGGGAGCCCGCTGGGGTTATCGAATACCGTGACCTCCGGGGTCTTTTCCGCCTACCGCAGGAAGACCGACACGGACGAGACCTATCTGCAGTTCGACGCCGCCGTAAACCCCGGCAACAGTGGCGGCCCGTTGATCGACAAAGAGGGCAATGTCCTGGGCGTCAATACCATGGGCATCCTCCAGGCCGAAGGCCTCGGCTTCGCCATCCCCATCGACGTGGTGTTTGAGGACTTCGGCGACTCGTTCTAAGCATTCTTTTTTACCCCTTGACTCCGCCGGCTGGCGGTGAATAATGAAATTGCATGGCGCGGCCATCGCTCAAGATGGTTGATGTTCGAGCGCTTTGAATTGGCTGGTAAGGAGGGATGTTATACGGATCCAGATAATACCCTATGATAAAAATGATACCACAGTAAATAATATGTACTATTCGATAAATATGGCGAACAAAGCGCATATTATTAAGACGTTATGTCCGATTGGAGAACGATGACCACCAATGAATAATAGCGAAACTTTCGGTCTCATAAAATTTTTTGACAATGAGGATTTCTTATCTCAATTATGTAATGGTACTTTTTACTGCAATACACCGGAATACTACCGCCTCCATACCAAACAAGGTGTTTCAGACCGTTATGAATGCTATAGCTGGTCATTCAGGAAAACACGAGGTGATGCTGGGGCAAAAATTGTCGTTGGTGGGCATACAATAGAAGGTCTTAATTATGTTACTCTCAGAGCCACTGGAATGAAAGATAGTTGGCTTCATTGCTGGACATTATTGGAATTCTCCCAAGATGAAGCAGAAGTTGAATCTTTGGTTAACGATTTACAACGGATTAGAAATGAATTTGGATTAAATTACGCATATATGCCACCATCAAATATATGGCCATTCTTAAATTATTTAAAGACGTTAACACAACATGAAGTGAGTGCTAGTTGTGTTACATATAGTAGCAGACCAAACGAATGGTCGCCTATATGCAAGAGTATGGATTATCAATACCAGCGTGAATTTAGATTTCTAATCGGTGAGTGCCAAGAATTGGCTACTGATCAGCTTATTATTCAAAATCAAAATGGATTTAGTGATTTCATTCTAAAAGATGCAGGTCTAGCAATCCAAAATATCAATGGGGAAACGTTTTTGCTATGAACAACCTTAAAAGAAGATATTGTTTACAAAAAACTCAATATCGAAATTCCCATGAGATAAAACAAATACAAAGGCTTGGCATAACCATCGGCTACACGCGG
The DNA here is from genome assembly GCA_039680665.1 of Syntrophaceae bacterium. GTDB lineage: Bacteria > Desulfobacterota > Desulfomonilia > UBA1062 > UBA1062 > JAKQBR01. The sequence goes on along the minus strand of JBDKSM010000069.1, from coordinate 17,511 downwards.
ACTGCTTGGGCCGCACTTCCGTGGTAACTTGTCAGTCCAACTTGGCCCAAGCAGCCGGTGAGCCGCATCGTTGAGAGGATGGAAGACATGACCAAACCGATGACGATATTTGGCGTGGGGCTGCGCTGGGGATTGATCTCCCTGGCCTATGGGGCGTGTGTGTTCTTGCTAGCGTGGATTTTTCCGGTGCTCACCTTTCCGGCCGGGCTATATTTGGCGCTGAATATCCTGGGTGCACTCCTGATCCTGATCGGCCTGCCATATTACCTTGTGGCGGTCAAGGCCATGACCAGGGCCTTCAAGGCGGGCGAGCTGATGACGACCGGGGTGTACGCTGTCTGCCGGAACCCGCTCTACGGTTCCTGGATCGTGTTCCTGGTCCCGGGCATCGTGCTGCTGACGCATATCTGGTTGGCCTTAAGCGTGCCCGTGGTGATGTACATTGTCTTACGCGTCATGGTGAAGGAAGAAGAGGACTACCTAGCCGCCACCTTCGGCGAGCGTTACCTGCAATACCAGGCCACGGTACCTTTTGTCAGTCCCACCGGGTGGCTCAAGAGAAATCTTTGAAACTGTTTTTTGTTGTCAGATTGGAAGCTGTATTCATAGAAAAGTCATTTACAATTAGATGATTAATCCTTGACTCTACCCCAATCAAATGTATATTGGTGATATATAGTGGCTATTGGTGCACTGTGCAATGGCTCTCAGAAGAGGAGGTATCGCTATGAAGAAAAAAGAAGTTCAGATTGAAATTCACCGCCGCCTTGCGCAAGGAGAAAGCAAATCATCTGTTTTCCAAATGCTGTCAGGAAAAGGCATAAAGGACAGAGTCGTGGCTCATATTATCGCCTCTTACGCCGATCCCAAGCTTTGTGTGCGCCATGTCAAATTAATCAAGATCATAGTGGCCATTGCATGGATAGAGCTTGTCGTCGGGATACTAGTGTCGATTGTTCTTTCTGCAAAATTGGGGCTAATCCTAACACTACTCATTACAGCATTTGCCGGTGCGTTCTGCTATCTTTTTGTTTGGGGGTTCACAAATAACAAGGCTTGGGCATACAATGTATCGATTTTGCTTTCAATAACCAATATACCCAAGTCTCTGTCAGGTTTTTCTGAAACACCAGTTGCCAACACCTTGATTTTAATTATTAATGTAGCTGTACTGGCCTTCACCTGGTATTTGCGCGATAAAATCTTCCCTGACTTCCTCTTTGTTACTCCACGAAAGGTCAACGGCACATATATATTCTCTAATTAACCCATGCGTCAGCAGAACATAAGTCATTTGTTATCCCAACGTTTTCTGCCAAGAATACGATCAGGGGGGACACTATTCGGCAGGATTGCTAAATTGGAAGTTTCGCAACATACCGTCCTAAGGGCGTGGATTGTGGAAACCCAAATCGAAGCTCTAACGTCCGCTAGGCTGCCTTTTTCGGCCACGCCTTGGTAGAAAGCGGTTGTCCTTCCTTGCTGCGCAGGCGCTTCTGGATCACCGCGGCTTCGGCCTTGGGCACGCTGATAAAGGTGCAGTCATTGAGTACCTCGATATCGCGCACGAGCTTTTCCTTGACCCCGGTCTGTTCGCGGATCAGGCGCACGAGCTTGTGCGGATTGAGGCCGTGCTTGCGGCCGCGCGCCACGCGCAGGCGCGTGAGCGCTAGCACCGTGCCCGTGGATTGAACCGCCGCGATCTCGGCATAGGCCCCCTGGTCCAGCTCGCCGGCAAAGGCGTGGCGCAGGCAGGCCGCCAGGATCTGGGCGGCCTCGCCGCCGGACAGGAGCTCTTCGGCCAGCGCGCTATAGGGCGTGCAGTCCTGGTCCTGCCTGACCTGGGTGAGCGTGGCCTTGATGCGCTCGTGCTTGGCCATGATAAGTTCGGCCACGCTGGGTATGCGCCCCTTGCGCAGGTGCGCGCCGCAGGCCTGGCGGATCTGTTCGATCATGCGCAGCTCGCGCGGAATGACCAGACTCACGGCGATGCCTTTGCGGCCCGCCCGGCCGGTGCGACCGATGCGGTGCGTGTAGGCGTCCGGGTCCTGGGGCAGATCGAAATTGACCACGTGGCTCAAGTGGTTGACGTCGATGCCGCGCGCGGCCACGTCCGTGGCCACCAGGATGGTGATGCCTTTATTCCGGAAACGGCGCATGATCTGTTCGCGCTGATCCTGGCTGATCTCGCCGTGGATGCCGTCGGCCTTGTATCCCCGGCTGCTCAAGCGTTCGGCGATCTGGGCGGTTTCGGCACGCGTGCGGCAGAAGACCAGGCCGTAGAAGTCCGGGGCCAGGTCGATGATGCGGCACAGGGCCTCGAACTTATCCTGCTCGCGCACCTCGTAGTAGATCTGCTCGGTCAGTTCCTGGGTCTTGACGCTGGTGGCCATGGCCAGGAATTCGTAGTCATTCATGTAATGCTTGGCGATTGAGAGCACCGCTTTGGGCATGGTGGCCGAGAAGAGCAAGGTGCGGCGGGTCTTGGGGGTCTGGGCGATGATGGTCTCGATGTCCTCAATAAAGCCCATGTCGAGCATCTCGTCGGCCTCATCCAGGACTAGATAGGCAAGCCCCGCAAGGTTAAGCGAGCCGCGCCTCAGGTGATCGAGAATACGCCCCGGGGTGCCCACCACGATGTCCACGCCCTGCTTGAGGGCCTTGAGCTGGGGAGGAAAGGGCTGTCCGCCGTAGACCGCCAGGGTCGAGAGCCGCTGCCGGCCTTTGAGCGATGCCAGCTCACCCGCCACCTGCAGGGCCAGCTCGCGGGTGGGCGTCAGCACGAGCGCCTTTACGCGTTTGTCGGTTTTATCCAGGCGTTCGATGATAGGTATGCCGAAGGCCGCGGTCTTGCCGGTGCCGGTGGCGGAGCGGGCCACGACATCGCGCCCGTCGGTCAACAGGAACGGGATGATGGCTTGCTGAATGGGTGTGGGCGCGGTAAAGCCCTTGTGCTCCAGGGTGGACAGCATATCGGCACTTAAGCCCAGATCGACGAATTGTTCCATGGATAATCCCCTTTGTTCGTGAACTTCTCTTAAGACACACCAGGGATCAGCCATGGATGGTACCTTTTGAGAGTTACGTGAGCGCTTATAACCTATTCCACGCAGAAAGCCAGAAAAAAATTATTCGGCAGGGGCGGCCGCAAAAAGCGCGCCCCTTGATTTGATATAGAAATGATGTCAGCGGGCGTCCTGGATCTCCCACAGAAACCCGGAAGGCACCTGGTACGATTCCCGGCCGTACAGGGCGCGCACGCGCGCCCAGGAAAGGAAGGCCTGGTGCCGCGCGCGGGTGATGCCGACATACAGGAGCCGGCGCTCCTCCTCGATATCCTCGGTGCTTTCCATGGAACGCGAGTGCGGCAGGAGGCCTTCTTCCAGGCCCAGGATAAAGACGTAGTCGAACTCCAGGCCCTTGGACATGTGCAGGGTCATGACGCTCACCTTGTCGCCCGGAACCATGTCCGTGCCGGTGATGAGGGCCTTCTCCTCCAGGTAGTGCATGAGGTCGTTCTGCCCTTCAGCGCTGGCGATGAGCTCGCGGATATTGGTCAGCCGGTCCTCGCCGTCGATCTCGGCCTTGATTTCGGCCTCCAGGCCCGTGACGTCCAGGACGGCCTGCATGAGGTCGCCGACCTGTGCCTGGCCGCGGGTCTTGATCTGCTTCATCTGCTGGAGGAAGTCCTGGGCGCCCCTGGCGCCGGGGTTCTTGAGCACGCCCGCTGCCAGCGCAGGTTCCATGGCCTCCAGGGTGGGCAGGGCCTTGCCTCGGGCATAGGTCTGGAGCAGGGCCAGGCTCTTGGGCCCGATGCCGCGCGCCGGGGTGTTGATGATACGGGCCAGGGCCTCTTCATCGCGCGGGTTGGCGATAATGCGCAGGTAGGCCAGCACGTCCTTGATCTCGCGGCGCTCATAGAAACGCATGCCGCCGAAGACCGCATAGGGGATGCCCAAACGCACGAAGTTTTCCTCGATCACACGGGACAGGGCATTGACGCGGTAGAAGACCCCGATAGAGGCCGGGCTCACGCCCTGGTCCATCAGACGCCGGATGGTATGCGCGGTCCAGGTGGCCTCGCGCTCGTCGTCCGAAAACTCCTTGATGGCGATATCCTCGCCGCCGGGTTTCAAGGCTTTCAGCTTCTTGGGCGCGCGGTAGCGGTTGTTGGCGATCAAGGTGGCGGCGGCATTGAGGATGCCCTCGGTCGAACGATAGTTCTGCTCCAGGGTCACCACGCGGGCGCGCGGGAAATCGTCCTTGAAGCGCAGGATATTGCCCACGTCCGCCCCGCGCCAGCCGTAGATGGACTGGTCGTCGTCGCCCACCACGCAGATGTTCTGCTCCGGGTTCACCAGGCCCATGAGCATGACGTATTGGGCCATGTTAGTGTCCTGGTACTCGTCCACCAGGAGGTAGCGGAAGAGCGACTGGTAGCGGCCCTTCACCTCCGGCATGTCCTTGAGCATTTCGCCCGGGACCTTGAGCAGGTCGCCGAAGTCAAAGGCGCCGTAGGCCTTTTTGCGTTCCTCGTAGAGCGCGATGACGGGCCCGGGGTCGAAGTCCAGCTTGCAGGATATGCGGTTATAGTCCTGCAATGTGTCCTTGGCCATGGCGATCAGCCAGGCCACGGTGCTGTCCACGCCCTTGGAGGTCTTGAGCTTGAGGTCGCGGATGCACTTGTTCACGAGCGAGCGCTGATCTTCGCTGTCGTAGATGATGAACGAGCGCGGATAGCCCAGGCGATGCGCCTCGTGGCGCAGGAACCAGGCCCCGAAGGCATGGAAGGTGCCGGCCCACATGCCGGGGTAGCCGTGGCCCAGCATGCGCTCCAGGCGCTCTTTCAACTCGAGCGCGGCCTTGTTGGTAAAGGTCAGGCACAAGATCTGCGAGGCCGGCACGCCCTGCCTGATCAGGTGCGCCACGCGATGCACGATCACGCGCGTCTTGCCCGAGCCGGCGCCGGCAAAGATCAGGAGCGGGCCGTCCACATGCGTGACCGCCTGGCGCTGCTCCGCGTTCAGGTCCTTGAGGATATCTTCCATGTCAGTCCACCACCTTGTCGCCCTCGCTGTAGGGCTTGCGGATGAGCTCGCCCACCCTGGGCGTAAAGGGCAACGTCAGCTCGAAGACCTGGTTGGGCTTGAGGGTGCGTACAGGCTCGCCTTCCACCATGGCTCCTCCCAGCACGAAGCTTTGGCGGGCAGAGGTGCTGGAGAGCCATTCGAGCTCCATGCCCTCGATGAGGGGGTTGCGCGCTTCAAGCACCACGCGGCCGTTGCGCAGTCCGATCACCTTGGCCGCCAGGTGGTGGCTGTGCTCGTAGCCCTTGAACTGGTAATTGATCCCTTCCTGACCGGGCAGGCCTGAGAAGAATCCGGTGAAGTACTCCCGATGGCTGGTTTTCCTGACCTCCTCCAGCCAGGCCTCATCCACCCTGAAGCCCTCAGGGTTCTTCAGCCAGGCATCGCGCGCCTGACGGTAGACCGCCGTGACGGTGGCCACATACAGGGGTGTGCGGCCACGGCCCTCGATCTTCAGGCCCTGCAGATCTAAGTCCATCACCTGATTCCAGACCGGCAGCAGGCAGAGGTCCTTGGAGTTGAACAGGAAGGTGGTGCCGTCTTCTTCGATTATCGGCATATACTGCCCCGGCCTGGTGCGTTCCACCACGGCATAGTCCCAACGGCAGGGCTGGGTGCACAGGCCCTGGTTGGCGTCGCGGGAGCAGAGGTAATTGCTGATCAGACAGCGGCCCGACATCGAAATGCAGATGCCGCCGTGCACGAAGATCTCCAATTCGATCGCGGTGTGTTTTCGGATATGGGCGATCTCTGCCTGGCCAAGCTCGCGCGCCAGGATCACGCGGGTTACCCCCAGGCTGGCCCAGGCTGTAACAGCCGGGACATTGACGGCATTAGCCTGCGTGCTCAGGTGTATGCTTATGGCCGGGGCTTGCTTCCTCACGAGCGTGAGCACCCCGATGTCCGCCACGATAAGGGCGTCGACCCCCGCGGCCTTGGCCGCCTCGATAGCTTCGGACAGCTGCGCCAGGCGGCTGTCATGCGGATAGGCATTGAGCGTCAGATAGACCTTGACCCCCGATCCATGCGCATACGTGACCGCATCTACCAGTTCGTCCGGGCTGAAATTAGCGGCCTTGGCCCGCAGGCTCGTCTCACCCTTGAGTCCGAGGTACACGGCCTCGGCCCCGTAGAGACAGGCCGTTTCCAGGGCTTCGCGGTTGCCGGCCGGTGCGAGGATCTCGGGTGTCTGCATCACGCCTGAGGATATACCGCATGGCCATCCGGCGCACAAGGGGACAAATCGTGCGGCCATGAAATCTCGTTCGGCGGTGTATGACAGCCATTGAAATCAGAGGGGCTTTGTCCTAGTACAATTGGTATTGAACGCCAAGGGAGGTGACCATGATGACCCAGTGGAAATGTTCGAACTGCGGCTATACCTTCGGCGCGGAAAAGCCGCCCGAAGAGTGTCCGTACTGCAAGGAAAAATGCGCCTTCATGGATGTAAGCTGTTATACGCCCGAGTGCGGAGGGCCCGGAAACATCGACCCGCGCCTGACCTCGGGCAAATAGAAGCTTCGGCTCCGAGGCTTCATAGGGCTTGCTTTCCCGCTTGTCCTGGGTAACAATTGTATCCCATGGAGCTGCTGTTTGAGTCCACCGAGGCCTTCGAGCGCGATCTGGCGGCTTTGTCCGATACCGATCGGGAGAAGCTGATCGAGGCCATCAACCGTCAATGCCCGCTGCTGGCCTGCGATCAGCAGATCTTTTTTTCCCGGCTCTACCAGCCCCGGGCGGTGAGGTTGCGCCATGACTGCTGCTCGTCCCTCTCGGTCATGCCGGTGGACGACGAGCAGGCCATCATCCTTACCGTCGATGACGACCCCATCTTCGGTCAGATGATCATCACGCTGCTGCGCATCGTTCCAGCTGCAAAGGTCGAGACCGCCTATGACCGGATGGCGGCCGCCTTGTACGGACGTGGGCTGCAGGAGGGCGAGGGAGAGCGTGGCTGAGATCAAGCCTATCTACGATGAGTACGGCATCATCTTCGAGGCCCAGAAAAGGCTGACCGACAATACGCTGCGCATTGCGTTCTTCGAGGCCCTGGCCGAGCTCGAGGACAACGAGTGCCACCGTACGCGCACCTTTCCCAAGACGCGCCTGCACCGCGTGGCCGGGACCAGGGAGGCCATCTACCGCGCCGATATCAGCAAGATCTCGGGCTGGCGCATTCACCTGCAATACATCGACGGCCGCCTGCACTTGAAGGACCTTATCGACGGCACCCTGCACGACGACACCCTCAAGGTGATCAAATCCCGCAAGCATCGCTACGGTTGACCGGGAATGCTAAGATACGGATAAAAAAACCCCGGCGGGTTTTCCTGCGCCCGTCGGGGAATTTTTTTCATGGACCATTTGCCGGGCTAAAAAACCCTTGTGGTGAGGTTACACCTCGATCTTGCCTTCCTGCATGGTCTTGGTCGGGCGGAAGACCTGGACGCCGAACTTATCGGCCAGCTCGTTGCACTTCTGCACTAGGGCCGGATAGCCGATGTTCTTGGCCAGGGCGAAGGGGCCGATGCCGCCGCCGCCGTTGGCCAGCGCCAGATCGATGTCCGCGGGGCTGTCCGTCACGCCTTCCTCCAGGAGCTTGGTGGCCTCGTTCACCTGCAGGGCCACCATGTGCGTGGCATCGAATTCCGTGGTGGGGTTCGAGGTGTCGATGGTGGGCCTGCCGGCCGACCAGTCATAGATGCCCTTGCCGGTCTTCTTGCCCAGGGTGCCGGCCTTGACCATATCGGCCAGGGCCTTGCGCGGCGTATAGTCCTTGGAAAGGGTCTGGGAATAGTACTGCTGGGTATGCATGGTGATGTCCAGGCCGACGTAGTCCGCCAGCTCAAAAGGCGTCATGGGCATGAAGCCCTTGAAGACCGCGTCAAACTGCGACGGCGTGGGGCTGCCCTTGTCCAGGATGAGCTGCAGCAGCAGCGCCGTGGGGGCGTTGACCCGGTTATAGATGAAACCCGGCGAGTCCTTGCGCACGATGACCGGCACCTTCTTCATCTGCTGGGCGACGGCGTAGGTGGTCTGAATGGCCGTGTCCGAGGACTTCTGGGCATAGATGACCTCCACGAGCTTCATGAGCACGGCCGGGTTGAAGAAATGCATGCCCACGACCTTGTCCGGCCGCTTGGTGGCCGTGGCGATCTCCGTGATGCTCATGGACGAGGTGTTGCTGGCCAGGATGGTATGGGCCGGCGCAAAGTTGTCGATGTCGCCGAAGATCTTCTTCTTGACGGCCATGTCCTCGAACACGGCCTCGATGACCAAGTCCGCGTCCTGAACCGCGGCCTTGAGGTCGATGGTGGGCGTCAGGCGCGCGAGCATGTCATCGTTCTGCTCCGCGGTGATCTTGCCCTTGCCGAGGAACTTGCCCAGGCTGTCTTTGATGGTGCTTAAGCCCCGGTCGACAAAACGCTGCTCCACATCATGCATGGCCACCTTGTAACCGGCCATGATCCCCACCTGCGCAATGCCGTTGCCCATGGCACCGGCGCCGATAACGGCGATCTTTTTTACATCCATATCAACCCTCCTCACAATGATTTATTCACGAACCCTTGAATGCGGGGTTGCGCTTGCACCAGCATGCCGCTGAATCCTTGGATGGCCTCCTGGACGTCCTGGAAGGCAGACCCCTGCCTGATGGAAGAGGCCTGATCATTGCAAAAGGATTCAGGCCAGAAAACAACATCCACCAAAAAGTGTGGCTTGTCAAGGTGTTGTGATTAAAAGGGGCCCAAGGGCGACTGGGGGCGCCGTGTTTGCGAGGGCAGGGACAGCATGAAATCCGCGGCCTTGTGCCGTTGGGAGATGGCCTGGGCCTGGATATTCTGCTCATAGCGCGTGGCGGGCTCATAGGTCCAGCCTTGCGCCAGACGCCTTTCCTCGCGCTTGACGGCCCAGGCGACATAGCGGCCGGCCAGCGTGGCGTAGAACCTGGTCTTCCATCCGAAGGTCCGATACAGCTCCTTGAGGATGACGTCCAGCTTTTGCTGCATGCGTTTATCTCCGCGATAAGAGGCCCGCATGCCCCACAAGGCCGCGGCATAGGTGGTCCTTAAGGGGTCGACCTCGCGGTCGATACGGCTGCGCACGCAGGGATCGGGATGGTTCCGGTAACGCTGCCAGCCCGTGAGCATGACCCGGATCAGGCGCGCCAGGCTGGGGCCGTTCGCTTCAAAGTCCCGCACAAAGGCCCGGCGCAGCATCTCGGTCTCCTTACCCTGAGGGATATGCGGATGGCGGTAATTGAAGCGGTACTGTCCGTGGGTATCGGCAAGAGGAAGCTCGTCTTCGGATAAAAGCGTGCCCTGCCGCTTATGTTCTTCATGGAGCGGCGTGCCCGGTATGGGCGTATAGAGCATGAACTGGTGGAAGACCGTGTCATGGCGCACGGCATGTGCGATGGCCGCGTCGATATTCTCCGGCGTATGCTCTTCCAGGCCGATAATGGTGGAGCCCAGCACGCGGATGCCGTGGGACTGCAGCTCCTTAACCAGTTCATGGGTGTCCACCCCGCTGAGCTTGGCGTAGCGGCTGTCCTCACCCTCCAGGCCCATCCAGACCCAGGAGATGCCCAAGCGTATGAGCTGCTCCATGGTATAGGATTTGATCACGCGCGCGGAAGAAAACACGAACAGGGCCCAGTCCTTTTTGTTGGCGATCATGAGCTCCAGGAGCCTAAGCGTCCGCGTACGGTTGAGCAGGAAGTTTTCGTCCATGACGAAGAAGGCCCCCACCTTGAGGTCGGCCTCGATCTCGCACATGACCTGAAAAAGCTCGTCGCCGGTCTCGAAGAAATTGATGGAATTGCCCTTGCCCCCGAACAAAGCCGAGGTCGAGCAGAAGTTGCAGCCCAGCGGACAGCCCACGGATGGGATCAGCATGGCGGCCGTGTCCTCGGGTTTGTCCTTCAGTGTCACGCCCACGATGCGGGTCCCGAATCCGGAAGAGACATGCGGGTGCTTGACGGGCGCGGTTACGTCCTGGCCCAGGAAGCGCCTGAACCAGGCCACGCCTTCACCCTTGCAGATATGATCCACCTCGATGCGCTGCTCCAGTTCGGGTATGTTGGCGATATGTCCGCCCACCACGATCTGCGCATGCGGCTGGTAGGCGCGGATGAGCGAGCACATCTTTTTCACCTTGCCCAGGTTGGGTATGATGGCGCTGATGCCGATGATGTCATAGTGGTTGGCGGCCAGTTCCTGCGTGAAGCGCTCCAGGGTGGGGAAGTCCAGCAAGGTGCAGGGCGCGTCGATATTTTCCTTCAAGAGCATGAGGCCAAAGGAATTGTGGAACATGCGCAACGAAAAGGCCCCCTGTTCGCGGGTGACCTGATTATGATAGAGCTCCATGGGATTGATGCGACGGCTTCCGTATTCATCGTCCTGGGCATAGGGGCCGAAGACGCTCGTGAGCAGGATGCGGGCCTTGTTTTTCAGAGGATGTATCGTTTGGATCTCGAGCATGTAAGCTCTCCTTTTGCTCTTTATTTTCGTGCACCATAGAAGCAAGATCGGCGAGAAACAAATAAAATCCCCCGCTTTCACAATAGTATTACATTGAGGCCTGGTGAGGCTTTGCGGACGTAAAAGTTGTGTTAAAGTTCACTCATCTTCCTCTGTTTGGGAATTGTTTTCAGGATCAGCCGGCGTATAATGCGGGATACGGCCAGAGATAAGAGAGGGGGCCGAATAGGTTATCAGGAGGAAAGTTGTCATGCATAAGGTATCGGGCTTGATTACGTTTGCGCTCATCATTGGTTTTTCCTGCCAGCTCATGGCGGCGGACAACACCGTGCTGCAGCCGCCGCAGCTCAAGGTGGATGCTAATGCCAAGATTGTGGATAAAACGCCCGCCAAGACACTTGCCACGCCCGCGACCCAGGTCGAAGGGCTTCACGTAAACAAGGCGCTGCTCAAGCCCGATCTGCTGCCCATCAACCCCGGCAATATCGTCAACAACTGCACTACCCCCGACAATGCCTGGAAACTCAAGATCACGGTCAAGAACCAGGGCAAAACGGCCTCACAGCCCTGCTCCACGAGTGTGACCTTCTGGGTCACGGTGCCGAACACCTCCACGTCCGAACCCAAAACCATTGATATCCCCACCCCGGCTATTGCACCCGGCCTGAGCGTGGAGATCGGACCGGCCGACATGCCGCCTACCTGCTACCGGCCGGATTGCACGTTCAAGATCGTCGTCGATTCCAAGAACCAGATCGATGAGCTGAACGAGAACAACAACATCATGAGCGGGTTGTGCATGGGGTGAAACGCCCCATCATTCAAGATCAGATGGGGAGATGATACGCTTTCATGCCGTCCGCAGATCATCATCCATCAAACCTCCATATATTCATAAGCTAACCCATGCTTGACATGGGTGTATTCGGCTGGCATAGAATGTGGCCATGACAACATTATATGTTATATTTCACAAACGATTACAAAGCCTTCAGGAATAATGAACAGGAAACTATTCTCCATCGATGAGTCACTCGGGTTCTGGGTATATCGCATGCACACTCAGAGTTGCGCTGTCCTGAAAAGGGCCTTCCAGGACGCAGGACATGATATTACGCCGGAGCAGTGGGGTCTTATGGTCCGATTGCGGGAGAACCAGGGGATAAATCAGAGCCGGCTGGGCGAGAAGGCATATAAAGACCGGCACAACACAACACGTATCGTCAAGCAGCTAGTAAAGCGCGGTCTTATCGAACGTAGGCCGGATGAGATCGATAAACGTGCGTATAATCTTTTTATCACCGAAAGCGGGCAGGTTGCACTGGAGGCACTGGCTCAGATTGCCTTTAACCATTATACTATTGTTTTTAATGGCCTCCCTGCCGAGGATCTCAGAGCTATGCGCAGGATACTTAAGCACATCGTGAACAACCTTGAAGGATTGAACTGACATATGAATAAACGGACATTCAGAGCACTGGTTATTGGAATCATTCTAGTCGGCATTTCCGCCGTCTTTTATGTCGTCCGATCGCTTTCATATGAGCGCACGGATAACGCCTACGTCGCCGGTGTTATTGTGCCTGTCTCCGCCGAGGTAAAGGGAAAGGTCGTGAAGGTGTATATCAAGGACAACCAGGATGTGATGGTCGGGTCTCCCCTCGTTGAGATCGAACGGGATGATTATCTCCATATGCTGAGTGAAAGAAAGGTTGCAGTATCACAGCTTGAAGCAGAAAATAGCGAATTGCAGGCTGCCGTGGAGGAGGGGAACAAGACACTGGCGCAAGCTCATGCAAACCTGGATGCCACGGTTGCTGAGGAAGATCTGGCGGATAAGGATGTAAAGCGATATGGTAATCTGCTTCAGCGAAGGGTGGTGTCGCAGAGCCAGTATGACAATGTTCAATTACGATGGACGGTAGCAAAAGCCAAAAGAGAAGCTGCTAGGGCTTCTGTCGCAGGGGATGAAGCCGCCTTGAAAACCCTTCAGGCACGTTTGAAAACCCAGGTATTCAAAATTAAAGAAGCCGAGGAATCCCGCGACATGGCGCGGTTGAATCTTGCACGGACCGTTGTGGTTGCCCCCCTGTCGGGAAGGATCACCATGCGGAATGTGGACCCCGGTAAATATGTAGAAACGGGCCTGCCGCTTCTTTCTATCGTCATGAAGGACACCTGGGTTATTGCCAATTTCAAGGAGACGCAGATTAAAAAAATGTCGGTTGGTCAGCCGGTAAAGGTTAAGGTCGATGCCTACCCGGGCATGATGTTCAAAGGCCATGTCGACAGCATGCAACTCGGTACCGGATCGGTATTTGCCCTGCTCCCACCTGATAATGCATCAGGAAATTTCGTCAAGGTCGTGCAGCGCGTGCCGGTAAAAATTATCATAGACTCCAAGATTGACCCGGCCCATCCGTTATGTCCCGGATTGTCCGTGGAGGCTACGGTGGATGTAAGCCGCAGAATCGGGGCCAAGCTTTCCGGGCGATAGGGGTTTCGTGGAAGAGGCTCAGAAAATCCACAAATGGCTCATAACCATGACCGTGCTGACCGGCGCGATCATGTCCGCCCTCGATTCAAGCATCGTAAACGTAGCACTGCCGCATATGATGGGGTCGCTGGGCGCCTCGGTCGAAGAGATAACCTGGGTCTCAACCGGCTATATCCTTTCGAGTGTCATCATAATGCCCATCGTTGCGCTCTTGAGCTCTCGTTTCGGCCGTAAGCGTTTGTATCTCTTCAGTGTACTGTTGTTCACCTGCGCTTCCACGCTTTGCGGATTCGCATGGGACTTGCCTTCCATGGTCATCTTCCGTATCATTGAGGGCCTTGGGGGCGGTACCCTCATCGTGGCCTCCCAGGCAATCCTCAGGGAGACCTTTCCTCCTGAGGAACAGGGTATCGCCATGGGTATTTACGGGCTGGGCGTCATCCTGGGGCCGGCTATCGGACCAACGCTGGGGGGATGGCTCACCGACACCTATTCATGGCCCTGGATCTTTTTTGTCAAATCACCGCTGGGCATCATAACCGCCCTCTTGGTCGTCAAGTTCATAGAGGACCCCCCTTATCTCCTCCGGGAAAAAAGGATGATGGATCTTGCCGGTCTGTTCTTTATGACAATGGGTCTCGGAGCGCTTCAGATCATGCTGGAAAAGGGCCAACAAAAAGACTGGTTCTCATCAAGCTTTATCATTTCTCTTGCCGCTATCTCATGCATGAGTCTTATAATTTTTATTTGGCGGGAACTGACCACGGACGAACCGGCGGTCAACTTGCGTATCCTCTCCGATTTCAATTTCTCATCCGCAACATTGCTTAGCGGCATCCTTACCCTGGCCCTGATGGGCAGCCTCTTCCTCTTGCCGCTTCTGCTGCAGCAGCTCCTCCAGTACACGGCGTATGACTCTGGTCTTGCGCTCATGCCGAGAAGTATAGCGATGGGCATCTCCATGCCGCTTGCCGGATGGCTTTACAACAGGACAGGTCCACGGCTGCTCGTCGTCTCAGGGCTTCTCATAAATGTGGTCTCGTTCTACCAGCTCTCCGCCTTATCGATTGATGTGGGGTTTTGGGATATCTTCGTCCCCCAGTTCATCCAGGGGATCGGATTCGGACTTATATTCGTGGCATTGAGCACGGCGGCGTTATCTCATATGGAAAAGCGCCTCATGACGGCCGCCTCGGGGTTGTTCAATGTAATCAGGCAGGTTATGGGCAGCGTGGGCATTGCAGTGGCGGCCACGCTTCTGTCCAGGGGTGAACAGGTGAACAGGGCATTACTCGTTGAGCATGTGAGCGTCTACAGGGATGTAACCGTTTCATCAGTAAACACCCTTACAGCATATCTGTTTTCACGTGGCGTAGGGATGTCCGGCGCAAGAGAAAAAGCCCTGAAGGTGCTGGATGGAATCGTTATGCAGCAGTCGGGCATGCTCACCTACAACCATATTTTTTTTCTGGTCTCGATGATGTTTCTCCTCTCCATACCATTGGTTCTGATCATTAAAGATAAGAGAATTATTATGGAGAGCTGAGCGGACGAAGAGAGGGAAAGGAGAGAACCATGCCTGAGCATCAACATTCAGTGATTACTCTTTCAAGGCAGATGGGCAGCGGAGGAACCTATATCGGTTATCTCCTGGCAAAAGAGCTCGGTTTCAAGTATGCCGACCGAGAGATCCTGCGCCAGGCGGCACAGTACTTAAAAACCGATGAGGGGTACCTTGACCGGTTTGAGGGGCGATCTTCCGGGCTCCTTGCGAATATTTTGAGGGGGCTCTCATTGGGGACGCCGGAGACCATAAGTCCGTATCCTTTAAACAGGCCGGTTTATGACAAGGATCTGTTTACCCTCGAGTGCAAAATCATGAATGACATGGCGGATCTTCATGATGTGGTCATCATTGGAAGGGGAGGGTTTTATGCGCTGAGGAACCGCCCGGGGGTGACCAGGGTGTTCATCCATGCCCCGTTGGATTTTCGGATCAAACGGTTGATGGAGGTGCAGAACATCACGGATAACAGGCAGGCGCGGGCCGATATAGAAGAATCAGACCAGAGCAGGGCCAAGTTTATCCGGGATATGGTCGGGGTGAATTGGACTGATTCCTTGAACTATCACATTGCTATCGATTCGAGCAGGGTAAGCTGCGAGGCAAGTGTGCGGATGATCATGAAACTTATGGCGGGCTCGACCTCATTAGGACTGAAAGCGTGAGGTTGAAGAAGATATTGGGAATCTGGCCGTAAATAGTCTTTTTAAAACTGACATAATTGAGAATGCGGTTTATTTTTAAACGGATTAGGATGCGAGGCCAGGAGATCGAGGGAGGATGGAGTTTTTTCTCCTCGGGCCTTAGCGTCACTTGAAAAGGCGGGGTATTTGTTCTATGAACAAAAGACCAAAAGCGCTTCAGCATAAAGAGGAGGTGTCGGATGAAAAGAGCACTGTTCCCGGCGTTTGGTTTCCTGGTCTTTCTGGCGGTAGCGGTTAACGGGTTTGCGGCCCCGGACGCATCCTGGGATAAGGTCAAGGCCAAGGGCGAGCTCGTGATCGGCATCGACGACGCCTTTCCGCCCATGGAGTTCCGCAACGAGAAGAACGAGCTGGTGGGGTTCGATATCGACGCCTCCAAGGAGCTTGCCAAGCGCCTGGGCATCAAGGTCGTCCACCAGCCCACGGCCTGGAAGGGCGTGATCATGTCGCTCAAGACCGGCAAGTTCGATATTATCTGGTCCGGCATGTCGATCACGGCCGAGCGCGAAAAGGAGATCGCCTTTACCAAGCCCTATATCATGGAAAAGCAGGTCATCGTGGTCAAGGCCGGCAACCAGAAGATCAAGGGGCTCAAGGACCTTGGGCCCGCCACGACCATGGGCGTGCAGCTGGGCTCCACCTCCGAGGAGGCGCTGGGCAAGCTCAATAAGAAGTTCAAGGATATCAAGAAGTACGACACCAACACGAATGCCTTCATGGATCTCAAGATCGGCCGCATCGACGCCCTGGCCGTGGACGAGCTGGTGGGACGTTACTACCTCTCCCAGAAGCCCGGCGAATTCAAGGTGCTGACCGAGGCGCTCCTTTCCGAACCCATCGGCATCGGGCTGCGCAAGGAAGACAAGGCGCTCAAGGAAAAAATCCAGTCCACCCTGGACGCTATGTTCAAGGACGGCACCATGAAGAAGATCTCCATCAAGTGGTTCGGGGATGACATCACGTCCTGGAAATAGTTGCTTGCGGCACGGCGCGCTCTTGGGCGCGCCGTGCCTGATTCTGCTCTTCGGTACGTTCCTGTTTGCCGCTCCGGCCGCCCCCGAAGATCCATACGCGCTGCTCGCCCAAGGCACGCGCCTGATCGAGGATGGGCGGCTGGATGAGGCGCTGGAGCGTTTCCAAAAGGTGAGCCCGCCTGAGGCGGGCGAGGATGCCGGGGTGTTCGTGCGCGCGCGCATGGAGGCTGCCAAGATCCTGTTCAGCCGCCAGGACTATGAGACAAGCGCCAAGATGTGCACCGATATCCTCTCCCTGTTGCCCGACAACCTCGAAGCCAAGAATATGCTGACCCGGATCCAGGCCGCCCAGACGCCTGAGTGGCTCAAGTTCTTGAAGGATATGCAGACCTACCTGCCCACGCTCTTGAAGGCCACGGGCATGACCTTGCTTCTGGTGCTGATCACCATGCTGGTTTCCCCGCTTCTCGGGCTCCTGATCGCCTTGGGCCGCATCAGCCGTATCAATATGATCGCCTCCTTTTTTTGGGGCTATATCTGGCTGTTTCGCGGCACGCCGCTCTTATTGCAGCTTTTCTTCATCTATTACGGGCTGCCGCCCTTAGGGATTACGCTCAAACCCTTTACGGCCGCGGTGATCGGGCTGGGACTGAACTATTCCGCCTATCTGGCCGAGATCATGCGCGGCGCCATCGAGAGCATCGACAAAGGCCAGATGGAATCCGCCAAGGCCATCGGCATGACCTACTGGCAGGCCATGCGCCGCATCATCATTCCGCAGACCTACAAGCGCCTGGTGCCCCCGGTGGGTAACGAGTTCATCGCCCTGATCAAGGATACGGCCCTGGTCTCCACCATCGCCATGGTGGAGCTCATGCGCGCCGCGGACCAGATCTTCAACGCCACCTTCAATATCTTCATCCTGGTGCAGGCCGCCATCATTTACCTGATCCTGACCAGCATCTTCACACTCAGCTTCAAGCGCCTGGAAGACCGGCTGGGGGTCTACGAGAACCGATGATCGAATTGAAAAGTGTAGTCAAGCGCTTCGGCGACCTCACGGCCGTGGATCATGTCAGCCTCTCGATCAAGAAGGGCGAGAAGATCGTCATCATCGGGCCCTCGGGTTCGGGCAAGTCCACCTTGCTGCGCATGATCAACTTCCTGGAGAAGATGGATGCCGGACAGATCCTGCTGGAGGG
>JBDKSM010000068.1:0-4989 GCA_039680665.1 Syntrophaceae bacterium | reverse complement strand
CTTCGTACCGCCTATGCCTCTGTTACCTCAGAAGAGTTTGTAGATTCAGCCGCAGCTCTGGTTTGCTCAATTTCAGATCCCTAAAGCCTCCTGGATGACCTGCCAGATTTCTTCAAGGCCCCAGCGTTTCTCGGCCGAGCTGGCCATGGGGGCCAGGCCGCCGGCGGCCTGGAGCGCCTTCAGGCAGCGCGTGCGCTCGGACAGGCCAAGCTTGTCGGTCTTGGTGGCGACCAGGAACGGACGGGCCTGGTTGGCGCGCGCCAGATCGAGAACCATACGCTCCTCGTCACGGAAGTCGCGGCGGATATCCACTAAGAGCAGAAGCATCTTGAGGTTGCGGTTGTCCGCGAAATACCGCTGCGCCAGCTTGCGCCACTCGTCCTGCATCGAACGCGCCACCTTGGCATAGCCGTAGCCCGGCATATCCACCAGGTAGAAGGACGGGGCCTGGACCAGGTCCACCCGGAAGTAGTTGATGTTGCGCGTCTTGCCGGGCTGCTTGCTGGTCTGCACCAGGGACTTGCGGTTTAACAGAGCATTGATGAGCGAGCTTTTTCCCACGTTCGAGCGGCCCGCCACCGCGATCTCGGGCAAGGCCTCCACGTCGCTCTGGATTGTTCCGACATAGCGGGCGTCCCGGACTTTCAGCATGCGAGCTTCCCGATATACTCTCCGACCCGGCGCACACCCTCGCGGATATTGGCCTCGGAGTTGGCGTACGAGAAGCGGATATAACGCGCGGTCGCGGGCCCGAAGTCCTTGCCCGGGGTCACGCCCACACCGGTATTTTTCAGGATGTCGAAGGCCAGGCGGTAGGAATCGTCGGTGACGCCTTCCATGTTCACGAGCACATAGAAGGCGCCGTTCGGGCGCACCTCCACCTGAAGTCCGCTGGCGGCCAAGGCCTCCAGCATGATCTCCCGTCGGTGGGCGAAGATAAGCCGCATGCGCTCCACATCCGGCCCGGCCTCGGTCAGCGCCGCCACGCCGGCCCACTGCGCCGTGGCCGGCGCGCAGATGATGAGGTTCTGCTGCATCTTCTGGGCCGGCCGGACAAGATTCTTGGGAAAAATTGCCCAGCCCAGGCGCCAGCCGGTCATGGCATAGGCCTTGGAAAAACCGCCCACCACGATGGTGTTGTCCGTGAACTCGAGCATGGTGTGCTGCTCGCCCTCATAGACCAGGCCATGATAGATCTCGTCCGATATGATCGGTAGCCCGAGCTCGCTCAAACCCCGCATATGCTCGCGGTCCAGGCACACGCCGGTGGGGTTAGCCGGTGAATTGATCAGGACGGCCCTGGTACGCTCGGCAACCGCGGCCTTGACCTTGTCCGGGTCGAGCTGGAAACCGTCGCCGCGCGTGGGTATGAGCCGCGGGCAGGCATCGATGAAGGTGGCGAAGTTGGGGTAGCAGGCATAGTAGGGATCGGTCATGATGATCTCGCTGCCGGCATCTAAGAGGACGCCGAAGGCGATCAGCAAGGCCGGCGAAGACCCGGCCGTGACCAGCACCTGCTCGGGATCAACCCTTACCCCGTAGGTATCATGATAATGCCGCACAATGGCCTCGCGCAGCTCCGGGATACCCAGTGAATGCGTATAGTGCGTCTTTCCCGACTGCATGGCCTTGATGGCCGCTTCCTGGATGCACTCCGGGGTGTCGAAGTCCGGCTCGCCCACCTCCAGGTGGATCACCGGCGTGTCCATGGCGTTGGCGGCCTCCAGGATATCCATGACCAGGAACGGCTGCATGGCTTGGGCTTTCAAGGATTCCTTCATCCCCACCCTATAACAGAGATCTTCGCGCCCGGTCAAGGACGCGGCCGAGACCAGGCCGTCTGGGCGGCAGGAACGCATCCTGTATTCCGTTATCGATTGCAGTTCGATGCATGTATGGCCGGCCGGGAGGATATACCTTATCCATTTTTTAGATCTTGCATGGCGCTTCGTTTCTCGCTACAAGCCAGGTTGTGAGGGAGCCGCAGATCTTTACCGCCATACCGCCGACCTTGCCGGAAGATGCCGTGTACCGGCGTCTGGGCCGCAAACAGAACATCACCGCCATACCGCGCGCCCAGAAGAACGAGATCCACGCCTACATGCACGAGGCCCTCAGCCTGATCGAGCTTAAAGGCAGCGCGCGTACGCTGACCATCATCACCATGAGCGACGGGCGCATCGAGCTCGAAGACGGCACGGTCTTCGAGAGCGCCGGACTCTCCAAGATGCTCTCCGGCAGCCAGGAGGTCCTGCTCATGGCCGCCACGGCCGGCACCGCCATCATGCAGGTCATCGCCTCGGATATCGCGGGCGCCAACATCACCCGCGGGGTGGTGCTGGACGCCACGGCCAGCGAGGTCGTGGATGCGGGCTTAAGCTGGATCATGGCCTATTTCAATCAGGTCCTGCTGCGCCAGGGCCGTATCGTGACCCGCAAACGCTTCTCGGCCGGGTACGGCGATCTGGCACTCGTTAACCAGAGAACGCTGTACCGGCTCCTGAAGCTCGAACGCATCGGGATCGACATCACCGAAAGCTGCATTCTGATCCCGGAGAAATCCGTCAGCGCCATCGCCGGCATTCGAGGAGGGTATGTATGAACGCCAAGGACCGCATCAAGGATATTCTTGCCCGGCGGGTGCTGATCCTGGACGGCGCCACCGGCACCCATATGCAGGCCTTTGGCATGCCCCAGGGCGTATGTCCCGAGACCTTCGGCTGCGAAAACCCCGGCCTGGTAAGCGCCATGCATGCCGCCTATAAAGACGCGGGCGCGGACATGGTCACCACTTTCACCTTCGGCGGTAACCGCTATAAGCTCTTGGAGTACGGCATCACGGACGCCTATGGCGTCAACCGCGAGCTGGCCCTGATCTGCCGCCGGGCCGTGGGCGATTCGTTCCTGATCGCCGGCGATATCGGGCCCACCGGCCGCTTCATCGAACCCTTCGGCGATCTAAGCTTCGAAGACGCCGTGGCGGCCTTCAAGGAGCAGGTCAAAGGGCTGATCGACGGCGGGGTGGACATGCTCACCATCGAGACCATGCTCGATATCCAGGAAGCGCGCGCCGCCTTGATCGCCGTGCGCGAACTGACCGACCTCTTCACCATCGTGACCATGACCTACGAGCCACACGGCCGCACCTTAAGCGGCACCGACCCCATCAGCGGCCTGATCACCCTGCAGGCCTTGGGCGCTTCGGCCGTGGGCTGCAATTGCTCCACCGGGCCCGAAGACATGCTGGGTCCCATCCGCGCCATGAAGCCCTACGCCACGGTGCCGCTGGTGGCCAAACCGAATGCCGGTCTGCCCAAGCTGATCAAGGGCCGCACGGTCTTTGATATGCAGCCGGACACATTTGCCCGCCATGCCCGTTCCCTGGCCGAGGCCGGCGTGAACCTCCTGGGCGGCTGCTGCGGCACCACGCCCGAGCATATCCGCACCATGATCGAGGCAGTCAACGACCTCAAGCCCATCCAACCCCAGGCCAGCTCCTTGAGCGGCGTAAGCTCGGCGCGCGGACACTTGCTGCTCAAGCCGGGCGCCCCCCTGGCCGTGATCGGCGAACGCATCAACCCCACCGGCAAGAAGGCCCTGCAGGCCGAGCTCAAGGAGGGCAAGCTGGGAATAGTAAGGCAGTTCGCCCATGACCAAGAGAAAGCCGGGGCGGCCCTGCTGGATGTCAACGTGGGCACGCCCGGCATCGACGAGGCCGCCGCCATCCGGGCCGCGATCGGATTGCTGGCGACAATTACCGACCTGCCTTTATCCATCGACTCCGCGCGGGTCGAGGCCGTGGAAGCGGCGCTGCGCCTGTACCCGGGAAGGGCGCTGATCAACTCCATCTCGGGCGAAAAGGCCAAGCTGGAACGATTGCTGCCCCTGGCCAAAAAGTACGGGGCCATGTTCATCCTCCTACCCTTGACCGACGAGGGCATTCCGGCCACGGCTGGCTTACGCCGGGGCGTGATCGAGCGCATCTTCGAGCAGGCCCGGACGCAGGGCTTCACCAAGGACGACTTTATCGTGGACGCCCTGACCATGACCGTATCCGCCGAGCAAGGCGCGGCCTTGGAGACCTTGGCCACCATCGACTGGTGTGCCCGTTCATTTGGCGCCCGCACGGTCATCGGCCTGTCCAATGTCTCGTTCGGCCTGCCCGAGCGCCGCTGGATCAACGCCGGCTTCCTGGCCATGGCCGTGGCCAAAGGCTTGAGCCTGGCCATCGCCAACCCGGAGAACGCCGAGCTCATGAACATCAAGCTGGCCACCGATGTCCTGGCCGGCCGCGACGCCGGCGCCAAGGCCTATATCGAACGCTTCGGCGCGCAAACACTTTCCCCTGCCCAGGCAACCATGCCCGCCGGTAAAGAGTTAACCCCCGCCGAGCTGGTCCACCGGGCCATCTTGGAGGGCGACCGCGAAGCGATCCTGGCCTGCGTGGACAAGGCCCTCGAAAAGGGCCTGAGCCCGGATACGCTGGTGAACGGCATCATGATCCCGGCCATCCGTCGCGTGGGCGAGCTCTACGAGGCCAAGACCTATTTCCTGCCGCAGCTCATCGCCAGCGCCGAGGCCATGCAAAAGGCCTTCGCCCGCCTGGAGCCGCTCATCAAGAAGGCCGGCACCGGCGCCACCAAGGGCCGCATCCTCATGGCCACGGTCAAGGGCGATATCCACGACATCGGCAAGAACATCGTGATCCTCTTGCTCAAGAACAACGGCTTTGAGGTCATCGACCTGGGCAAGGACGTGCCCCATGAACACATCATCATGTCCATGCAGGAACACCGGCCCGACCTGGTGGGCCTCTCGGCCCTGATGACCACCACCATGGTGAACATGCCCGAGATTATCGCCAAGGCCCGCGCCGCGGACCTGGATTGCCCCTTCATGGTGGGCGGCGCCGTGGTCACCGCGGCCTATGCCGAATCCATCGGCGCGGCCTATGCCAAGGACGGCGTGGAGGCGGTCAAGGTGGCCGAG
>JBDKSM010000067.1:0-39053 GCA_039680665.1 Syntrophaceae bacterium | reverse complement strand
CACTGATGCTTTCGACATTTTCGCCTTTGCCGCCAATGCTGCGATCAGTTCCGTCTTTGTCACTATGTAATACCTCCACTTATAGGATGTGACGCTTATGCGCCATGTTGCCCATCAGTATTATACTGTATTCGGCTAAGCTTATTGATTTTATGAATATAATTGAGTTGTCGTAGTGTATTAGCCGAAATCAGATACCTCTGCGGTACTCGATGGTTGGCTAGGAGCGCATATGGCCATCGTTTATCTAAAGTCGATGAATCGAGCGACAACCTGCGGATAACCATAAGGAATCGCTGTCCAGTCAACCGGGGCCGGCGCTGATTGATACCTTTTTCCAGGGGGATGCGATGGGCGTTAGTGTTGTGCTGCGCGGTATCGGGATGCTGTTGCTCTTGGTTGCCTGTGGGGGTATTCCGCCCTGGCCGAGGAAGCGGGAACCGCGGTATCGTCCGGCCAAAAGGCAATCCGCGCTCCGGTTAGCGCTCCGGTATCCGACAAGCTATCCACCATGAAGAATGCCACCATCAAAGGCGTGGCAATCCGGCCGGCTGGCTGCCGGCCGGAGGTATCGGCTTTGATTGCATTCCCGCCGGCAATGCAATAATCAGGAGCGTGAACGTTCCTAATGGGTGGCCAACCGATCAGAGCAGCATCAAGGTCTTGCTCGAAATCGGACCGGCAACGGTTCAGGAGCAGGTGCTCAGCGCCGGTGCGAACTGAGCGTTAATCTTTAAACGCCGCCTTGCGCCGGGATTTCTTCAGCATCCCCAACCGCACAACCCGTTCATGAGGCGCCATAACCACCGCATCGGTCGGGCACTGGTACTCGCACTGGCCGCAACCGATGCAAAGATCGGGGTCATGCACAAGTTGATTGTCTTTTATCCGCATGGCGCTGACCGGACAATATTCCACGCAAAGCCCGCACAGCGTGCATTTACTCGCATCAGGGATGGCGGCCAGATAATAGGTTTTCACCGCCAGCGGCATCAAACCGCGGTTGTAGTTGCCCAGGGCCGTGCAGCAGTCCCAACAGCAACAGCACACGGACAGGCCCGGCTCGTTCTCCACATCCATACGGGTATGCATCACTTCAAACACCCCGCCGCGCTCACGCACCTGGTGGATGATACCATAGGCCTCGTCCTTTGAAATACGACGGCCATACCCGTAGCTTACCACGTGTTCGGCAAAGGGGCCGATCCATAGATGCGACTCCAGCGGCAGATCAAGGCGGCAGGGATCGCCTTCCATGGCCCAGTGCTGGCGGCAGAGGCACTTTGTGACCGCGATCTGTCCGCTGTCACCGTATTTTTCAATCATGGCATTCACCCCGCCGGCACGGTAAATTTTGGCCTCGGGGATGTTCACCGATCGGTCCACGGCAACGGTCATGACCGGTTTCGTCCCAGGTTCCGTCTCAATCGCTGACGGCAGCTTGGCTATGCCGCTCATGGGCCCCAGCCCGAAAATGAGCCAGTTGATGATGCCGCGGGCGCCGATGAAATTCATCAGTTTGATGCGGTTGAAAAAACGGCCCAGTTCCTTTGAAAAGAGTCTGCGCTCCGGCGTGGCCTCTCCGTCGGCGCAGCTTAACTCAAACCAGCCCAGCATCATGGGCGCGATACGGAACACGGTGGCGCCGCCGGCCGCTGCCTCCGACCACAGCACGGCCTTCTTTCCGGTCAGTGCCTCAAACGCCCTGGTGAAATCATCCTGAGGCCAACCTGTGCGCTTCAGCAGCTGTGCCCGGGTCAACCTGTCATTCCCCAGTATCAGCAGCAGATCAATTTCCTGCTCGGTCAACACCGCGGCCATGGCCCGGTACAACGGTTTGAAATACCATCGATAGATCGGCGGCACGAGGTACCAGCGGATTATGGTTAATGGAAATTCCGACTCGTTGTTCATAATGTCCCCAAGCCTATGCAGTTTTTTCAGTAACGTACCGTCCATAAACCCTCCCTTCAATACAAAGAACTCTTGGATCGATGTGGATGTTGTTGAATTTAAATCTTTCTGGATAGCTGGTTACTATTTCAACAACTTCCCCCCTTAGCCCTATTATCTCCATAAGGGACAACAAACCCCTTTGTCCCCGCTTCCCTACGGCGCGGCGAACAAATCTCCGATTTCGCCCCAGCGTGTGGCGGGGTCGGCGCCGATGCGCTCGATCATGGCATCAAAGCTGCGCCACATCTCTTCGGTGATCATCTCATAAGAATGGCCCCAGAAGTAGAAGACGCCGCAGCCCTTGGCCTTTTCATAGCGCGACCAGAAATCCGGGGCCAGGAAATGGGTGCATGGGTCAAACGTCATGACATCCGCCGGCGGATAGGGGATATCGATGCTATGAGAAGTCCTGGCGTATGCGTGGCCGGCTTCGCGCACCAGATTCCTGACCGCCTCGTTATGGGCGCCGAACGGATAGGCGAACCCGCGCACCGCTTGGGCGAAAAACTGCTGGAGCCGCTCGCGGCCTTCGAAAATCTCGCGCATGGCCGCCTTGATCGGTTTTTGGTCGAGGAGCGGATGCGTCAGGCTGTGATTGCCGATGGTAAAGCCCTCATAGACCGACCGCATGTCTTCCCAGCCGAGCCGCCAGACCTCCGTACCCTGGCAGTTCCAGTCGAAGCGCCTGGATTGATTGTACAGGCCCGCATTCAGGTTGAAGGTGGCCCTGGCCCCGTGCCGCCTGAGGATATCGGCCAGCCTTGCATCGGTGGTAACCCCGTCGTCCCAGCACTGCACCACGGTCATGATGGCATCTGCCATACGCCAACTATTTTATATGAATACACCTAAGTCAAGGATTGTTTCGGCCTCTCCTACGATTAAATCAACAAGGAACAGCTGCGAAACGCAGAAAAGGTAATCGAAATCAACCAAGCCATTTGCACCGGCTGCAGACGGGAAAAGGAAGCGGAAGGGGCCGTTTCTCAACATTCAACAGATCTTTCTTAAATGAACCAGAGGGGTCCCCTTGGTTTGTGTACGTTGGCGGGCAAGCCGGAACCGGGTGACAAGATCTCCTATTATACGGCGCATCAGAACTTCGGGTCATCCTTGTTCTGATGCGCCGTATAATAGTTTTTTTAAGTTTCGGAATTGTATCACATTATGAATCGACCGAGGAGAATGGCAAATAGGGTACCATATAATGCCGTGACGACGGTAATACTCAAACTTTCACGATGCTTTATTTTTTCCGTGTTTGCTTTGATTATCTGTTTGCGGAGTTCCAAACATCTGTTTGTATTGATGGCATACCGAATTCTTCCATCAAGGCAGTCATCCATGTGGCAGCATTTATCTCCGATTTCCATCTGCATGTCGATGAAAACATTCTCGCATACACCAAGCTTCATAAGTGCTTCGTCTTGATAAAAATGTGGTTTGGCATCGCCAGACTTGTTAGCGTAACGAAGAAGGGCATCAAGCAATACGAGTCGTTTATCCTCGATCTTCTTCATATCCTTCATACATCACCTTTTCATATGAGAGCTGCTGTATGAGCCAGCAAGGCGTATGCCAAGAGATAACTTGTTGATCTAAGTATAAATCATTTAAATATCAATCAATGGGAATTACAAGATCGTGCTTCGGATTACGGAAGGAAAATAAATCGTTATTGGATCTGGCACGGGAAAGAGACACCGTCACCGGTATATCTGTCTCCGCGACCTCCATGATACTGATGAGCCCAAACAGGGCTAAGACTGATCCACGTATGAAGCAGGACAGTTCCGTTGAAGATTCTAGGGTATCAATCGCGAACAACATCCCTTTTGATCTCCCCTTCATCATAGTTATCGTAATCGGAAGACAGTGACACTAGACCCTCAGACTGTTCTCCGTCAAGCGGTTTTGCGGCCACCGCTATCCACCGCAACATTCCATAGGCCCCTAAAACGAGAGTAAATTTTTCTAAATTCATGCTTGACATACAATCAGTTCATCTGTAAAAGTTTATCAGTAATGAAGTTTCATTATTTATAGTGGGCCGTTGGCCCTGTAACGGGAGATATCTTTTTTCCAGCTACTGTTTTCTTAACCATAACGGCGTAATACACGCATGGGTGAGGTATGCCGAAGGCAACGGAACAGAAACGCCAGGAAACCTTGGACAAGATCATCAGATCGGCCATCGATCTGTTCAGCAAGGGCGGCTATCACAATACGCAGGTCATGGACGTGGTGCGCGCGGCGAATGTATCGGCCGGCACCTTCTATAACTATTTCAAGGACAAGCGCGAGCTCTACGAGCGCATCACGCGCGAAAACTTCGACGCCTTTCGCATATTGATACTTGAGATCAGGCGGCCGGTGAATATTTGGGACCGACGCGAGCAACGCGACAAGCTCCGTGCGACCTTTACCGCGCTGTTCGATTTCGTAGAGACCAACCCGCAATTGTTGACCATCATGCTGCGCGGCGGTTACGGGGTAGATGAATCCTTCGACATCATCACCTGGGGTTCGTTTACCACCTTTGCCGATGACCTAGCCGAGGATATCCAGGAATGGCTGAATGAAGGCATCATCCATAATATAAACCCCCATCTCTTCGGCCATGCCGTGGTCGGCATGGCCATGCAGATCATCCATAGTTTTCAGTTCGAAAAACGTTTTACGCGCGAGGAAGCCATCGACTACATGATTACATCCAGCCTGGCGACCTTCGATCAATTCCTCACGCCTCAAGGCCGGAACATCCTTGAACAACAAATATAAAAGGAGGGTAGCATGTCGGAGAATTCCTCGTAAAGAGCCATATGCCGGTTTGTCATGTTAAGCGCTCAACAGGACAATAGAATGCATTAAGAATACAGGCCGTCAGAACAAAACAGTTCAAGACGCACTGAAGTCGAGGAGTGAGGCGTACTTCTCGTACGCCGCAGCGACTTCGACGAAGAGCAACGCCGAAATGCAAAGTTCTGACGCCCGTTAGTGATGAGAATGACAAAGGGAGGTCATATGAACAAGTATCTGGATGATCTATTTCTGTATCCCAAATCCTGGGTCGATGACGATGCTCTCGGGTTCGCGGCCACCGCGCGCGCCTGGGCTGAAAAGGAGATTCTGGCCAACCGGCTGGAGTATCAACAAGGTTACGATACGCTCTTTGTCGAGAAGCGCAAAAAGCTCATCCTGGATATCGGATTCGAACGCCTGGTGCTGCCCGAGGAGCATGGCGGCTACGGCTGGAACAAACCATCCAGCGCGCCGGGCATCCTGACGGTCTTCACCGAGATCGGCCGCGGGGACGAGGCCGTGGCCTTCATTGCCGCGCTCAAGTACGCCGTGTTCGCCATCATGACCATGCAGCCCAACGTGGACACAGCCCTCTTGGGTGAGCTGGCCCCGCTCTATTTCGCGGACGAGCTCAAAAACGTGGCCCTGATCCTGCCGGGAGCCGGCCTGGACGGCGAGAACACGGCGCTCTTCAACGGCCGTTCCGTGCCCGTAACCTTGAAGGCTTCTCCAGACGGCTACACGCTCTCCGGCAAAAACTTACGGCCCTTAGGTCCCGGCTTCACCGCCGACCTCTTTGGGGTCGTGTGCAGCGACAAGGGCGGGAGAGCCTGTCTGGCCTTTGTCCCGGCCGACGCCAAAGGGGTCAAGAAGGGTGCGCCCTTGAAGATGACGGGCCTGAACGCCTGCCGCAACACCGATATCTCCCTGGACAAGGTCAAGATCCCCAAGAGCTACCTCATCAACCGCGAGGACGTGGTGACGGAGCTGTATGCCTGGCTGAACCTCCTTCTGGGCGGGACCTCCATCGGCGGGGCCATGAACTTCTTCGAGATCCTGACCAACTGGGCCGAGAACCGCACTATCAAGGGTAAGGACATCATGAAGGAGAACCCCCTCTGCGCCGCGGTATTGGCCACAGTGGCCGAGGAGATCGCGGGCGCGCGCCTCATGGCCTACAGCATGGCACACATCATGGCCCAGCCTGAGTCCTGGGGGGGCGTGGGCGGTTCGGGCGTCTTCACCTTCGCCCAGATGCTGGGCTCCCGCATCCAGCAGGCCTGTCTGAATGCCCTGAACAAGGGCATGGAGCTTATGGGCTCGGCCGGTTACGCCAAGGAATGGCACGTCGAGAAGCACTGGCGCGACATCAAGACCATCCAGTCCTGGCTGTGCGGTGTGGGCGCCGATGTCCCGGTCAAGATGGACATTGCCCGTTACTTCTATGACTGCAAGGAGGTCTAGCCATGAAACACTTTGATGAGTTTTCTCTCCCCCTGGAACAGGTTTCTCCCATGGAAAAGCATATCCGTAAGGTTTTACGCGCCTGGGCGGACACCGATTGTATCCCGTTTCGGCGCCGGTACGATGAAGACTGGAAGGAGCACAAGCTCATCGAGCCGGCCTTCCAGAAACTTATGGTCGACCTGGGTTTCCAGAAGGCCATGTTCCCCCAGGAACTCGGCGGCTGGGGCATCGGCCATTCCGACTACGTCTTCCGCATCGCCTATGCCTTGAGCGAAGAGGTCGGCCGGGCCGATACCGCCATCGCGGTGGCCTTCCTGGTCACCATCTGGCCCTTGACCACCATCCTGGTCGAACCGCACGTGAACTGGCGCCTGGCCAGGGAATTCGCCCCCTGGTACGTGAACGCCAAGCATCCGGTCTTCTCGGCCCTGACCATGACCGAACCCCAGGGTGGGGCCGACATCGAGAACATGGGACTTTTAGGCGGCAAGACGCTACGCACCACGGCGCGCCTGGAAGGCGACGAGTGGGTGGTGAACGGCCACAAGCTCTGGCCTACCAACTCGGCCGGCGTGTCCAAGCTCTTCGGCGTGCCCTGCACCACCAAACCGGGGTCACACGACAAGAACGATTTCGCCCTCATCTTCGTGCCCACGGACACCCCCGGCGTGAGCGAGGGCAATCCCTACGAGAAGGCCGGTATGGCCGCGGACAAGAACAGCGACATCTGGTTCGACAATGTGCGCGTGCCCGCCTGGTATCGCGCCCATGGTCCGGGTCTGGACGCCCAGACCTTCACCGAGATCATCCCCTGGGGCCAGGTGGCCTCGATCGGCTTTTTAACCGGGGCCATGCTGAACCTCTATGAGCGGCTCTACGAATTCGTGTCCACGCGCACCTACCGCAACCGGCCCTTGAAAGAGAACGACGCCGTGGCAGGGGTTATCGGCCGCATCGCCGGCGATATCGACATCTGCCGCATCGTGGGGTATGAGGCCGCCTGCATCGGAGACCGGCGCAACAAGGCCTACGGCTTGCCCATCCATGACGAAGAGGTCATCGGCAAGATCCGCAACATCAAGGACTTCGTCTCGGACAAAGCGGTCGAGAACTTCGGCCGGGCCATGGACGTGCTGGGCGCCTACGGCGCGGACCGCGAATGGGACATCGAGAAACACTGGCGCGACATCAAGATCATCCAGCTCTGGATGGGCGGCAAACAGCTCTGCCAGATGGAAGCGGCCAGGTACTTCTTCAATTGCACCTCGATCTAAGGGATTGGAATAAAGGAGGCAGCCTATGTATGAAAATCAAGGCCACGATATGGCCAGCACGTTCCTCAAGGAACTGATCAACAAGCCGGCCTTTAAGGATGACCTGCGCGCCGTCCTGAAAAGCATGGACGGCCCTGAAACCGGCCGTGAGCTGGTGCGAACCTTCCTGTGGCAGGACCTCGAGTTCTCCCTGGGGCTGATGGGGGGCCTGCCGGCCATTGCCAATGCGCTGATTCGGATCTTTGACGAAATCCTGGTGCAGATGGATGACAAGTTTTCTCCGGAGCTGCTACGCGGTTTCATTGCCTCGCTCCTGGATGACATCGATACGGCCACCTTAGGCCAGGCGATCAAACGTCTGCGCCCCATTCTCGACATTGTTTCCCCGCTTTTCGGCGACCTCGTAAAGGCGGTGGAGAAAGAAGGAGCCAAGCCATGAGCGGCCTGATCAAGGAACTCCTAAGCAAACCCACCTTAAAGGACATCCTGCGCGGGCACTTGAGGAACATCTCGGAAAGCGGAGGCCGCGAGATGGTCAAAGACCTCATCTGGCAGGACTTCGAGGTCCTCTTCAGTATCATGGGGGCCATACCTTCCATGATCAACGCCTGTGTCGGCGGTATGACCCAGCTGGTGGAAGACATCCACGCCAAGTTCTCACCCCGGCTGCTCAAGGGGTATATCGGCAGCGTCCTGGCCGATGTCGACCGCTCCGTGCTCAAGTCCTGCGGCAATGCGGTCTCATCCCTGGCGCGCGACGTACTGGCGGAGTCGCCGGAGTTGAAGCCCTTCGTCCTCGAGCAAGGCCCGATCGCTATCGCCAAGGTGATCAACGCCGGTACGGCAGGTCTCAACACCCTGTGCCGGCAGGACCCGGATCTCCTCAGCGCCTTCCTGTCCAGGGTAATCGACAATCTCGACAAGCCGGCCTTGAACGACGCCGCGCTCAACCTGGTGGATGCCGTTCTGGATCAGAAGCTGGGGATCCTCTCCCTGGCCGGTGGACTTGTCAAGCGGCGTAGCGCCAAACTGTTCAAGCGCTTCGGCCTTGGGTCATGAGGCTTTTCGACACGGAGGACATGTCAGCATGCATACAATCGATAACCTAACGCAGATACAAGGGACAATCGGCCGCATCGGCGGCGATTTCCTGCGGTCCTATATCAGGCCGGTCGCGCGCTTCGTAGCGGCCATCGCCCGCAACCTCGTGAGCGTCTGGTCCGGCCACGGCACGATCAAGGAAAAGCTCTTCGCGCCGCTGGCGTGGGTGCTGGATAAGGCCGCGGCGGCGCCCACGGCGCCGAATCCGGCCGCGCCAACGACCCTGCCGGCCGACATCGCCAGGCTCATCACGCTCCTGTGCGCCAGGGTTAATGAGGCGCATAGCCAGGGTGTTCCGGAAGAAAACCCTCACCGCGGCGAGAAGGTGCGGGCCTTCATTGAAAACCTCGACTTCGGCGAACTCATGGTCATGCTTCGCGGCTGCGACCCCTATGCGCTCAATGCCATCGAGACCTTCAACCGGGAGATCTGGAAGTACCCGGCCAAGGTCGTCAGCCTCGTGGCATCCCTGATCGCGGTCGTCAATACCGCGCTGGGCAGTGTTTCCCGGCTGATCCGGCCTCTGACAACGGGTCTGGGACCCGACCTCACCACCGACATCCTGCTCTCGGTCCTCAAGACCGTCAAAGCCGATGAGGTCGGCCGCCTGGTCAATACCGCAAGCGAGATCCTCAGGCGCTTCCAGACCGGTAGTCTGCTGCTTGCGCGTGCCGGCAAGCCGCTGCTCCGGATCGAGCTGACGGCGGCCATGAAGACGGCCTTTGCCCAACTCGATCCGGACGTCATTGCCAAGACGCGCGTCGCCCTGGCCGAGTTATCCGAGGCCTTGGGCGCCGCCAGCACCGACGTCCTCGACGAGCATCCGGAGCTTCTCCAGGCCTGGGTGGCGAACTACGCCGCGGCAAGCAATCCGCGTTTGAGGGCCAGGGTCAAAAAGGCCCGCAGCCTGAGCGCTCTCGCACCGACGGTCTTCGAGCAGGCCCTGGCGGATCTTGACGTCCAGACCGCGGCGGACATCGTCAATATCATCGTGAGAACACTCACCGACCTGCACAGCCAGCGTCCCGCGCTGCTGACGAACCTCGCGCGGGCCTGGGGCGACGCCATCGATGCCGACGCCCTGCGGGAGGCCGCCGAGGGTCTGCTGCCCGAATGCGTCGAGGCCCTGCGCCCGGCGGCCGAGGCCCTTTTGCCCTCGCTGATCGACGCTCTGGCCTCGCT
This sequence comes from Syntrophaceae bacterium, assembly GCA_039680665.1. Classification (GTDB taxonomy): domain Bacteria; phylum Desulfobacterota; class Desulfomonilia; order UBA1062; family UBA1062; genus JAKQBR01. Next base: position 29,271 of record JBDKSM010000067.1, on the reverse strand, counting down.
GCTCTCCGGCGCTGACGAAGCCACGCTCGAGCGCTTCCGCGCGGTCTTGGCCGGGAGCCAAGGAGGTGCGCGATGATCGAAACATTCCGTCAGATAGCCTCTGAGATCCAAAATCCGTACATCGAGGCCTGGAAGGCCGCGGGCAAACCCGTTATCGGCTTTCCATGCACCTTCCTGCCCGAGGAGGTCATCGCCGCGGCCGGCATCCTGCCGATGCGCTTCAGGGCCGTGGGCATCAGTTCGCTCTCCATCGGCGACACCTATTACGGCCCGGTGGTATGCAGCTTCCCCAAATGCATCCTGCAGCTCGCGGGCGAGGGCGTCTACAACTTCCTCGACGGCGTCATCATCACGCCGGGCTGCGATTCCATGCGGCGCCTGGATGAATGCTGGCGCAAGGCCGGCGAGGATATCGCCGGGATCACGCCCGGCTTCTTCCACTACTTCGGTGTGCCGCACAAGAGCACGGACTACAGCCTGAGATGGTTCGTCGAGGAGCTTGGCATCCTGATCGAGAGTCTGGAAAAACACTTCGGCCGAGCGATCACGGATGAGGCCATGCGCCAGAACATCCGCAAGTACAATACATCACGGCGGCTGCTGCAGCGGCTCGACCAGGTCCGCGCCGCCGGAACGCCCATCAGCGGCGAGGACGCCCTGGCAATTGTCCTGGCGGGTTCGGCCATGCCGCGCGACGAATACAACCGGCTGCTGGAAGCTCTCGTGGCCGAACTGGAGCAGCTGCCTTCCATCCAGGACGGCCGCAAACGCCTGCTCCTGGTCGGCAGCCTCAACGACGACCTTGACTTCGTGCGCGTGATCGAGGAATGCGGCGCCGTGGTGGTCGGCGATGCGATGTGCTTCGGGGCGCGCTCATACCACACGCTGGTGGCGGAGGACGGCGATCCGGTAGAGGCGCTGGCCCGTCACTACCTGAGCCGGAACCTCTGCCCGCGCATGTTCGGGTACTACAAGGACCGCCTCGAGTTCATCCTCAAGCGCGTGAAGGACACCCGCGCCGACGGCGTCGTCCTGCAAAACATCCGCTTCTGCGATATGCACGGTTCGGAGAACGGGATCTTCGCCCGCGACCTGGCCAAGGCCGGCATCCCGAACGTGCGCATGGAGCGCGAGTACGGACCGCTGGTGGAATCCGGCCGGATCAAGATGCGCGTGGACGCCTTCATAGAACGCCTCGCTTAAAGGAGGATACAATATGTGCCAGACAGACAAGGAACAGACCGCACGGGAAGTATTGCGCTCCATCGCCCTAGACGATGCGCGGCTGCTGGCGGAACGGCAGCGGGCCATCGACGCCCTGACGCTCTTTCATGCGGACGCCCTGCCCGATCTGCTTGAGATCGAGAAACGGGTCACCAACGGCGTGCTCAAGGAACGCTCGCGGATCTACAGCGACCGCATCAAGCAGGGCGCGCTCATCAGCATGACATTGTAAGGAGCAGATCATGAAGAAAGAAAGCATGGAATACCAGTATGACTGGAACATCTGGACGATTATCCACAATGCCAGTCTGGCGGCCGACGGCACGCGCAAGGAGTATGAGGCGCTCCTGGAGTACGTACCCCATTTCCGGGACGTCCTCGATATCATCATCCGGGAAGGAGAACCCGGCATAAGGCTGCTCAAGCTCCTGGAAGAATACCTGCACAGCCTGACCACGGCGCATGCCGAGGGCAAGAAAGTGGCCATGACCACCTTCTGTATGGCCACCCCCGTCCTGTACGCCTTCGACGTCGTGCCGCTCAGCCTCGAACCCTTGAGCGTCCTCGGGACTTTGGTTCTCAAGCGCGGTACGGCCGAGTTTCTCGATTACTGCTGCGAGCTGGGCTTCACCGAGACCTCGTGCTCGGCCCAGCGCGGAGCCTTGGGCGCCTACCTGGCCGGCATGGGGGCCAGTCCTGATTTCATCGTCTGCGACACGCCCGGCGTCTGCGACACCAACGCCAACTCATTCGCCTTCGCCTCGGCCTGGCTCGACCTGCCCTTCTACCAGCTCAACCACCCGCAAGCGGTCGCCGGGGAGCGCTCCCAGCGCTACCACCGCCAGGACTTCCACAACATGATCGCCTTCCTGGAGGAGCATACCGGCCGAAAGATCGATCTGGAACGCCTGCGCAGCGTCATTCGTGAGGTGAAGCGCCAGGACGAGATCTCCTGCGAGCTCTCCGATCTCATCCAGCTCAGGCCTTCGCCGGTGCCCAGCATCTATGACCTCTTCCTCTACGGCGGCAAGTTCATGATGGGCGGAACCCCGCAATACACCGCGCTGCTCGAGGCCATGCTGGAAAAGGCCAAGGACAATGCCAGGAAAAATATCTCTGGGACCAGGTCCGGCAAGGAAAAAGCCCGGGCGTTGTGCTGCTATGTCGACCACTACACCACCGATGCGCGCCTGTGGGAATTCTTCGATGAATTCGAGATCAGCCATCTCGGATCGCTGCTGTTCACCTTCTGGCAGAACGGTATGCCCTATGCCAGGGGCCGCGAGCAGGAAGGCTATGGGGTGAGCGACATGGATTTGGATGCCATGATCGATTCACTCGCGGATCAGAACTCGCGCATGCCCATGATCAAACAGATACGCGGGCCCTATGACGCCCCCCACATGTGGCTGGATGATACGATCGGTATCTCGCAAATTGTCAAGCCGGACTTCATCATCTATATCGGAACCATGGGCTGCCGCAACACGTGGAGCAACATCAAGCTCCTGCAGCGCGATACGGAACGCCACGGCATACCGACGCTGGTCCTGTACTGCGACGCCTTCGATGACCGCGTGGCTTCCTGGGAGGCCGTTCGGGAGCGATTCTCGGAGTTTATCCATGTAAGGAGGATAGCATCATGATTGTTGCCGGTTGCGATGTCGGCTCGTTGACCGCCAAGGCGGTTGTCTTGAACGGTGGAAAGATCCTCGGACAGGCGGTCATCCGCGCCAAGGATCGGCCCGAGGAATCCGCGCAGGCGGTATTCAGGCTGGCCCTGGATCATGCGGGCATCCGCGAGGTCGACCTCGCGGGCTGTGTCGGCACGGGTTACGGCCGCAACCGCATCCCCTTCGTGAGCGCGGCGGTTTCCGAGATCACCTGCCATGCCAGAGGGGCGCAGTGGCTCATTCCCGGCGTGCGCACCGTGATCGACGTCGGCGGCCAGGATTGCAAGGCCATCCGCATCGGCGCCGACGGCAAGGTCGCCAACTTCATCACCAATGACAAGTGCGCGGCCGGCACCGGGCGCTTCCTGGAGGTCATGGCAGGGATCCTCAGCGTCGATCTGGCCGAGCTGGGTCTGCTTTCGGAGAGGGCCTCTACCGCGCTCACGCTCTCATCCACCTGCACGGTCTGGGCCCAGGCCGAGGTCATCCAGCTCCTCAACGCCGATATCCCGGTGACGGACATCGGCGCGGCCGTCAACGAGGCCATGGCCAACCGAGTCTCCATCCTGGCGCGCGCCGTGGGCGTGGAACGCGAGGTCTGCATGACCGGAGGCGTGGCCAAAAATGTCGGCGTGGTCAAGGCCCTGGAACGGCTTCTGGGCACCGGCGTCAAGCGGCTACGTCAGGACCCGCAAATCGTTGGGGCGCTCGGCGCGGCTGTCATTGCCCGTGAAAAATGCGCCGGTTCATGATAAGGAGACCAGTATGATCGTAGCAGGAGTTGACATCGGTTCGCTGACGGCCAAGGCCGTCATCATGGAAGACGATACTATCCTGGCCGCGCACGTCATGCGCGTGCGGCCGGACCCGGAAGAGTCGGCCCGGGATGTCATGGATCAGGCGCTTTCCAAGGCGGGTATAGCCAATGACAGGATCGCCTACTGCATCGGCACCGGCTACGGCCGCAATCATATCCCCTTTGCGCAGGCCGTGGAATCGGAGATCGCCTGCCATGCCCGCGGCGCGCATTGGCACCATAAGGGCATCCGAACCGTGGTCGACATCGGCGGCCAGGACGCCAAGGCCATCCGGCTCGACGAGACCGGCACAATCCAGCGCTATGCCTATAACGACAAGTGCGCCTCCGGCACGGGCCGTTTCCTGGAGATCATGGGAGCGGCACTGGGTCTGGACCTGGAAACCATGGGCGAGCTCTCGCTTGCGTCGCGGTCCCCGGCCACGCTCTCGAACCAGTGCGTGGTCTTTGCCGAGACCGAGATCGTCTCGCTGGTGAACGACGGCCGGGAACTGTCCGATATCGTCAGCGGTTTGCACAAAGCCATGGCGCACCGCGTGGCCTCGCTCGCCAAGGGCATCCAGATGGAACCCGATGTGGCCTTCACGGGTGGGGTGGCCAAAAACCCCGGGATGTTCAAGGCACTTGAGGATGCGTTGGGGGTCTCCATCGTCCGCCTGGATGCCGACCCCCAGATCAACGGGGCCCTGGGCGCGGCCATCCTGGCGCGCCAGGCCGCTAGCCAGGCGGGCTAAAAGGACCGTGGAGCTATTCATCGACACCATCGCCGCGCTGCGGGATTTCATGGGCCGGCTGAAGCCCGGCGCAACCTGGGACAAGAACGGCAGCCCCCTCTGGCCCGCGGGCGGGCCACGCAACATCGTGCTGAAAGAAGACCTGGGTCTGGAGCTGGGCAGCCCGGAAAAGGAATCCGTGTCCTGCCTGCTCTGGACCGAGCAGCTCGACCTCGTGAACGACGGACGCATCACTTTGGTGGGTCCTGATTTTCCCGAGAGCAGAGGCCTGAGTCTGCCCTTCGGCAAGGTCGTGCTGGCCGGGGTGGAAGGCTTCCATGAGGACAACGCCTATGACCGGCACAAGGACCTGGATTACCTGCGCTACAACCTAGACTTGAAAGGCTTCATGCTGCGCGCGGTCTCTCAGTTCATGCGCGAATGGTGCCGCATCAGCACCGCGGCGCTTCTGGATGGTTTCAACGCCCGCATCCTGGGATCATCACTCATGACGTTGTTCTCCTCTCAGCCCTATGTGAAGTCCGTGGAGGTTTTCTATATCACCTCCAGCAAAGAGGATGTGATCAAGCTCAAGGAGATCACTTCCGGGGCTGAGAAAATCATCGGCGCCATGAACAAGATGGCTTCGGAGATGGATTTCGAGTGCGACACCTGCGACTACCAGTCCGTCTGCGATGAGGCCACCGAGCTCAAGGCCATGCGCGAAAAACTCATGCAGAAGAAAAAGGAGGCTCACCATGGATGACACCAAGATCATGGCATTGTGCGGCAAAGGCGGCGTGGGCAAAACCTCGGTTTCGGCCCTGATGGTCAAACTTTTGGCCGAAAAGAACGGTCGCCGCATCCTGGCCATCGACGCCGACCCGGCCGTAGGTCTGGCCACGGCCTTGGGGCTAAAGGTGCGCAAGACCGTGGATGACATCCGCAAAGGCCTCATCACCGACATCCAGAAGGGCAAACCCGAAGACAAACGCGCTACGGCCCAGCGCCTGGACTACGAGCTCTTCGAGGCCCTGGAGACCGGCAACGGCTTTTCGCTCCTGGCCATCGGCAGACCCGAGGACGAGGGCTGCTTCTGCCGGGTGAACAACCTGCTCAAGGACATCATCGCCGACCTGGCCGGCAAGTTCGATATCGTGCTCATCGACGGCGAGGCCGGGGTGGAGCAGATCAACCGCCGCGTCATGAAGAAGGTCGACCACCTGGTGCTGGTCTCGGACACCTCGGCCAAGGGCGTGGGCGTGGCCAACACCATCGCCCATGTGGCCACCGACAACCGCGCCGTGAACTTTTCCAGCATGGGCCTGGTGTTGAACCGCGTAAAGAGCGTCGATGAGGTGAACGATATCAAAACCCGGACACCCCTGGATATCTATGGCTGGATCTTCGAGGATAATCTCATCCACGACTTCGACTTCAAGGGGCAGACCCTGACCGGCATGCCCGATACATCGCTTTCGCTGGGCGCCGTGGCCGGCGTGCTGAATAAATTGAACCTTTTGTCATGATGTTAGTAACCATGTAAAAAGGGGGGGACAAGATGAATATCACCTTGATTTACTTTTCCCAGACCGGGGGTACCCTAAAAACCGCCGAGGCCATGGCCGGGGCTTTGCGTGAAAAAAAACACACCGTGCAGGTCCTGTCCATGCAGGATGCCATGCCGGCCCACATCAAGGGCGCCGATGTGCTGGGCGTGGGCAGTCCGTGTTTCGAAAGCCATGCCCCTGAACCGGTCAAGGACTGGCTGCGCACCATACCGGCGCTGTACGGCAAACCGTGTTTTGTCTTCGCCACCGCCGGCGGGGCGCCGGGACGCGTCCTCTTCGAGCTCACGAAAAGCTTGCGCGCCAAAGGCGGCACGGTGATCGGCGGCTTCATGGGCCGCGGCCAGGTGCATCACCCGGCGCCCTGTCTGATCGGCCGCTTGCCGAACCGCCCCAACGCAGACGACCTTCTCAAGGCCAAAAGTTACGCCCTGGCACTGGATAAACACCTCTCAGACGGGGCCTCCGGCGTCATGCCGGAAAGCCGCAAGGATGCGCTGAAAGCCCCCCTGGGGTTCTATCCCCTGGTGGGTCTGATCGCGCAGCCCTGGCTGCTGCGTATCATCCTGCCCAAGCCCAAGCTGGATCAGAGCCTGTGCAACCAATGCCAGATCTGCGCCAAGGAATGCCCGGTGAAGAGCATTACGCTTTCACCCTACCCCGTTCTGGATGGCACGTGCATCCGTTGTTACCACTGCCAGAACATCTGCCCGCAAAAGGCCTTGTCGGTTTCATGGTGGTACGGAAACCCGCTGATCCTGACACTCTACAACACGATCTTCGCACGCCTGTTCGGGGATCTGGAACCAGGCGAAAAAATATATTGAGGAAGCAACCCTAGACCGCCTCCATCTTCCGTGCCATTTTCCCCATCCGGCGAAAGGGGGCCAAGGGACGTGCATTACGGTTCGACGGCCGCGAACCGTAATGCATGGAGAGCTAGCCCCCTTAAGCCTCCCACGGGGCAAGGGGACCGGGTGCTTGGCGGGCGGCTTTTGCGTGTATGTCAATTGAATGAAGAGGGAGAGCTTATATGACCAAACCCAGCAAAATCATGAAAATTTTCGAAGAACTCCTGGAAAGCCCACAGAACGAGCTGGTAGAGAAAGCGGCCTCGGCGGGACGCATACCGATCGGATATTCCTGTTCCTTCGTGCCTGAAGCCCTGCTCATGGCGGACAAACTCTTCCCGGTGCGTTTGCGCGCGCCCGGGGTGGCCGGCACCGAGATCGCGGACAACTATCTGTCAAGCTTCGTCTGCTCGTATGCCCGCAGCATCCTGGAATTCGCCCTGGATGAACGCTACGACCAGATCCGGGGATGGGTCTTCGTGCCCTCCTGCGCGCATATGCAGCGGCTCTTTGACAATTTCGAGTACCTCAAACACCCGGCCTTCAACCATATCCTGGACGTGCCCCGCAAGGTGAACGCGGATACGCTGGCCTGGATGGCCGAGGAGCTCAAGAACCTCTCCGACAAGCTCGCCCAAGCCTTCGGCGTGGACATGAGCGAGGCCTCGCTGAACAAGGCCATGGCTGAATGGAACGCCTTTGCCGCGGCCGTGCGCACTATTGGCGAGCAGCGGAAAAGGCCCAACCCGCCCATCACCGGCACCGAGTTTCATCAGATGGTCATGGCCGCCTTGTCTTCGCCCAAGGACCTGATCATGCCCCTTATCAAGGATTTCGAGCAGGAACTGGAACAGCGCGACGGCATCCAGAAATACCGCGCGCGCCTGATGCTGGTGGGCGGCCATTTGCACGACCCCGAGTTCATCAAGGTCATCGAGTCGCAGGGTGGCCTGGTGGTGGCGGACCGCTTCTGTACCGGTACCATACCCGGATTCAGACCCATCGACTTAAGTCACGGCGATCCCTACCAAACCCTGGCGGAGTACTCCTTCAAGAAGACGTTGTGCCCGCGCATGATGGAGGACTTCGATCGCCGGCTCGCCACCATCATCGACATCGTCAAGGAATACCAGGTGGACGGCGTGGTGATCGAAATCATCAAGTTCTGCGACCTGTGGGGCGTGGATTCCATGCCGCTGGTGACGGCGCTACGCGACAAAGGCATCCCGGTTCTGAAGCTGGAACGGGAATACCGCCTGGGAGGCGAAGGCCAGCTGCGCACCAGGGTGCAGGCCTTTATCGAGAGCATGGGTAAATAAGGAGGCCGGCATGAAGATCGATACCCTCATCACCAAGACAAAATCGCGGCTTACCCCTGCCACTGAGATCTTGAAAGTGCTGTTGAATGAAAGCCTGGCAGGGTATCTTGCCGGCCGGCCCAAACCCAGGGATGCGGCGGTGTTCATCAAGTACTGGGCTTTGACCTGGATAGCGATCCTGAAGTTCATCGTGGGACAGGCCCTGTTCAAGCTCGGCCCCTTAGGCCTTATCCGCGCGCTCATCAAGAATCCCTGGATCTTCACCTTGCTCAGAGTCAACGGATTGATGCGGCGCCTGGTACGGGGACGGACGGGCGTGTTCCACGATTCGATCTGCCTAACGGTGCATACCGTGGCCGTGGGCGTGATCGACCAGCTCAGAAACATGCTCTTCGATCCCGAACGCATGGTCATCAACGAGGACTTGGTGCCCAGCGACATCGTGCGCGCCATGGGCCTGAACTGCTATCTGCTCGAGGCCATGGGCATCGTCCTGCCCATCCTCACCCCCGAGGGCACCCTGAAGTACATCGACGAGGCCGAGAACGCGGGCATGAACCCGGACTCGTGCAGCCTGCCCAAGGCCACGGTGGGCATGGTCATCAAGGGCCATATGCCCAAGGGCGTGGCCATGGTGAGCTCCAATCTGCCCTGCGACGCCGGCGCGGCCTCATACGCCTTCATCCAGCGCACCTACGGCATCCCCACCTACCGTCTGGACGCCCCCTACCATTTCCACAACGAGCGGGCCGAGAAGCTCTTCGCCAAAGATCTCATGGGCATGATCACCTGGCTGGAGCAGCATACCCCCGGACATATGGATTGGGACCGCTTCCGTGAGATCTGCGCAAACCGCAACGCCATGCTGGAGATGGAAACCGAGCTGTGGGACATGATCAGGACCAGACCGGCACCGCTGACGGCCGAGACCGTATGGCTGAGCCATCTGTGGCATTTCAACGTCACGCCCGGACACCCGGACTCGGTCAGGCATTATGAAAGGTTGCTGGCCCTGGCGCGCCGGAATATCAAGAACGGTACGCCCGCCACGCCGAACGAAAGGTACCGGGCCGTGCTGTGGAACCCGCCCTTCCTGCATTTCGTGGACATCTTCAACTGGGCCGAGCGCACCTACGGCGTGACCTTGATCAACGACAGCATGACCTACAACCACCATGGGCCGATCGATACTACCAGCCCCGAAACCATGCTCAGGGACTACGGCAGGACCGTCATGCAGGGCCCCATGGTGCGCCACACCCGCGGCCCGGCCGAGAACTACCTGGACGACATCTTCCGCATGGTCAAGCAGTTCGACCTCGACATGGTGTGGGTCGCCAACCACGTGGGCTGCAAGGGCGGCCAGGCCATGAACGGCATCCTGCGCGAGAAATGCCGCGACAAGGGCATCCCGCTTCTGATCCTGGACTACGATCTCTCCGATCCGCGCATCGTTTCGCACGACAACATGGTGAGGCAGTTGGAGCATTTCATGGACAATGTCATGAAGGCCCCGCGCCTGGATCAATGAGGAGCGACAAGATGATAATGACCGATGAAGGCACCGTTTATCATTCACTGAGCAAGAAGATAGACAATCTGACGGTGCGAGCACCCTGGAACGAGACCTTTCATAGCATCTTGAAAGAGCTCTATACCCCGGAAGAAGCTGAAGTCGTAATCAGGATGCCGTACACCCTCTCCACGATCGATCGAATTGCCCGGGTAACGGGTGTCGAACAGACCCGTTTGCACGGCATTCTGGATAGATTGAGTAATAAGGGCCTCTTATTGGACCTGTACAATGAAAACGATGGACGCTGCTACTTCATGCCGTCTCCTCTGCTCATCGGGTTGTTCGAATTCACCATGATGAGAACCGGAAACAACCACAACAAGAAGGAATGCGCAAAACTGTTCCAGGACTATTTCACGGCCTTCTACCCGGCAAACTTCTCCCATGACGAACAGGTTTCCATCATGCGCGTGATCCCGGTGGAAGAAACCATAAGGCCGAGTGAACACATCGAGTTCATGGATTATGAAAAGGCCTCAGCGCTGATCGGGAATGAACACAGATTCGCCATCGGGTTATGTTCCTGCAGGAATGAAAAATTTCATAATGGGGAGAAGGAATGCGATGCCCCCCTGGATAACTGCAGCGCCATCGGCATAGGCGCGGATTATCTGATCAGACATAACATGGGCAGGGAAGTTTCGAAATCCGAGATGCTCGATAACTTTGCCCGCTCGAAAGAACTCGGCCTGGTCTTCTGTGCCGATAACACGAAGAGAAACCCGATGGTCGTCTGCCACTGCTGCAAATGCTGCTGCAACTATCTGGCAGGGGCGACCAAGTTCGGCTTTATGAACAGCGCGGTCACCTCCAATTTCATCTCCGTCATTGATGACGCCGCGTGTACAGGGTGCGGAAAATGCGTGGAGGTATGCCCGGTCAATGCAACCAGTCTGATTTCCGCCAATGACCCCCGCAAGAAGAAAAAGAAGAAGGCCACGGTTGATGTAAGGATGTGCGTGGGTTGCGGGGTATGCGCGTTGAAGTGCCCAACCGACGCCATTGGCATGGTAAACCGCGGCACCAGGGTCATCCACCCGGAAACGACCTTTGAGAGAATCATCCTGCTCAGTCTTGAAAGGGGGAATCTCCAGAATCAGATCTTCGACAACCCTCAGAGTATGACCCAGAAATATATGCGAATATTCATCGGGGCATTCTTAAGACTCGCTCCGGTCAAACAGGCCCTCATGAGCGACCTGTTCAGATCCGCATTTCTTTCCTCGGCCAGGGGGATTGCCAGAATACAGGGCAAGGGCTGGATGCTTGATATCTAGATACTAAAACAACCTTATATTAGCAGGGAGAAGACTATGGCAAAAAAATATTTCGGCGGATGCGACGTGGGTTCCACTACCGGCAAGGCGGTTATCCTGGACGAAAACGGCGCTATGGTGGCATCGATCATCGTCCCCAGCGAAATCGACCCGGAGGTGACCTCGGTACAGGCCCTGGAAAAAGCCTGCGCTTTAGTCCCGGGGCTTGCGAGCTACAAGGACCTGAGCTACCTGGTGGGCACCGGCTACGGCCGCAACGAGGTGGTGTTTGCCAACGAGAACATCTCGGAGATCAGCTGCCACGCCATGGGCACGTTCTCCGTAGCGCCTTCCATCAAGACCATCGTGGACATCGGCGGCCAGGACGTGAAAACCATCTCTTTGGACGGCGAAGGCGCGGTGCTGGAATTCGCCATGAACGACAAATGCGCGGCCGGAACGGGGCGCTTCTTCGAGGCCATGAGCCGCATCTTCCGCATGGAGCTGGACGAGTTTTCGGCCCTGTCCCTGAAGGCCAAGAAGGTCATCCCGGTCACGGCCCAGTGTAGCGTCTTCGCCGAAAGTGAGGTCATCAGCCTGCTGGCCAAGCGCAACCCGCCCGAGGACATCGCGGCCGGCATCCAGCAGGCGGTCTCCAAGCGCTGTTTTTCTTTGCTCAAACGCATCGGCATGCGGCCGCAGGTGACCGTCACCGGCGGCTGCGCCAAGAACCAGGGACTGATCAAGGCGCTCACCAAGATCATCGACATGGAGGTTGCCCCGCTGCCGGTTGACCCGCAGATCATCGGCGCCCTGGGCGCGGCCGTCTTCGCCCGCCGCAAAGGCGCTTGATCATGATACATGGCCGCCTCTAATCGCCCGCGGACCCATCCTCCCCTCCTGGGCTAAGGCAGTGGGCGATTGAGGCGAGCCTTTTGGGGGGAGGTCCGCTATGAAGGATGTGTTGGCGGATGCACGGCTGGTGCTGGTCAAGGTCCTGGATGAGACAAAAGGATTCTGGCGCCATTCGCTGGCCGGGTACCTGATCGCGTCCAGGAACCTGATCGACGCGCGGGTGTTCGTAAAGTACTGGGCCCTGACGTGGCTTTCCATCCTGAAGCTGATCCTGGGATTGATCTTGAGGCGCGGGCCGCTGGCGCTGATCCGGCTGCTGGTCCACTACCCCTGGATCTTCATCCTCTTGAGGGTCAACGGTTTGATGAACCGGATGGCGCGCGGGCGCACCGGGATATTCCACGAGGCGCTGTGCCTGACCGTGCATTCCATTGCCGTGGCCGTGGTGGACCAGCTGCACGACATCGCGTATCATCTCGAGAGCATGATCATCAACGAGGACCTGGTGCCCTCGGACATCGCGGGTGCCATGGGTTTGAAGGCCTGGATCATGGAGATCATGGGCATCATGCTGCCGATCCTTAAACCCGAGGCCGACCTGCAGTACATCGACGCGGCCGAGAACGCGGGGCTCAATCCGGACGCCTGCAGTCTGCCCAAGGCCGCAGTGGGCATGGTGCTCAAGAGGCATATACCCAAAGGTGTGGCCATCGTGAGCTCCAACATGCCCTGCGATGCCGGGGCCGGGTCCTATGCCATGATCCAGCGCGAGTACCGGCTGCCCATCTACCGGCTGGACGCACCCTTTCATTTCTATAATGAACGCGCCGAACAGCACTTCGCGCGTGACCTCATGGCTATGATCGCCTGGCTGGAAGAGCATACGCCGGGCCGCATGGACTGGGACAGGCTCAGAGAAATCTGCCGGGGCCGCAACCGCATGCTGGAGCTGGAGCTTGAGCTCTGGGACATGATCCGCGCCCGGCCCGCGCCGCTGGCGGGCGAGGCCGTCATCTTAAGCCACCTCTGGCATTTCAATGTCACGCCCGGGCACCCCAAGGCCGTCAACCATTACGAACGCCTGGTGAAACTGGCGCGCAAAAACCTGGAAAAGGGCGAACCCGCCACCAAGCACGAACGCTACCGGGCCGTGCTCTGGAATCCGCCCTTCTGCCATTTCGTGGACCTGTTTAAATGGGCCGAGCAGACCTATGGCCTCATTATGATCAATGACAGCATGACCTACAACCACCACGCACCCATCGACACCACCAGCCCAGAGACCATGCTCAGGGGCTTGAGCCGCACCATCCTGCAGGGCCCCATGGTGCGCCACACCAGGGGTCCGGCCGAAAACTATCTGGACGACATCTTCCGCATGGTTAAGCAGTTCGACCTCGACATGGTGTGGGTGGCCAACCACGTAGGCTGCAAGACCGGCCAGGCCATGAACGGCATCCTCAGAGAGAAGTGCCGCGCAAAGAAGATCCCGCTTTTGATCCTGGATTACGACCTGATGGACCCGAGGATCGTCTCGCACGACAACATGGTCCGCCAAGTGGAGTTCTTCATGGACAATGTCATGAAGGCCCCGAGATTGAACCAATAATTCCATACGGACATGTCCCTCAGGCCTTGAACCGGCGGGCTCGTACCTGAGGAAGAACATGGCCAAAAACACTTGACAAGCCCCAACCCAACCGTTAGAAGGATTCAACGCTGGGGGATCGTCCAACGGCAGGACAATGGACTCTGACTCCATCGATCTAGGTTCGAATCCTAGTCCCCCAGCCAGACGGTACGGTCCCATCGTCTAGGGGTTAGGACGCTGGCCTCTCACGCCGGTAACAGGGGTTCGAATCCCCTTGGGACCGCCAAGGTTCACAAGTTTTTAAAAAAGCTCTGGGTACTCATTGGGGACCCAGGGCTTTTTTATGTCCCAGATTTCAGAACTGAAAATTACCCCATAATTTTGATTGTATGCCTTGACACGCAAACCACATCCCTTTAAATTATTTTATACCTTGGAATAACACTTCGTGTATGTATTGAAGGGGCTATGAAACACAAACGCTTTTTCCTGATTGTTTTCCTCCTTACCGTGTCGTTCTCTGCCGCAGCCATGGCCCTGGCGATGGATAACAGTACAATCCCTTCCCGGCCGCAGGAAAAACGCACATTATTTCCTTTCATCATGCCGCGCACGCACCGGTCGACCCTGGCGGTTCTGAAATTCATCAACACCTCCGAGCAGGAACAGGGGTCGCGCTACCAGCCCTGGGAGTACGGTATCGCCGCCATGCTCACCACGGACCTGGAAGAAACTTCCCTGTTCAATATCGTCGACCGGGAGCGGTTAAACGATATTCTCAGGGAACACCAGCTGCAGCAGGCGGGCCTGACCGACCCATCTACGGCGCTGGCCATCGGAAAGCTGGCTACCGCCAGGTACATCCTCACGGGCTCCTTCATGGTGGTCGGGCAGAAACTCAGGATAAATGTGCAGGTCTTTTCCGTTGAAAAGGGTATCCTGCTCGGCGCCGCATCGGCAACCGGCAGGGTGGATCAGTTCTTCCTGGTGGAGAAAGAGATATTCACCAAGGTCACCCCTGTGCTTAAGGTCATGCTGGATGAAGACAAGCAGGCCAAAATCATCAACGCCGTCGAAACCAGATCGGTCGATGCATCGTTGAAGAATTACTCGGGCGAGATGGTCCTGATGAAGGCCGATGCAATGAAGAAGTCGGGCAGCCTGGATGAGATCGTCCGGCTGATGAAGGAAGCCAAGAAGATGTTTGAAGAAGCCCTGCAATACGATCCCGACTATGAGCGGGCGAAAACGAACATTGCAAACATGGTAAACGCCATCCCCATGACATTGTAATCCGCTGTATCATGGTGCCCTCTGCCGGGTTACGACGGGGAGGAGCAGAATACGCGGGATGCAGGCCTTATAATAAAGAGATTCATCAGATCGATGACGGTTCCCAAGGGTTCCGACAGCTGCACGGATGTCACGCACGGAACGAGCCTGGTGGTTGTATATACGTTTTGACATTGCCTTGAACCGGAGGCGGGGTGGAAACCTTTAACGCCCTGTTTCCTCCCGCTCGCAGAGTTACGCGCCCCCCACCTTAAGGGGTAAACACCATAACGCCAGAGCCGTTCTATGGGACTGTGGCCATAGCAGGCCCAGCCTCCTTATACGGGCCATCCTATTTTAATCAGCAATATCAATTAGTTAATATCTTCAGCCGCGCCGTGCCCATTTTGGCACGCCTTTCGCTCTATACTGGTCAGCCAACAAGAAGGAGGGCTTAAACATGAAGGCCAATGAAAAACATCTTTGTGAGATTTGCTCAAAAGTCGAAGCGGTAACCGAGTGCGAACACTGCGGCAAGCATCTGTGCCGGGATTGCCGCAAGTTGGAAATCTGGGGTACGGGCGCGGAAGATCTGAGCGTGAAATACTTCTGCCCGGCCTGCAAGGAAAATCCGGATGTCAATCCCTGGGGCGCTTATGACAAAGAATTCGGCCTGGGCGATGTGCTGAATATCGTGAACAACGAAAAGGATCAGGCGCTAAAGGCCGCCTAGATGCTTACCAATATCGAATATACGAGACACAGGAGGACATTATGAAGAACATTAAAAACTGGCTTGAAAATATCATCACCAATGCGTGGGTCGGAAAAGCAACCGTTAAGGGCCTTACCGAGGCCATGGACGACTTGAACTACGCCTGGGGAACCGAGGGCATGGGGCCTTTTACGGGCACCGGCCTGGCTGTCGTGAAAGAGGACAAGCACTTCCCGGTGAAACTGGCCGCGTGAAAAGATGCCGTGCCCTTGGGATTGATTCCTGAACGGCATGGCAACTTCAAGCATTGACCGGAAAGGTTAGAAGCAGTTCAACACAACGCCGGAAGAATGAGATCTGCCCCGCCCATCAGCAGCACGTTCTTCCGGCGGTTTTTTATTACTGATCGAATACCGCGCAGATGGATCTCCAGGGACAGCGCTCTTTGCAGAAAGTAAGCGGCCGCTTGGAATCGATGAGCCGGCGCAGCTCTCCCGCGGTTTTGACCTCGCCGTAGGCAATGCCGAGGCCTTGCATAACCCTGGTGTCCCAGCGCCCGACCTTCTCTTCATCGCCGAAGGGGCTGACGCATCCACCCTCTCCCAAGCTGGGGCAGGCGGCGCAGAGCTCATCAACGCCCCGGGTGATCTCGATGGCGGGCCCTTCTGCGCTGCTCATCATGATCCTGATCAAGCGGCTTTTGTTTTCGAAGTCGCCGCCCCTGCCGGGCGGCTCGATATTGAAGAAACGCACGCACAGAATGTGATGCGGTCTGAGCTTCATGGATTTTCCCTCTAGCCGCCATGATAGGCTCAAGTCCCTGGCCGGTACAAGAAAAATCCTTGCGACGGGTATGCCTGAAACAACCGCACGCTCCGCGCACTCGTTTATCAGCGTCCGGGAGCCGATCAGAGATATTATGAGCAGGAAGCACGGTCCCATGCCGGACAAGCAGACGCGGACGGCCAATGTCAATTGCCTGGCCTGCCGGCACTTCTTCATCACCTACAACCCCCGCTTCCCGTATGGATGCAGGGCCGTAGGCTTCAAATCACGCCTCCTGCCGGCGCAGGAAATGTACCGAAACTCCGGTTTTCAATGCCAACTCTTCGAGGACAAGGCGCAGGAACACTGAAGGAAGGTCCGGGCCAGAGCTTACGTAAAATATTTTCTTGGGGGGGGGGTTATGCATTCTGAAAACGCGACGATAAGATTAGTACACCGAGAGACCGGCACCAATGAGAGGCGGGCCAGGCAGTTTAAAGCTGCCTGGCTTTGTTTCGTTTATGGGGCCTCGGTTTCGTAGCAGGCCAAAATCTCGCCGAAGTACAGGGTGTGGTAGTCCCTGGCCGGATAGAGTTCTTCCAACGCCGGATCGAGCAGGGCCGGGTTCATGGGCGCCTTGAAGCGAATCAGGCATTCGAGATGGATGCCATTAAGCTTGAGCACCGGGGATACGGTATGCTCGGCTGCCATGGGAACCAGTCCAACGGCCTTGAACTTGTCCAAATCCCGGCCTGATTTTGTTCCGCAGAACATGAGGGCCTCCTTCATACCCGCCGCCGGTACGGATACCGTAAAATCCGAGGCCTTTTCGATGATGGTGAAGGTGTGGCGGGAATCGCGCACGGCCGCCAGGAAGACCGGCCGCTGCCAGATGAACCCGATCAGCCCCCAGCCGATGGTCATGGTATTCAGGGCCTCGCCCGCCTTGACGGTCAGGAAGGCGCCTTTTTGAATCCGGGTCATCACCGTTTGGGATACCGCAAATGGGTCGCACTGTTTCATGCTCAGCTCCTTTTCATGCCAAAGGGTCTATAAGAACCATAACCTTCCCAAATTGATAATGCAACACCTGGCCTCTTGAAAGCGCCAGACTCAAGTGACTGAGCCAATCAACCGAAATAGCATATGATTTCTTTGCAACAAAGAAGAACGACGGCACAGGAAAGGCACGTAAGCATGGCATATAATATTCTGATTGTGGATGATTCAACCGTCGTGAAGGCGGTCATGGTCAATGCCCTGGGCCAAAGCGGCATCCCGATTCATGAGATTTTCGACGCCGCCAACGGCCGAGACGCCCTGAAGATCCTGGAGACCTCCCCCATCGATCTGGTGTTCGCGGATATCAATATGCCGGTCATGAGCGGTGTGGAACTGGTCGAACGCATGCATGCCGACAAGCGCCTGAAAAAAGTCCCGGTGATCATCATTTCCACCGAGGGTAGCGCCACGCGCATGGAGTACCTCAGGGAAAAAGGTGTCAAAGCCTATGTGCGCAAGCCCTTCACCGCCGAGCAGATCCATGCGGCCGTCAGGACGGTCATGGAAAGCCTGCCGAACCGGCCTGAGGAAAATCTTGCGCAGGCGCTCGAGTCCGTGATCAAGACCATGGCGTCTCTGCCGGTTGAGATCGTCGACCCGCGCGATCTGCCTGACATGGAAGCCCCCCTGGTGCATGCCCATATCAATTTTGCAGGGGAAAGCTCGGGCGAAATCGGGCTGCTCTTCGACCCTTCACTGGCAACGCTGCTGACCGCGCGCATCCTGCGCATCGAATCCAAGGACCAGATCCTGGACGATATGATCGAGGACGCGGTCAAAGAGCTGCTCAACGTGGTGTGCGGCCAGTTCCTGACCCTGTCCTTCGGCGAGACCCCGGTCTTTTCACTCACGGTCCCGCATGTCTTCCCGCTGGGCGTACCCGCCTGCCGCGCCCTACTCAAGGGCCCCCACGTGATCGCCTTCCTGGTGAACGGCTATACCCTGCTCGGACACACCCGCATCAAGCCGGCGACGCAGTGATGCAAGGCCGGGCTTAGGCGGTTTGAGAATTTTTTTATAGAATTATTCAGGGGCATACCATGAGATACATTACTCGATTTTTCAAAGTCAGCCGGATAAGGCAACCGGGTATGCGACCATGAAAAACGGTTATTCTATTTTGTCTTTTTTTCTTTTTGCACGAGCGCTTTCGCTTCTTCAACGGCCTTTTCGACTGCACTGATAACGTCGGGCTTGATGTCAAAATAGAAGTCGGTGTCCTTGCAGAGCTTTTTGACCTTATTGATTTCAGACATAAGCGACGCCGGTATGCTGACCCGCAGCAATACATTCTTTGTTTTATCCTTCTGCTCTTTTCGTATGACAGCCATGACGCCTCCTTGAATCGATAAGATCGAGCTTACGCCATCATCATAACAGAACGCCCTATTCTTGTCATTATTATTATCATTCGTAAAAACTATTGTAATTGCTTTATATTTTGCTTATTTATTGACATCAATACTTGCTGTATGCGCTTGCGGCCTTTGACGATAACACGCTGCAGGCTACTCTGGATCAAATACGGGATATCAAAAAGTCTTACATCTCCGAGAGCATGCTCGGCGGCGACCGTAAATCCGACCCCGTGCGCACCAAGGACAGGCTCAGAGCACCGGTGGCAGAGCTGCTTGCGCACGAAAATATCCGTCTTAGCCTTCTCTGGAGGCTGAGACGTTGCACCGCCCTTAAAAGGAGACCCCTTGCAGCCGTAGGGGTCTCCTTTCATTTACCAAGTCATTTGATCGGTGACCTTAAGGCCGTCCAGCCAATTCCATTTTTTAAAAACCTGGGCCCTGTTCATGACACACTCCTGCTTGTAACGAGACCGCAACTCGTTTATCCTTATTCCCTGGGTTTATCGTGACGGAGGTGGTGATGAGCTTACACGCGATCGGTGCTTTTTTCGACTTCGACCGTACCTTGATCGACGTGGAAAGCCCGAAGCTCGGCATCCGCTACCTGTGGGAACGCCGGTTGATTTCTCCAGGATATGTCCTCAAAGTCATGGCGGCCAATATCTTCTACCAGCGCCACCTCATTTCGGATGATACCATGGCGCGCATCCTCATCAGCTTCTACCGCGGCCGGCCCTATGCACCCTTTGTGGAAGGCGCGTGGAGCTACTACGCGGATGTCATCAAGCCCCATCTGGCGCCGAACATTGTGGCACGCGTCCATGAGCATCAAGATAAAGGCCATACCCTGGTGCTCATCTCGGCCGGCATCAAGTATCTGCTTAAGCCCGTGGTTCAAGACCTGGGGTTCCACCACCTTATCTGCACCGATCTTGAAGTAAGGCCGGACGGCATCCTGACCGGCAGGACAATAGGCCCCATCTGCACGGACAACCACAAGCGGGAACACGCCCAAAAACTGGCCGATAAGCTTCACATGGACCTTGCCGCCTCGCATGCCTACGGCAACCACCAGTCCGATATCCCCTTGCTGGAGCTCGTGGGGCACGCCTCGGTCGTGGAGCCGACCGAGCAGCTCAAAAAGGTGGCATTGGAACGCGGCTGGCCGATACTGACGTTTCATTGATGCGAGGCAGGTCCTGCTTCGTGCTTGTTGATGGAAGTCGCCAGCTTTCTCAGGGATCGGCAAGTCTTCCTTGGCTCATTGGCAACCTATCTTGATTGCCCAGGTCCCATTTGACCCGAGCCCTGGTTTGCTTCCCGAGTTTCGCAAATCCTGGAATCGAAGAAATTCAAGATTCAGGTCCTGACACAGTATCTTTCAGGTGCATGAGAATACAAGGATGGTTCCAAATCAGCCAGGCATAGCCTTGACATGAGGCATGCAGGAACTATTTTAAGTAAGCAGACCTGACTTTGCAAACCGATAACCGCGAAAGGAGGACACCGACATGCAAGAACAGTTGCGTAATCGTTTCAAGGAATTTCGATCAATCTTTTGGAACACGGTGGAATCCCTGGCGATTCAGGGTGTTGCCCTGCAGCAGGCCGTCAAGGGTTTTGTCCCCGGCATCGCCAAAACCACCACGGCAGCGAACCATGTAGATGACCGCAGGCTGAGCCGTCGGCTGCACATGGACCGCGCAATATCCTTCACGACGGAAGGCATGGAGCCCCGTCAGGCACAACTCATAAACTTAAGCCTGAGAGGCATGTATATCGAGACCAATACGCCGCTGGATCTCGGCCGGGAGACAAAAATCATGCTGCCCGGACTTGTGGCCAAAAATTTCCCAAGCGTAACCGGCCGGGTCGTACGCACGGCGCCCCACGGAATGGCCATCCGGCTGCAGTGAGGCAAACGCGAAGGGGCAGGCACCGACAGGCTGCCGTCCAAAGGAAAATCGAATCGAAAAAAACCCTTCGCGGAGTTATCCTGAGAGGAACGAAGGGCTCAGGATGATAAGCGTAAATAGGGTAATTCCCGGAAGCCTGCCCCGGGGATGACATCATATGAGTCGCTGCGAAACAAGTGCTTATGGTCTCATGGAATGAACTCGGACGGGTTCTTGAATTATAAACCTTACACCCAACACCTATAACCTTACACCTGCTACTTACCCTTCCAACAGCTCCGGCGATATCCCCAAGGCCGTGGCGATACGCGACTTGGTCCGGGCGGGCGCCTTGGAACCCCAGCGTTCGTACTGCTCGAACACGCCCGGGACCACGCCCATCCTGCCGGCCACGTCCTTAGGCTTGAGTCCCAGGTGCTCGCGCCAGGCCTGGATAATGTTGGCGCCGGCGGACAACCGCTCTAGCACGCCTAAGGGTATGGGGCCTTCATCCCGGGCCGGTTCCTCGACGGCCGGGATATTGTCCGGCGCGGCGGCAGGCACTACGGCCTGTGTTTCCTGGGCTTGCGGCGGGCTTTCCGGGGCCGGCTGAACCGGGGTTATGCTTGGTGCTGAAACCGAAGCCGGCTTCGCCTGGTCCGCATCCCTGTCTTTTTCTTCCGTGAGGGAAACCTTGACGAACACCCGCCGGGGGCGCTGCTTCCTGATCGTGAAACTTCTTCTCTGAGCCATATCTCCCGTCCTTGTATGATGTCTTACAACAATATTTCTCACAGTTGAAGACCCTTTTTTTGCAGATAAAAGCCCTTCCTTCACACCGCGGGTTGACAAACCGCGGCGCGCTGTGCTGGTATGCGCACGAACGCCACAACTACGGCAGGAGATGAACCATGTTCGACATCGTCAAGCGCCTGCTCGGGCAGGACAACGCTCAAACGAAAACCGGCGGCGCGCCGGCCGGAGCGGAGAGCATCCTGACGGCCGCCTGCGCCCTGCTCTTGGAGATGGCGGCCATCGACGGCGAGTTCAGCGCCATTGAGCAGCAGGCCGTTCTAGCCATCCTGCAGCAGGACTACGGCGTGGATGCGAATGAGGCCTCCGACATCATGGCGGCCGCCCAGGCCGAGCGGGCGCGCAGCATCGACCTGTGGCGCTTCACCAACATCATCAACGAGCACTACAGCCGTGATGACAAGCTCCGCGTGATCGAGACCATCTGGAAGGTCGTCTACGCCGACGGGAGGCTGCACGGCCACGAAGACCACCTCGTACACACGTTGGCCACACTGTTGAACCTTTCACACCCCGATCTGATCGAGGCCAAGCTGCGCGTCAAGAACGCGCATGGCATCTAGCGGCGCACGCGCCCTCCCAAAGCTTTCCCTCCTTGACAGGCGGCCTGCGGGATGGTTATGTGCGGAAGATATAAAGCAGCACACGGGGGGGCGACACATGCGATCATATGTGGTGTTTTCATCCATGGGGCCTGACCGGCCCGGACTGGCCAAGGAAATCGCCGAATTCTTTACGGCGCGGGGCATCAACATCGAACGCTCGCGCGGCTGCGTCTTGGGCAACGAGTTCGGCATGATCATCCTCACCTCGGGACTGACCGAGGACATCGAGCGCTTCATCGGCGAACTCGACAGCTTAAGGCAAAAGACCGGGCTCGAGATCCACGTCCGCAAGACCAAGGCGCCCAGCCACCGCGAGGTGCTGCCGTCCATCCCGTACAAGCTTACGGCCACCTCCATCGACCACCCCGGCATCGTGCACCAGATCTGCAAAACACTCCTGCAACGCGGCATCAACATCGACGACATCGCCAGCACGGTGGACAACAATCCGGTCACCGGGGCCAACGTGTTCTCCATGGTCTGTTACTTCGCGCTGCCGCCCGCGGCCAAGATCAGCGATCTGAAGAACGACTTCAACCGCCTGGGCGACGAGTACAACATCGATATCCGCTTCGAAGCTATCCTGAACCGCTGAAAACCGCTATGGGCGCGCACGATAAACACACCAACGAACCTGCCATCCGGCCCATCATCGAGATCGCCCAAGCAATCGGACTGAGCGAAGACGACCTGGAAACCTACGGCCGTTACAAGGCCAAGGTACGGCTGGAGGCCATCCGGCGCCTGAAGCGCAAAGAGAACGCCAATCTGATCCTGGTCTCGGCCATGACGCCCACGCCGGCCGGCGAAGGCAAGACCACGGTCTCCATCGGCCTGACCCAGGCCCTGGCGCGCCTGGGCAAGAAGACCGTGGCGGCGCTGCGCGAACCGTCCTTAGGCCCGGTCTTCGGCATCAAGGGCGGGGCCACGGGCGGCGGCAAATCACGCGTGCTGCCCATGGAAGACATCAACCTGCACTTCACCAACGACTTCCCGGCCGTGGAGAGCGCCCACAACCTCCTGTCCGCCATCCTGGACAACTCCATCTTCCACGGCAACCCCTTGAACATCGACCCGCGCAAGATCACCTGGCGCCGCGTAGTGGACATGAACGACCGTTCGCTGCGCGATATCGTGATCGGCCTGGGCGGCTCCACCAACGGCGTGCCGCGCGAAACCGGCTTCGACATCGTGCCGTCCAGCGAGATCATGGCCATCCTGTGCCTGTCGCGCTCATACAAGGAATTGAAGGACAAGATCCGCAAGATCCTCTTAGGCTTCACCTATGACGACAAGCCCGTGGCCGCCGGCGACCTGAAGGTCGAGGGCGCGGTGACCTCGCTCTTGAAGTACGCCCTGCTGCCCAACCTGGTGCAAACCACCGAGGGTGTGCCCGCCATCCTGCACGGCGGACCTTTCGCCAACATCGCCCAGGGCACCAACAGCATCATGGCCACGGACTTAGCCTTGAAGCTGGCCGATTACGTGGTCACCGAGGCCGGCTTCGGCTTCGACTTAGGCGCGGAGAAGTTCTTCGACATCGTGGCGCGCTACGGCGATCTCAACCCCAAGGTGGTGGTCCTGGTGGCCACGGTGCGGGCGCTCAAGTACCACGCCGGCGTGGCGCGCGAGGACCTGAACACGCCCAATCCGCGCCTGGCGGTGCTGGGACTGGCCAACCTGCGCAAGCACTATGAAAACATCGCCAAGTTCGGCGTGGAGTGCATCATCGCCTTAAACCGCTTCAGCTCGGATACGGACGAGGAGATCAAGGCCGTGACAGAGGCCTGCGAGGACGAGGGCATGAACATCGCGGCGGCCGACATCTTTAACCTGGGTGGCGAAGGCGGCCTGGAGCTGGCTGAAAAGACCGCGCGCCTGGCCGAGAGTGTAAAAACCTCTTACCGGCCTCTCTATGATTGGAAGGCCCCGGTGGAGGACAAAATCTTCACCGTGGCCAGCGAGATCTACGGCGCGGTCTCGGTCGATTACCAGCCCCTGGCCAAACGCAACCTCGACCTCATCAAGCGCTTCGGCTACGACAAGCTGCCCGTGTGCATCGCCAAGACCCAGCAGTCGCTCTCGGACAACCCCGCGCTTTTAGGACTGCCGTCCGACTTCATCGTCACGGTCAGAGAGATCAAGATCGCCTCGGGGGCCGGGTTCCTGATCCCCATCACGGGCGAGATCCTGCGCATGCCCGGGCTTGCCAAGGTGCCGGCCGCCAACCACATCAATATCGACGATGACGGCACCATCACCGGCATCAGCGGCTAGGTGAAGGATAAGAAAAGTGAAAATCGCGGTCACCGGAAAAGGCGGGGTGGGCAAATCCACCATCACGGCGGCGTGCGCCCTGCTGGCGGCCCGCCGGGGCAAAAAAGTTCTGGCCATCGACGCCGACCCGGACGCCAACCTGGCCTCGGCCTTAGGCATCCCGCTTAAGGCTCAGAAAGCAATCGTGACCATCGCGGCCCACAAGCGCCTGATCGAGGAACGCACCGGCGCCAAGGTGCAGCAGTACGGCCAGATCTTCAAGCTCAACCCCGAGGTCTCCGACATCGCCGACACCTATGCCTATCATCACGAGGGCGTGGCCCTGTTGGTTTTGGGCGCCGTCGCGGCCGGTGGCACAGGCTGCGCCTGCCCCGAGAACGTGCTCTTGAGGGCCCTGGTGCAGGACGCCGTACTGGGGCGCGACGAGGTGTTATTCATGGACATGGAGCCCGGCATCGAGCACCTGGGGCGCGCCACGGCGCGAGGCGTGAGCACGCTTGCCATCGTGGTGGAACCCGGCCAGCGATCGATCGAATCCTACAAACGCATTGCGGGCATGGCCTCTGACATCGGCCTAAAAAACATCGTGGTCATCGGCAACAAGGTCAAGTCCCCGGAAGATGAGCAGATGATCATCTGCGGCGTGGAGAAGGAAGCGCTCATCGGCCTGATCCCCTACTCCGAGCGCTTCCTGGCCAACGACCGTGACGGCCGCTCCGCCATCGACGATTTGGATGAGGATCTATCCAATATATTCTCCTCGTTACTTCAAAAGATGCTATAGCTGCATGAGTAAAGTCAGGACCGTTGCAGATAATTTAATCCTGTTATCGTAGAGCGTTACAAGTTCAGCTATGGTCTTTTGGTCTTGGCCCTGTACATCAGCACACCATGCCTTGGATAATATCTTTGACGTGTTTTATCTCCTTGATCAGGGCGCTCACCTGCCCGGCACCGGCGGGATAGAGATCGAAATCGCCCGAGGACCATGCCTTTCCGGCGTTCATCATGTTGTAGGCCTGGGCGAGATCCGCCCCTTCGGCCAAGAGCTTGGCCAGCTTGGGGTTGATGATGGTTCGCATGGCCATGCCGCCCATCGGCACCAAAGCCGTACCGCCGTCGCCGCAGGCCAGGATGGCATCCTTCCAGGCCTTTGATGCCGGGCTCTCTTCCGCGGCCAATAAGGCCGTGCCGATCTGCACACCCTGGGCGCCCAGAGCCAAAGCCGCCCGGTATCCGCGGCTCTCGGCAATGCCCCCGGCGGCGACCACCGGCACGTCCACCATGTCGCACACCAGCGGAATCAGAACCATGTTGGTGCACTCCGGGCCGATCGTGCGCAAGCCCCCGGATTCCAGGCCCGAAACCACCACCCCGTCCGCGCCCGCTTCCGCGGCCTTGACGGCCAGCGGCGCCGAAAGCGTGACATGCAGGACCTGCATCCCCAGCGCCTTGATCTTGGGATAGATCTTCTTGGGGGAACCGGCCGAAGTCGTAACCGTCTTGATGCCGGCGGCGGCCAGGACATCGAGGATGGCTTCGTTGTTGGGGTTCATGGCGATCATGAGGTTGGCGCCAAAGGGCTTGTCGGTAAGCTCCCTGACCTCGGCCACCAACCTCTTGACCTTGTTGAGATCGGTAATGAAACCCAACGCCAGCATACCGAACGCCCCGGCCTCGGATACGGCCGCCACCATTTTGGGACTGTTCAATTCACCGATGGGTCCTTGCATAATGGGATACGTACTTCCGAGCATATCGAGTAACCTGGTCTTTTCCATACAACCTCCTGTCAATATTTCCCCCTGGTCTATTCCTGCTTGGCGTTCATCTTTTCATGCAGAAACTTGAACCCGGGCGTGATATTCTCGGTGATGTCCATGACCAGCATGCTCTTGGCCGGGTAGCCCATGTTCATGACCCCGCCGGTCTTGAAGATATTTTCCAGAAGAGAGAAGACGCTGCCCGCCGGCATGCCTACGGCCAGTTCATTATCGCCGATGGCGGCAAACGTTCGGTCGCCCATGCCGGGCAGGACCAGCTGCGGGCTGTCCAGCAGGAACGGCAGCAGTCCGCCCTTGACACATGACTCGCCGAAGCCTTCGAAGAAAGAGAGCATGGGCTGCCGGTATTCATAACACAGGGCATGGATCATGTGCGTGACCTGCACGCCGTCGCCGAAAACCAGGATCGTGTCCGGGATCAGCGCCGCATCCTTGAGCGGCGCGCACACGAAGCCGTGATACTGCTTCAGCTTGTCCTCGCCCTTGGACCGCAGCAGCTTCCAGGCCCCTTGGACCCTGCGTTCCTCGGCCTGAGAGTCCTTGTGCCAGCCCTGTTTGACCTGGCTCTCGATCAGATCCTGCACGGAAATATCCACCCAGCCGTGAAAGGCCGTGGCCGGGGTGCAGAAGTTGTCATCCGCGGTCATGCCCACGGCCATGCCCCACTTGCGGCTCAGGGTGTAGGCCTGGCACAGGGCCAGTTTTTTGCCGCCTTTGGAGGGCCTGAACGTGCCTTTGGGAATCTCGGTCTCTTGCTTAATATAGGTAATGCCGATCGGGTACGAGGCCAAGTGCAGCCTGTGGTACAGGTCTTCGCCCGCCTGACGGTAATTCTCCAGCGTTTTCATGAACCGCCTCCTCGTTTTGTTAGGTAAGCGTACCTCCGGATTTCTGAGGGCTAAGATATTTCGGCCGGATTCCCGTCCACCGTTCCCCCACCGGGCAGACGCGCATGCACTCGATGCAGTTGTCCACATCCGTGATATAGGTCTGGCCGGCTTCCACCAGCAGGTCCCTGCGCCGGGCATGCTTGAGGAGCATGCCGATGAAGGCGGGCCACTCCGAGAGCTTCTCCGGCGACAGGCCTTTGA
This sequence comes from Syntrophaceae bacterium, assembly GCA_039680665.1. GTDB lineage: Bacteria > Desulfobacterota > Desulfomonilia > UBA1062 > UBA1062 > JAKQBR01. The sequence continues at coordinate 2,191 of JBDKSM010000067.1, read as the reverse complement.
GCCCGTAGGTCCAGTACATGAAACAGGGGTCCACGTCATAACGGCCATCCTTCAGCGCTCCCGAAGGACAGGCGCGTGCGCATGCTCCGCAGGCGGTGCAGAGCCTTAGCTCCCGCCGGGGGTCGGGCGCAAGCGGCGCCTCGGTGATGATGACGCACAGCCGCTGATGGGGACCAAACTCGGGCGTGAGCAGCAGGTTGTTGCGGCCGATCTCGCCCATGCCGCAGCTGACGGCGGCATGCTTGTGCGACAGGAAGCCCGCCACCTTGGTCTGGCGAAACTTCTTCCCGGTCGCGGGATCGATCTTCACGATCTCGACCGGCTTGTCGGCCGAGACCGGCAGGGTCAGGAAGCCCTCGCGTTCCAGCATGCGGCCCACTTTTTCAGCCGTGATGTCGAGCAGCCGGGAGGTCTGCATCTTGTTGCGCGTCCAGACCATGATATCCGGCGCATACACGCTGCCCAATGAATGCGCCACCGCCATGACGATCACGCTCTTAGCCGTGGGCATCAGGGCCGTGGCCGGCCGGGGCGGATATGCCACGATCAGATCATCGGCCGCGGCTATGCCCACCAGGTCGATGCCTTCTTCCTGGATCAATTTTTTTATGGCGGCCGCATCCAGGTTGGTCTTCTTTCCGGGTACTGATTTCCTCATCGCGCGCTCGACCTCCGGACAGATTCAGGAGACGGCCGCATGTTCATCGCGGGGAAGCTTGACGGATTCCGCATGCCCGTACACGCGCTGCCGCACAGCCTTCTTGAGCTTACGGTCATAGAGCAGGCCCCGGATTACGGACTTGGGCTCGATGCCGCCGTACAGCCGGATCCACATGAAGGAGGAGGCCAGCATATCCTTGAGCTGCACCGTGCGCGCAATGCGAAACGGATATTGATCGCGGATGGCCTGGGCCTCTTCGAAGGTCCTGACCACCACGGTGCGGTCATCCTTGCCCCGTACCGCGATGCCCCCTTCGCGCAGATATGTAAGCCGTTTGGCCGATTCCTTGATATCCGGGCCGCAGACCAGGGCGCATTGACCGCAAGTGAGCACATTGGGGTCGGCAATGTCGATCCCGAGGCACTGCTTGATCATGGACGACTGGAGCTTGCGGCATTCCAGCTCGTCTTCCGGCAGGTCTTCCAGGCGCGGAACGATCTTGTGCTCGTCGATCCAGTCCTCGGGATGGAGCTCGGCCGCAATGCGGCGGATCAGATCATAGCGCACCGTGGAATCGCCCACCGAAGAGCCCTTGCGCATCAACGTGGTGCGGATATTTTCTTTGGCCGGGTCCGGTTCGCGCTTTACCCAGCCGCTGATCCAGTGCCGGCCCCAGCTCGACCACTTCCTGTCCATGGAAAGCCCGTGCAGGCCAAAGCACGAGGCGTTGCAGAAATCGATATCTCGGCGTCTGGCACGGGGATGCAGCGCACCATTAACAAGCACATATTCCTCGCCTTCGGCCTCGAACATACGCGCCGGGCAGGAATGGCTGCAGACCTGGCAGGTCCGGCAGTAGCCGTCGATAAAGTAGCGTGGCGGCAGCTGGGGGTCGCTCTCCAACTCCGCTCTGGTGACCACCGTCCCCAGGTAGACGGCGGCGCCGTATTCCTTGGTCATGACATTGCCGGACCAGCCCTGGGCGCCGATGCCGCCGGCGATGGCGCCGAAGCGGTGCGAAAAGCTGGGATGCGTGGCGAAGATATCCGGCGAACGGCGGTAGGTGTTGTTGGAAGGCACGGCCCTGGCTTCGTAGCCCAGGGAACGGATATGGTCCGCCACCCGGACCGCGATATGGTGCAGCTTCTGGTTGCCGATCAGTTGATCAATGTTGTGGGGCACCGGCGATTTCTTGGAGAGAAAATCATAGATGGCCGGAACATCCATGGGCATGGCCATGCTCACGATTGACCGGGCGCCGGGCAAGGTATACGTGGGATCGAGCGAAGGCGGTCCGTCCAGGCGCTCTTCTCCGGCCACCCCCACCACGGCGATGCCTTGGCTGTGGACAAAATCCTTGATTTTCTCTTCCAGACTCGACATCAACGACACCTCCTTTGATCATTGCATCTTCACCATGAAGCATATGGCCCAGCCGCGGCTTTGAACCGAGGCAATTTTTCACGATCGTGAAATAAGTATACGCATGATCCAGCCGGTGGTCAAGTCAATTTCACGATCGTGTAATTG
>JBDKSM010000066.1:0-4724 GCA_039680665.1 Syntrophaceae bacterium | reverse complement strand
AGAACATCAGGCTTGATCAGGAATCCGATGAAGATTGCGACGCCCGGATACACCAATTCCTAGAGGATTCGCTTTCGAAAGAAGAATGGCAGCTCGTCTATGACGTATGGGGCCTATTCGAAACCCTCTGGCCACACATCGAGGCCACGCACCATGAGATGACCGGCCAGAAGCTCAAGCGCTCAGAGGGGTATTACTTCCCGGTGATTTACGATTGGAAGCTTTCGCGTCTAGGCGTGTCCGATGACCGGCTAGCCACCATGGACGAAATCGAACGGCTTGGACCGACCGGCGCGTCCGATATGATCATGCGTACTCCGCGGCATTCGGCTCGGTTCGAGCGGGTAGGGGGGCGGTATCCGATCAGATTGGAATTCTCGGGCATCTCTGATGCGCTCTATTCCAGCATTCACGATGTCAATTTCACAGTGACAAGGCGCGACGTCGGCCGAATTATTGGCAGCGACCAGTTCCGGGCAGCGGTCGAAAACACACTAGGAGAAGAGGTTTACGAACAGTTACCGTACTGGCTTTCGGAGATCGCGCGACCAAGCGCGACCATCAAGAGCGCTGTTGACAGATTGATGGGGTGGGGGCGCAGGGCCGGAACCGTGGCCATGCTCTCCTTTAAAGCCAGTACATCCATGGCGCAGGTTACGGCCATAACTCAGGCCGTCGAAGAGATCGGCTCTGGATATACGGCCGAGGGCGTGCAGCAATTCTTTAAGAACCCGATCGAGATGTCCAAGTTCATAAATGAGATGTCGATTGAGATGAAACACCGGTCGCAAAACTTTGACCGCGATATTGCTCAGCTCTGGACGCAACTCACAAAGTCAAAGGGCAAGCAGGCCCTGGAGGCTGTCACCAAGGCCGGGTTCTCTCCGATTAAGTTCATGGATTACATGATAGCTTATCCTACTTGGTTGGGGGCCTACGCCAAAGGCGTGAAAGAAAATACTCTGTCGGATGGTTCGCCCGACCATGACAAGGCTTGCGAGTATGCCGACATGGTCGTCAGGCTTACGCAGTTCAGCGGGGCCACCATCGAACTGTCAAAGGCTCAGCGTGGTACGGAAACGCAAAAGGCATTCTATATGTTCGCTACGTTTTTCAATGGCTATTACAACCGCCTGGTAGACACTGCCGATCGGTACGGTATGGGCAAAATCAGCAAGTTCGAGGCGTTCAAGTGCGTGATGCTGACCACGGTCCTGACCTCCTGGCTTAATATCATGCTGACGCAGCTCCGCTTGCCGGAAGGGTGGGAATGGCTCGGGGCCCCCATCAATTACGCCTTGTCTGGCGTATGGATGGTGCGTGATGTGGCCGGGGCCATCCAGGGATTTGATTACAGGGTATCGCCCGTGGCGGCGGTGGGCAAGGACATTGCCAACGCGATTCATGACACTCCGGCGATCATGGCGGGTCTGGTAACTGGAGATCTTCCGGCGCGCACGGCGCGCGATGTCATTTTTACGACCGGGTACGCCTTTGGGCTGCCTGCGTATCAGGCCTGGATAACTTATCAGGGGCTCAATGATTTGATGTCCGGAGAAAGCCAGAATCCGCTTGACTTACTGATCAGAAGTTATGATGTAAAAAGGTAATAGAGGCAGGCGCCGGCCAGCGCCACAAAGACTAGGATCGGTCGTCAGGGGCCGCTCTCGAAGAGGGAGCGAGGATGAAAAAGATACTGTCCCTGTTGGCCGTTTTTTTTATGCTGGCATGCCTTTGCTACGCTACGGTCACCGACACAGAAAGCCCGGTTAAAGTCTATACTTCGGCCACGGTTACGGCGTACCCTATACCGTTCGATTACATCGATGACACCGACATTGAAGTAACCCTTGTTGCTATTGCTACGGGAGCGGAAACAGCGCAGACGCTTAATGTCGATTACACCATTGTCAGCGATACGGTCACGTATTCCGTAGCGCCGGGGGCTGCTTATAAAATTATCATCAGACGCGTAACGCCTTACACCCAGGAAGCGTCTTGGGTTTCTGGATCAGCCCCCCCCCTCTCAGCTTACGAAAGCGCGTTCGACAAGTTGACGTTTCTTACTCAGGATCTCGATGAGCGCATGGACCGCTCGTTGAAGCTTCCCATTGCGTCTGCCGTTAACCCCGAACTGCCCGACCCAAGCTTACACCCTGGTGAGTTATTGCGGATCAATCTCGCGGGTGACGGCTTCGACAGTCTTGCCGTGGCTGCAGCGGGGGTATATCCTGACTTTACCGCGTATTGTGATCCGGCTGATTTAACCAGTATGCGGCAGCATAAATACCAAGCTTTAGGCAACTTGCAACGGTCTAAATTTACGTATGTCAATTCGACCACCATAACAATCGGTCCGGGCGTGTATGATATTTGCGGCGGGTCGTATTGGCAAACAGTGTTTTGGGGTTCCGACATCACTTTTACCAACACCGATACGACGACTGGCTGGAAATACCTTTACATAGACGACTCCACTTTGACCAGTGCCCCCTCGATACTTACCGCCTCCAATTTCACAGTCAGTACGACGCCTCCGGCATGGAGCACGCTGCTGCCGAGACGCGGTTGGTACAACGGCAACGATAGGTGCATATTCGCTTATTACGTCTGGTCCACCAACGCCATTTGGCCGTTTTACCACGACGGAGGGGACCTGGTTCAGTACATGACGCAGCTGGAAAACAGGGCGCCTTCTGATATAAACGCCGCCGAATACGTCACCCTGACCATGCCCCACTTCAGCACAAAAGGGCAGTTTACCGTATTGGCTACGCTGAACGGTGCATATTACGTGTATGCTTCCGTTACCACGACTAATTATGCTGCTATAGGCTGCGGAATATCCGGCGCTACCGTCTCTCTCCCGCTCTTCACTTTTCACACGAATGCGAATCAGCAAATCAATATCGAGTTAAACGACTATACCGGGACAAACTTGGTGTCCGTTAGAACCCACGGATTCTTCTTCCCAACCGGAATGTAAGGCAATGACTCAATAATCGAAAGGAGTAGGATAGATATGACACTGCGAAAAGAAGGTTCGGTGGTAGTGGCGGCCGCGCTGGGGGTACTTACGGTTTTCTTGCTGTATTTCCTGCTGTGCGATGGCGCGGCCAAGGCGGCCAACCCGGCGTTATTTGAAGCAAATCTCAGCCCAACCGCCACCACGACCGGCGAATACTGCGCTTTGAGCGACCAGGCTTTTAACATCTCGGTGTATTACACCAGCACGGGAAGCGACCCCGGCGTGACGATTCAGCGGGCCTATCGGAGCGATACACCACCCGTTTGGCGCGACATCAAGGAGTATACCTCGAATACCGAGACCATCGAGACCAACGCTCCGAATCCCAGCGAATACTGGTATCGGGCCAAGTACACCGGCGCGTCCGGTGCGGCGCATGTGAGGATTGACCAATGAAGCGCCTCTCCTTGCTGATCATTCTTGCTGCAGTTTTAGTCTACGGACCATTGCGGGCCGGCGGATTGTTTCCCGGAACCATGGGAGAGAGCGCGGCCGATAAAATCACCTATGATAACAGCACCTCCGGCCTAACGGCAACGAATGTAAATTCTGCCATCGACGAAGTTAAGGCGTTGGTAGAGCTGGAAAATACTTCCGGCATTGCCGATATTGATGACCTGCCCGGAGACACCACGGATGATGACTTAATCGATAGCGCCCTCTTGGATGCCGACCTTACAACCTGGGCGGGTATCACTGCGGCGGCGAATATGGGCACATTCCTGGCAACACCATCTAGCGCAAATCTTGCCGCGACTGTGACTGACGAGACTGGCAGCGGCTTGCTCGTCTTCGCCACTTCACCAGCGCTGGTTACTCCCATTCTCGGAACCCCTCAGAGTGGGAACTTCTCCACCGGATCATTTTCTTGGCCGACATTTAACCAGAACACCACCGGCACGGCCGCCAATCTGTCAGGCACTCCCGCCCTGCCAAATGGCACCACGGCCACGACGCAGAGCGCGGCCGATGGCAGCACCAAGTTAGCGACCACGGCATATGCTGATGCGCTCGTAAATAATACCGCCTACGATGCCACCTCATGGGACGGGGTTGATGCCATAGCGCCCTCGAAGAACGCTATCCGCGATTATCTTGAGACAAAGATCCCGGCCGGGGCCGATGGCACCTACGGCCTTCTTCTCAGCAATAACACGTCCTCCTGGACACCGGGAGCCGGAACCTATGGCTACGGCTTTGTCGCAGGGGTCCCGACGGTGGACATCAACAACAGCCTGTACAGCATCCCGAAGGCCCCTTCTGCGGGACCGATGACCTTTACCGGGCCATCTGCGGCACGGTCGTATGCTATCAGGGATGCAGCGGATACGATAGCTACGGTCGGAGCCGATTTAACATGGACGGGCTCCAACGACTTCGGCGGGGCAGGTCTTGAGATTCCCAATGGTGATGCCGATGCGTCGCTTGCCACAGCGGGCAAGATTCACCTCAATACCACGGATGAGCAATTATCCGTGCACAGCGCAGATGACGGAGAAATATCGGGCGAGGTGTCCCTATCTCTGATTCAGCACAAAACATGGTCTTTCGATCCCAAGGCCGTGTGCGATGGTGCAGTGGATCGTCTGTTCCTCATGACCATAGGCGATGACGCTCCAGAGGGCATTATCATTGATGAGTGGAAGGTGAGCTTTGAGGCTGACCCAACCACGGAGGCAGATCTTGACTTGAAGTA
>JBDKSM010000065.1:0-4213 GCA_039680665.1 Syntrophaceae bacterium | reverse complement strand
GTTTCCCCGGTCACTTTTCCATTCTACGAGGGCACTGACGTAGCCCTGCGGTCCCGCGATGCAGCCAAGCAATCAGCCAAAACGCCGCGCACACCTCTATCCAAGCGGCTCAATCCTAACCTCAAAGGAGCACCGAAATGAAAGAAAAGCTTATGGAGTACAGGGAACTCGTCGAGGCCTGCGCGGCCAGAATGAAGCAGATCCTGACCAGCGCAGACGCCGAATCACGCGACTTGTCGGACGCCGAAACCCGCGAGTATGACCGCCTGGATAAGGGCATTGACGCCTGCAACGGCATGATCGAGAAGTTGGCCAAGGTGGACGCCATCGAGGGCGAGAGCCGCCGAGCCGTGCGCAGCATCGGTTTCCCGTCCGTGATTATTCCCGGCAAGAATCAGGACCCGAGCGAGTTCCGCGATTTCGGCGAGTTCATTCATTCGGTGCGGTTCAACCCGATGGATAAGCGCCTGGAATACCGCGAGCAGTCCATGGGAGTTGGCGCCGAGGGCGGCTTCATGGTGCCCAAGCAGTTCCGTGAGACTCTCCTCCAGGTAAACCCGCAGGCGGCCGTCATTCGTTCGCGCGCAACAGTCATCCCGGCCGGTGATCCGCCCGATGCCGAAATCAGCATGCCCGCCCTGAATCAGAGCGCGGATGAGAATATGTTCGGCGGGGTTGAAGTCACATGGATCGGGGAAGGCCAGGCCAAGCCGGAAACCGATGCGCGGATACAGGAGATCAAGCTCACCCCAAACGAGGTCGCCGCTCATATTGTAATCACCGACAAACTCTTGCGTAACTGGCAAGCGGCTGGAGCGGTCCTGGGCAGCTTGCTTAGGGGCGCTATTTCTGCGTCAGAAGATTATCAATTCCTGCGCGGCAATGGAGCCAGCAAGCCGCAGGGCATTATCGGGTGTGCGGCCGAGATTGCATATCATCGCGGGACCGCAAATCAGATATCTTACACGGACGTAACCGGGATGCTGGCCCGTGCACGCTCCGAAGAGGGGCTCATTTGGATGGCCTCGCGCACCATCATCCCGCAGCTGGCCGCCATTGTCGATGCGGGCTCGAATAACATTTTCGTGCAAAACGCTGCGCTTGGTATGCCCGGCACGCTCTACGGCATACCGTTGGTGTTCAACGAGCGTTGTCCTGCTCTCGGCACCAAGGGCGATCTGATCCTGGTGGACCTGAAATATTACCTCATCAAGGACGGCTCCGGCCCGTTCGTGCAGGCATCCGAGCATGTGCTGTTCCGGCAGAACAAGACGGTCATCAAGGCCTTCTGGAACGTGGACGGCAAGCCCTGGTTGCTTAACCCCATCCCACTCGAAGGCTCCACGACCAACACCGTATCGCCCATCGTCGTGCTCGATGTGCCGTGATGATGACTGAAAGAAAAGGAGACTGAACATGGAACGCATATCTGAGAAAATCATCGTCGATTGTTTGCCGCTCAACATCACTTCGGCGACCACGTCGATATCGCCCGGCATCCCGGCCAAGGGCATGCAGACCGTTGCTTTCGTCGTTTCGATCGCAACGGCTAGCGTCCCGACCCGCGTGGATGTCACCGGATATCAGGGAAACTCAACCGCGCCGAACACCACGGCCCTCACCGGAGCTACGGCGCATATCGGCAGCACGGTTGCCAATACCCTGGCCGGTGCCGCTCAGGCCCGCCTGTATCTCAGCACTGCTACGACCGACGCCGAAACGGTTGTCATCAACGACACCACGTTCACCTATAACTCAACCGGATCGGCCACGAATTACACCTTCGGAGCAACGGCCGGCGCGTCGGCTGCCGCTGGTGTGGCTATCGCCGCATTGTCCAGCCTGATCAACACCTACTGCCCCAAGCTGACGGCAACCACCGGCACCTCCTGGGTGGACATCGTCGTCAAGGACAATCAGTCCACGACAATCAATATTGTCTCTACCGGCGGCGGCCTGACACCGGCCTACCTCCGCGGCGAATGCATCCTGGAGATCCAGACCGTGGGCCTGAACGCAACCTGCGATTACGTCTGTTGCCAGGTGTCGAGCGCGAGTACTGCGGTCGCGGGCTCCATCGTGGTCCTGCGTGACGCCGATGTGAAGCCGGCCCGGTTCCACGGCCAGATCGTGAACGACAAGAACACCTAGTCCTCCTCTCTTCTCTCCTGGGGGAGGGTCTTTACGACCTCCCCTCTTTTCAGAGGGAGAGCGGCGGACATGAAAATTGAGAGAGAAGGGAGAAGAGGATGGAAGAGGCAAAGGCAGTGCAGGAAAAAAAGATTGCAATCGTGGGATGCTCAGACTCCAAGGACTTTGCGCCTTTCCAGGACAAGACCTGGGAGATATGGGGCGTCAATAACCTGTTTTTCCATATCCCGCGCTATGATCGCTGGTTTGAGATTCATAACCTGACCAAGGACCAGGACGGCAACTGGATGCGGCGGGGCAACAAAGAGTTCCGCGGCCAGAACATCAATGCCTACGTGGCAGACCTGGCCAAGATGAAATACCCGGTCTACATGCAACAGCACTGGGATGAGATCCCTACCAGCACGCCATACCCGCTTGAGCAGATCAAATTCCGATTCGGCTCCATCCTGGGATGGATAAACAGAATGCCGCCCGATGGCCTGGATGACGATCGCCTGAACCGGCAGCTCTACGGCACCAACACAGTAACCTACATGATCCTCTTGGCCATCTTCGAGGGCGCTACGCATATCGGCGTCTGGGGCGTGGATATGGCCGTCGACACGGAATACCACTTCCAGCGGCCGTCTTGCGAATGGGCGCTTGGTATCGCGCAAGGCCTTGGCATACAGGTCTATATCCCGCCGCAGGCCGACCTCCTCAAGGTGCAACATCTCTATGGCTTCGAAGAGAAGCTGAATGATGAATGGACGCTCAAGGTCAACCGCATGAGAGAGTCCATGCAGAAGCGCGGAACCAAGGCTAATGCAGACCTTGAGCAGGCCAGAATAAAGGTCGAGCGCTGCGAGGGGGCGCTCAGGCTCATCGCGCAGATGAGACAGAAGATGCCCAACTTGCCGCCAGAAGTCTTGGATGAATTCGCCAAGGTCGAGGCTGATCTCGCCCCTGAAAAGGCCATGCATCAACAGGCCATGGAAAAATCATATGCGGCTCAGCAACAGTATATTGGGGCGCAGCAGGCCGCCAATGAGATGACCAAGATATGGGGGAGCATACGATAATGGACACCTTGCGCGTGGTCGTCAAATCCGAATGCGTCGAGCGGACGAGCGGCAGGCGCTGCTACCCGAATGATGTGATAGAGGTCACGCGGGAAGAGTTCGAGCGACTGCTAAAGGCGCAGTGCGTATGTCAGCCCATACCTGAAGAGGCAACCGTAGCGGCGCCAGAAACCATGAAGAGGCCGCGCAGGAGGGCCAAGAAGTGACCAGGGTTTCCGTTGCGTCCACCGTAGAAGAGCCCATCGATGTGATCGACGTGCAAGACCACCTGCGCATCGACTCCACGTCTGAGAATCCGTATATATCCGCGCTGATTTCAGTGGCGCGGGCACAATGCGAGAACAAAACGCATCGGCTGCTCCGGCCGGGGACGGTCACGTTGACCCTTGACGGATTCCAGGCGGTTGAGTTGCCGTATCCGCCATTACGCAATTCGACGGCGCTAGCCATCACGTATATCGATTCTACGGGCGGGACGGCCTCGGTGTCCTCCACGGTGTATGACATACACGATGACGGTGATGGTCCGGCCGTCCTCACGACCGCATATGGGCAGTCGTGGCCCACGCCGCAGTCGGTACGCGGAGCCGTGACCATATCTTATCAGGCTGGATATTCAACCGCCGATCCTTGTCCCGACGCGCTCAAGCATTGGATGCTGCTCTATGTCGGGGGGCTGTATGAGCACCGTGAAGCTTACGTTATAGGGCAGAGCGCAAACCTAGAATTGCCGTTCCTGGACGGCCTGCTGGATCCTCATGTCGTCCATGTGGTGAGGTAGGCATGCAGGCCGGTAAGCTTACTCGACGCATCACCATCCAGGAGGCCGCAACGTGGACCACTAATACATTCGGCGAGCGGTCGCTCGTGTGGTCGAACGTCGAAACGGTGTGCTCCGAGAAGCGGGACCTATCGTCGCGCGAACTGTTTCAGGCATCCCAGGTATATGCAGATGTCACCACCATGTTTCGCATCCGTTACCGGGCCGGCCTGAACAC
>JBDKSM010000064.1:0-5437 GCA_039680665.1 Syntrophaceae bacterium | reverse complement strand
TTTTCCCCTCCGAGATCCAGTCATAGACCGTGCGCACTGATCGGCCGAAGTATTCCGCCACCTCCCCGGGCCTGAGTCTTGCCTTGCGCGGTAGGGCTGTGCTGCTCATTATCGCCTCGTAAATACTCCGTTCTCGGCCGCAATGCCTTCACGCTGCCTTCGATACCGCGAGTGCTGTGGGTGCCGGTTGAACTCGTTGTCGGCGGTCATGCGCCAAAAGCCAAAGGTTTCGATAGCATCATCCAGCGGCCACGCATTGAGGTTGATCTCGACCAGCATAGAAAGCCTGTGATGCGGTCCATTCATAAATATTTCGTGGCAGATATCCTTTTCATGTCCGTCAACATCGACCTTAATATGCACCATCTCGTATTCAAGATTTAACAGCTCGCAGGCTTTCCATAATCCCATCGCCGTCACGAGCCGCACACGCGCCGGAATAAAACTTTTCCCATTCTCATCCTGGGCTGCGCCGATCTGACCACCCGAGGCGCCCGCCTGTATCTTAGGCAGATAGATCCGATCCATACGCATATCCCCGCTACTGATGGCCCACGGTAGCGCCACGGCGTTCCGGTATCCGTTGTGCTCGATATTCCTGACGAGGTGATGATAGTTTTCGGCCATGGGCTCGAAGGCGTAGACCGTTATCCCCCTTGACGCCGCATACAGGGTGTAGATGCCGATGTTTGCCCCGACATCGAGCAGGATCTCGCCGGGCTTGATATGGTCGATCCATGCCAGGGTTTCGGGCTCCTTGGTCAAGAATGTCTCGGCCCTGTATCTCTCCATGTCTGTCTCGGTGATCATGCTGAACGGTCCTACGGATGTGATCATATGGCCTCCTATTCGGGCAGTTTTACCATGCCGTTCTCAACCAGCGCTTCGGCCGAGAGCCAGTCCATTTCGGTGTTGATATCGAGGTTCTCGGGGAATGTGGTGATGTGGGGTATTACCGCCGGGAGCGTCAGCGAATACTGACCATAGACATTATCGGTCAGGTTTATGTAGAACAAACCATCCTGATAGTACGCATTGGCCAAAAGCTGCGTCGGCATATCAACCCTTTCCCATCTTCCGTCCCTTGCTCCGAAAGGCAGCGCATAACCACCGCAAGGCCACCACATCTTATCTGGATGCTCTCTCGCTTCTCGCATCGTTCGCAGGCCTCTGGCGAATCTGTCAGCCCTGAACTCCTCCCAGCACGCCTTTATCGTCTCGACCGTCCGAAACGGGTTGGTCGGCCTCAAGATCCCGAACGCATCATCATGGCAGCCCAGCGTTTTAAGCGCATGCTCCACCCATTGATAATCCGTTGAGTGGTCTTGGCTGATCTCGTCGGGTCTGAGAATGGCATGCGCGCCGTAGCTGGTGGCGATCTCCATGGTCTCTTGACTGTCGGTACTGACGACGATGTCAGTGAAGATGCCCGCCGCCTTCGCGCTCCTGATGGTGTAGGCGATGAGGGGATGTCCGAAGAACATGCGGGTATTCTTGCCGGGACAGCGCTTGGAGCCGGAACGGGCGGGGATGAGGGCGATGATCTTCATGGCTGAACCCTATTTACCGTCTCTGTAATTTCGATGCCGCAGTTCAATAACCGCGCGGCGGCCTTCAGCAAGATTCCGGCCAGGTACACTCTGAACTTGTACCATCCGATTCCTACCACTTCGATCTTCACAGTGGTGTTTTCCGGTGTGATAATCTCCGTGATATCCATTTTTATATTGCCTGCGCTTGCCATGTCGTCACCTCACCAGCACGTATATCCGCCATCCACCAGCACAGGAGCACCGGCCAGATGCGGACACCTCAGCGCGAAGAGCAGCGTCTCGCGCACATCGTCTTCCGTCAGGAATTCTCCCATCGGCAACCGTTCGAGCATGCGGCCCTTGAACGGCTCCGAGAACTTCCCGGTATCGACCGGTCCGAACGCGATCGGCACACACCGCAGACCGTCCCGCCCGAACTGCCCCTGCATGCTCTTGGATAAGTGCATGATCGCCGCCTTGCTCACGTTGTACGCGCCGGGCTTCTCGAATCCGTCCGGGTAATTGTGCCAATCAGCCGCGACAAAGCCCATGATAGAGCAGACGTTGACGATCAGGCCGCCGCCCTGCTCAAGCATCATGTGCCGCCCGATGATCTGAGAGCATAGCTTCGTCCCTTTCAGGTTCACGTCCACGATCTCGTCCCAGGAGCCCCAATACGAGCCGTTGCCGGTTGGCGGATTGTCGATGGCGGCGTTATTGACCAGGACGGCCGGGACGCCCGCGGTGATGACGGCCCGCCTGATGTCGTCAGAGTTCCTGACGTCATAGTCGGGTAGATCCAAACAGAACACGCGCATGCCAATGCCCTCAAGAGTCTTGGTGAAGATCGGGCCGAGGTTGCCGTTGCGGCCACCTGTGACGATGGCCAGCTTGCCGAGATAGTCTGTCATGCAACCACCCCCTCCCCTTTCTTCGCTGCCGACAGGATCTCCATGCCGATCAGTTTCTCGGCCAGGTATGGCGGCGCTCCGTTCTCAGGGCTCTTGATTGCGAGATCCGCGGCATGCACAATCTCGCCCTCGGCCATGTCACGCGACCAATACAGGCCCTTGCCCATCTTCGAGATAGGCCCGCGCTCGCTGTCCAGCATGCGCTTGACGCCGTCGCCCATGCCGATCATGATACGCCGCAGGTCACGCACCATGCGCCGCATGCCCTCGGGTTGAAGCGATAGGGCATGGTCGGTGCCTTTCCAGGTATGGTTCAAGGTAAAGTGCTTTTCGAAGATCCTGGCGCCCAGGACATAGGCGGCAAAGCTCATGCAGATGCCGTTGTAGTGGTCGCTCAGGCCGATCACCGTGTCAGGGAATTCCCGCCGCAACGTCTGGACCATGAGCAGGTTCATTTCATGCGGCTGGTTCGGGTAGCTGGCGATGCAGTGCAGGAATGCATAGTTTGGATGATCCATGGCCTCGGCCGCGCGATAGATGTCCGTCATCTCGCACCCGCCCGTCGATATGATCATCGGCAGGCCGTAGGCCGACACATGCTTGATGAGCGGAATGTTTTTGATGTCGCCGCTGGCGATCTTGAAGGCCGGGACGCCGATGCCCATGAGATCGTCTGCGGCCCGGAAGTCAAAGGCCGTGGCGAAGTATGCCAACTTGAGCCCATCGGCAAACTGTTTCAGATCTCGATGCTCGCCCGCGTCGAATTCCAGGGCCTCGCGGTGCAGGCCGTAGGTCGGACCGTAGGAGTTGATGTTCGCGTAGGGCGCATTGTAGAACTCGTCCGTGTAAAGCTCCTTGTTCGAGCGTTTCTGGAGCTTGACGGCATCCACCCCGCAATTCCTGGCCTCAATGATCAGCTGCTTGGCCTTCTCGATGTCGCCGCAGTGATTCGACCCGATCTCAGCCACGATATAGGGCTCGGTGTCGTCTGAGATGCGCCGGTTTCCGATGTGCAGTTCTCGCATTCCACCCCTCCTAGAGTATGAGTATCTCCGGTTCTGCTTCGTCCTTGTTCACCATGGCGCGGCCATATGCCATGATCAGCGCCACCATGCCGTCTATCTTCTCCGTCGCCTTCTCTTTGTCGGGCGCGATGTTCCCGTTTGGGTCGCTGCGCACTACCAGATTATCGGCGCACCATCTCAAAACCGGGTGCCCGCCGTGCCTGATGTTGCTACTCATTACCTGCACAAGCAGGTCTTTCATGGGCTCGTTGAAGGTCCGGGCCCCCTGCCGCATCTCGACCATGAGGAAGCCGTGTTCATCGTTCGTCGGGTTCAGCTCCTGCATGATTCGCGTGGCCGTGTTCGTGGCATTCCACGGATCAAAGCCTACTTCCATGAGCTGATAATCCTTGGTCGCTTGGATGATGTCGCGCTCAATGAAGCCGTAATCGATCACATCCCCTGGCGTGGCGATCAACAAGCCCTGCTCCTGCCAGATGTCATATCGAACGCTGTCTGTGCGCGAACGCTCCATGATTGACTTCTCAGGGCAGTAGAACTTGCACAGGACATCATAGGGTCCACCGTCTTCGGGCGGGAATACGAGCACGAAGGCGGTCAAGTCAAGCTTCGAAGATAGGTCCAGTCCGCCGTAACAGATGCGGCCCTTGAGCTTCTCGACATCCATAGTTCCGGCGCACTTGTCCCATTTATCCATCGGCATCCACTTCGAGAGCTGGCGTATGGGGATGTTGAGCCGGAAGCGCTTGAAGTTCTGGAGGTCGACCGGGTTTTGTCTGGCCTCCTGGTAATCCTGACGGATCTTGTCGAGGGTGAATATCTGTCCAAGTGAAGGGTTAACGCGCTTCCATAGCTCCTCGTCGTCTTCGCGGTCCTTCTCCGGATCGGCTAGGTAGAGCACGGGCAGGAAGCGCGGGTCTTGGATGATGCCGCCCCTGACCTGTATCGCCTTGGAGCGCAGGCGCCACCAGATGGAATTCTTGTCATAAATCCCGGCCGTGGTGATGATAAGCACGACCTGTTGACGCCTGGCGTAGTCCGTGCCGGCCGTAAGGACGTTGTATAGCTCATCATTCGGGTGCGCGTGTATCTCGTCGATGATGACCGCCGAAGGGTTAAGGCCGTGCTTGGTGTATGACTCCGATGAAAGCACCTGCAGGAAGCTATTATGCTTCTGGTAGATGAGGCGCTTGCGGCTGTCCAGGCACTTCAGGTGTTTGCCGAGATCGTCATTGTTGCGGACCATGGCCGCCGCCGCCTGGTAACATATCGCCGCCTGCTCGCGGTCAGCCGCAGCACAGTACACCTCGGCGCCCTTCTCGCCGTCATTGGTCAGCATGTAGAGCCCCAGGGCTGCCATGAGCTCGGTCTTGCCGTTCTTCTTCGGTATCTCTACGTAGGCCGTGCGGTACTGTCGATAGCCATCATCATTGACCGTGCCGAACAGGGGCTTGATGAGGTCATCCCACTGCCAAGGCAGGAGGCGGAACGGCTTGCCCGCCCACTCGCCCTTCGAGTAGGTGCAGTAGGTCTCGACGAAGCGCTTGACGCGCTCGGCTTTGTCAATCGAAAAACTCATCCCCGTCCTTTTTCTTTTTGCCCTTGCGTTCCGGCTTAGGCCTGAAGCTTCGAAGCTGAAGCGATATGATACGGTCAAGGTCCTTGCTGATGGTATGGGCCGCCGATGGCTTGAACGTATGATGCTCGGTTCCGGTTGCATCGATAAAAACTGACTCTTCGGTAAGCGATGCGTTTGAGTCTGTGATGAAATCGTCTTGCTGGTCCCGACGCGAAAGATTTTTGCAGAGCTTGATGAACTCCGGCAAGGTGGCATTCGTCAGGGTGCCGGCCTTTTCAAATTCGGGCGATAAAATCTTCCAATACTTTTTCGCCAGAGCATCAAGCTTTATCCAGGTCGGTACTTTCACCCCTACCCCCTACGATTTTTTGAGAAAAGTTCGCGCGTGAC
>JBDKSM010000063.1:0-98425 GCA_039680665.1 Syntrophaceae bacterium | reverse complement strand
GCTGGAGAATGCCAAAGAGGGCGATATCGTGGGCCCGATCTCCACCGGCGGCTACAGCTGCATCTTCAAGGTCATCGGCCGGGATACGATCGACCGCAAGCAACTGGATGATGTGCGCGACGAGATCATGACCAGCCTTGAGGACAAGGCGCGCGAACAGGCCTTTGAATATTGGCTCAGGCTGACCATGGCCGAGCACTTCATCTACAAACAGAGTTTCTAGGTTTAAGTGTTAAGTTTTAAGCGTTAAGTAGAAGATGTGAGCGCGGACGATATCAGGTGGCAGGCATGAAAAAAAATGGGGTTTGCTTAAAACATAACACTTAAAACTTAAGACTATATTTATTCCATGAAAGAATTCATCGAGATCAAAGGCGCGGCCGAGCACAACCTCAAGGGCTTCGATGTCGATATCCCCCGCAACAAGCTGGTGGTCATCACCGGGGTTTCAGGCTCCGGCAAATCGTCGCTGGCCTTTGATACCCTGTATGCCGAGGGTCAGCGCCGCTATGTGGAGTCCTTGAGCGCCTATGCCCGGCAGTTCCTGGAACAGATGCCCAAACCCCAGGTGGAGTCCATCGACGGACTCTCGCCCGCCATCGCCATCGAGCAGAAGAACGCCTCCAACAATCCGCGTTCCACCGTGGGCACGGTTACCGAGATCTACGATTACCTGAGGCTGCTCTATGCCCGCATCGGCGAGCCGCACTGCTGGATTTGCGGCCGCAGCATCACCTCCATGACCGTGGGCCAGATGGCCGATGCCATTCTGGCGGGCGAAGGCGAACGCATCATCCTGTATGCCCCGGTGGTGCAGGGCCGCAAGGGCGAGTATGTCAAGCAGATCGAGAACTACGCCAAGGACGGCTTCGTGCGCGTGCGCATCGACGGGACCACGTATGAGATCGAGGATGTCCCGCGACTGGACAAAAACAAAAAACACTCCATCGACGTGGTGGTCGACCGCCTGGTCCTCAAGGAAGGCGTGCGGACGCGTCTGGTGGAATCGATCGAGACCGCGGTGCGCTTATCCGGCGGCATCATCAAGGTCGAGGACGAAAAGGGCGAGACCCTGTACTCGGAGCTCTTCAGCTGCCCCATCGACAATGTCTCCTACCCTGAGATCAGCCCGCGCATGTTTTCGTTCAACAACCCGCACGGCGCTTGCCAGGTCTGCAGCGGTCTGGGCGTGCTTCTGGAGATCGACCCGGAGAAGGTGATACCGCACCCTGAAAAATCGCTCAAGGAAGGGGCCTTGGCACCCTGGGGCGTGCCGCCGGGACGCTTCGCCATGCGCATGCTCAGGCGTTTAGGGCGCACCCTGGATTTCAGCCTGGATACGCCCTTTGAACGTCTGGACTCCGAGACCAGGCATGCGATTCTCAACGGTACGATGAGCTTCGAAGGCGTACTTCCCAATCTGATGCGCCGCATCAAGGAGAGCGAGAGCGGCGAGATTCAGGGGTACTTGACCGAATACCTGAGCTATACGACCTGCCCTGGCTGCGGCGGGTCGCGCCTCAGGCCGGAGTCCCTGCATGTGATCATCGGCGGCAAAAACATCCATGACCTGACGGTCATGAGCGTGGACGAGCTCATCGTCTTCTTCGACACGCTTACGCTTACTCCCAAACAGACCCAGATCGCCACGCGACTGATCAAGGAGATCCGTTCGCGCCTGGAGTTCCTGCGCTCGGTGGGCATCGGATACTTAAGCCTGTCGCGTTCGGCCGGCACGCTCTCCTCGGGCGAGGCCCAGCGCATCCGCCTGGCCACCCAGATCGGCTCGGCCCTCATGGGGGTCATGTACATCCTGGACGAACCCTCCATCGGGTTGCATCAACGTGACAACGTGCGACTGATAGGCACCCTCAAGCACTTGCGCGATCTCGGCAATACCGTGATCGTGGTGGAGCACGACGAAGAGACCATCCTGACGGCCGATCATGTCATCGATCTGGGTCCCGGCGCCGGCGAGCTGGGGGGCGAGATCGTCTGCCAGGGTACGCCCGAAGAGCTGAAAAAGTGCCAACGTTCCTTGACCGGGCGCTACCTTACGGGTCAGAACACCATCCATGTCCCGCCCCAGCGCCGCAAGCCGGGCAAGGCCGTTCTCACGATCAAGGGTGCCAAAGCCAATAACCTCAAGGACATTGACGTGAGCGTGCCCCTGAAACTCTTTACCTGCATCACGGGCGTATCCGGGTCGGGCAAGTCCAGCCTGATCATCGATACGCTCTACCCCTATCTCAAGACGATCCTCAGCGGCGGCCGGGCCGTACCGCACCATGTTGAAGGCCTCGCGGGCATCGAACAGATCGAAAGCGTGATCAACGTGGACCAGAGCCCCATCGGCCGCACGCCGCGCTCCAACCCGGCCACCTATACCGGGGTCTTCACCTTTATCCGCGAGCTTTTCACGCTGCTGCCCGAGGCGCGCATGCGCGGTTACCAGCCGGGCCGGTTCTCCTTCAACGTCAAGGGCGGACGCTGCGAGGCCTGCGGCGGCGAGGGGATGATCAAGATCGAGATGCACTTTCTGCCGGACGTGTATGTCGAGTGCGACCAGTGTCAGGGCAAACGCTTCAACGACGAGACCCTGGAGGTCCGCTACAAGGGCAAGAATATCAACGATGTGCTGAGCATGACGGTGCACGAGGCCTACGCCTTTTTCGAGGCCGTACCGCGCATCAAGCGCAAGCTCCAGACCCTGATCGACGTCGGCATGGACTACATCCGGTTAGGGCAGAGCGCCACCACGCTGTCCGGGGGCGAGGCGCAGCGCACCAAGCTGGCGCGCGAGCTGTCCAAACGCTCCACCGGCAAGACGCTCTACATCCTGGACGAACCCACCACCGGCCTGCACTTCGACGATATCAACAAGCTCCTAAAGGTCCTGCACCGCCTGGTGGACGAGGGCAATACCGTAATCGTGATCGAGCACAACATGGACGTGATCAAATCGGCCGACTACCTGATCGACTTGGGCCCTGAAGGCGGCGCCGGCGGCGGCAGCCTGGTCGCGGCCGGCAGTCCGGAGCAGGTGGCCCAAGTACCGGCTTCCTATACCGGGATGTTTCTGAAACACTATTTACGGTGAGGTATGCTGCCGCCCGTCGCACGTGCATGGTTCATGGAGAATGTGACATTGAATTCTGGCCGGATGGACATATACTTGATATAATATAAAACAAGCGTGCGCATAGACGAAAGGAGGATGTGAATGGACCTCAAGCCGTTGTTCGAGCCCAAGACCATGGCGGTTATAGGCGTTTCCCTGCACAATGATCTGAATCCCGCAAACGTTATTTACTATAAGAACTTCCTGCGCTATCCGGTGGATACCTATGCGGTGAATCCCAAGGCCGGCCTCCTCAAGGGCCAGCGGGCCTTTTCCAGCATCGCTGAATTGCCCGTCAAGATCGATCTGGCCGTGATCGCGGCCCAGGCCGAGCGGGTGCCCGCTATTCTGGAGGATTGTATCAAGGCCGGCGTGGGCGGGGCCGCCATCATCTCGGGCGGCTTTGCCGAGACCGGACGGGCCGACCTGCAGGAACGGATCGTGGCCATCGCCCGCGAGGCCGATTTCCCCTTCATCGGGCCGAACTGTCTGGGTCTGTATTCCCAAGGCCGCATGGATACCTTCTTCATTCCCACCGAACGGATGGGCACGCCCAAAAAGGGCAATGTGGCCATGATCAGCCAGAGCGGTGGTATCCTGGTGGACCAGATGATCCGGTTCTCTTCCGAGGGCGTAGGCATGTCGCTGGGGGTCTCGATCGGCAACAAGGCCGTGCTCAAGGAAAAAGATCTCTTGGCCTATATGGCAGCCGACCCTGAGACTCAGGTGATCGCCTTCTATATCGAAGGCTTCAGCGAAAACGAAGGCCATGACTTCATGGAGTTGGCCCAGCGCGTGGGCAAACCGGTGGTGGTACTCAAGGCCGGTAAATCACCCGGCGCCACCACCGCCATCACCAGCCATACCGCCTCGCTGGCCGGTGATTATGCGATTTTCTCATCCGTCCTGTCGCAGTACGGTCTGGTGGAGGCCAAGAACATGTCGGAGTTTGTCTATTTTTGCCAGGGTCTGAGCGCCTACCAGAGGTCCAACCAGGGACGCCTGGGCATCATCACGGCCAGCGGCGGCCATGGCGCCTTGGCGCTCGATTTGTGCATGGAAATGGGCCTATCCGTGCCCACCCTGCACGAGATCGAACAGGACGCCATCCGCCGGCTCCTGTCGCCGACGATCAAGCCGATCGCTTCGTGCATGAATCCCATCGACGTCACCGGCAGCGCCGTGGACCAGGACTTCGTGGCCGCGGCCATGACCATGGGTATGCACCCCGAGATCGATTGCCTGGTCGCCCTGATCCTGCCCTATGCCCCGGGCATCACCCAGGACCTGGGCGCCATCCTGGGATCGGTGCCGCGCCGTTCCGGCAAGCCTCTGATCGCCTATGTGGCCAGGCTGGACAAGTATCGTATCCTTATCGAAGGCTTTGAGTTGAACGGCGTGCCCGTGGCCCACAGCATCGAGGGCGCCATACACATGGCGCAGGCCCTCATGAAATACAAGGGCGCGGTACGAGCATGACCGGGCCAAGTCGGCGGCCTGGGTCTGAAGGAGAAAACGTATGGACAAGCAAAGAATCGGGCCGAGCACGTTCTTATTCCCCATGCCGGCCGTACTGGTCGGGACCGAGGTTGAGGGCAAGACCAACTTCATGACCGTGGCCTGGTGCGGGATCGCCTGCCATGAACCGCCGGCCGTGGCCGTGGCCATCCGCGGGCAGCGCTATACCATGGAAGGCATCGGCATCCATGGGGCCTTTTCAGTGAATGTCCCCCGGGCCGATATGGCCAAGCTGGTCGATTACTGCGGCATCCATTCCGGACGCAAGCACGATAAGTCCGGCCTTTTTCAGACCTCGCCCGGCCGGCTCGACGGTGTGCCGATTATTGACGCCTGTCCCTTGAACCTGGAGTGCCGGGTGATCCACCGGCTCGATCTGGGCTCGCATACCCTAGTGGTGGGCGAAATTATCGAGACCTATGTCAGCCCGGAGTGTCTCACGGATGGCAAGATCGACCCGGCCAAGGTGGACCCCCTGATCTATACCCCTGGAATCCAGGTCTACCAGCGGCTCGGAGAGGTCGTGGGCAAGGCCTTCCATGACGGCCGTGACATCACCCCGTAACGATATGCGCTTCGAAGCCGTGATCTTCGACATGGACGGCACGCTCCTGGATACCTTGAAGGAGATCGCGGATGCCATGAACGCGGCCCTGGCAACTCTGGGATATCCCCCTCATCATTACGACGCTTATCGCGAATACGTGGGGTTCGGCATGGACGTGCTGGCACGCCGGGTCCTGCCGGAAGGTCACAAGGACGATGCCGTGGTGGTCCGCCTGGTGGAAGCCATGCGGGTCATCTACGGCCGGGACCATGCCTTTTTAAGCCGGCCCTATGACGGCATACCCGAGCTGCTGGACGCCCTGGTCGATAAAGGCGTAGCCATGACGATCCTCTCCAACAAGCCCGATGAATTCACCCGCGCCATGGCGGAGCGGCTCTTGGGCCGTTGGCGTTTCGAGATCGTAAGAGGCATCATCCCGGGCAGACCGCGCAAGCCCGAACCGGATGCGGCCCAGGAGATGGCGCGGTCTTTGAATCTGTCCCCGCAGAAAATCGTTTTCATGGGCGATTCCGCCATCGATATGCTCACGGCCAGAGCCGCCGGCATGTTCCCGGTGGGCGTACTGTGGGGGTTCAGAACCAGGGATGAGCTCGTGGAGAACGGGGCAGGACTCCTGATTGATCACCCGCGTAAGCTCCTCGATCTCTTCACTGATCAGAACCATCTTGGATAGCCGTATCAAAGCGGACCATAACCCAGAGGCACATTGGTTTGGTTGCAATTCGTACCGGTTTCATCGGTATGTATCTTGTGCGGCTCTGTAGACGAAATCGGATGGCCATACGTCTGCATGATTCATGTAACATAATCATGATGAGTGGACATGGAGACCATCATCATTACCATGGGAGCTGTTTTGCGCAAACTTGACTTTCACTCTGAGACCGAGCAATAGGCATGAGCGGATGAAAGACCGGCGATTCACATCTCTGGTGTTAAAGCGCTATCGGCTTTGGACGATTGCAATATTGGCAGGGTGCATATTGGCCGCATCCGATGCTCAAGGTCAGGATGTTGTTCAACCCGGTGAAACGCTGGATCTCAAGCGCTGTATCGCCATAGCGTTGCAGCGCCATCCCTCGATTAAGAGCGCTTCCGGAAATCTTGCCGCCAGCCGCAGCAGGATCACCCAGGCGCGATCGGCTTACTATCCCCAAGTCGGGTGGTCGACCGAGGCCAGACGCATGCGTCCGGCCGGCGGCACGTCCTCCACCGGCGGCAGCGCTGCAAACTATAACCAGTATACGACCCAGGTGGATTTGAACCAGACGCTCTTCGATTTCGGCAGAACCCCGGCCCAGGTGGGTGTGCGCTCGCTCGAGGCCGAGGCCGCGCAGGCCGATCTGGGCAATATCACGGACCGGATCGTGTTCCAGGTGGCCCAGGCCTATTACGGAGTGCTTTGGGCCAAACAGAACCTTGATGCCTATGCCCAGACGGTGGGCCAATTCGAGCAGCACCTGCAAAGCGCCCGAAAATTCTTCGAGGTCGGGGTAAAGTCCAAGATCGATGTCACCAAGGCCGAGGTGGATTTGAGCCAGGCCCGATTCAACCTCCTGACGGCCGAGAACGCCCTTAAGATAGCGGGATTGACGCTCAAGAACGCCCTCGGCGTTCCTGAAGCGCCGGACTTTGAGGTTAAAGATTCGCCACTGCCTTTTACCCCCGTCATAAGCCAGGAACAGGCCATGCAGCGGGCGTTTGCGCAACGCTTAGACCTCCGCTCGGCTACCGCCAGGCGTGAAGCGGCCGAGCGCGCCTTTGACCTGGCGCGAACCGGCTACTACCCCGTGCTTAACGGTAATGCGGCGTATGGGTGGTCTGGAGAGGAGTTTCCGCTGGACAAGGAGTGGACCATCGGGGCCGGGCTTTCAATTCCATTGTTCAACGGTTTTCAGACCCGCGGCCAGATCGATGAGGCCCGGGCTAATCTTGTCAGTGTACGTGCCGATGAGGAGCTCGTCAAACAGACGGTGCGGTTTGATATCGCCCAGGCCTATGCCAACCTTTCCAATGCCAGACAGCGTCTGGCCCTGACCGAGGTATCGCTGAGTCAGGCAATGGAGAACCGCGGCCTGGCCGAGGGACGCTATGCCGCCGGGGTGGGCAGCGCCCTGGAGGTGACCGATGCCGTGGTGTCGGAGGTGACGGCCAAGACAGAGGCCATCGGCGCCCAGTATGACTATCAGATTGCACTGGCCGGTCTGGCCAAGGCCATGGGAGAGCGTTTTGAGTAGAAAAATCAGTTATTGGGTGCTGGCGCCGTTGGCCGTCATGGTGTTTCTCCAGGCCTGTTCATCGGAGCAGCCGCCGCAGAAGAATCGTCCGGTTCCGGTTTTAACGGCTTTGTCCGTGCGCAGGGATGTCCCGATCTCGATCTCGGCCTTCGGCACGGTGGAGGCGGCTCAAGCCATATCCGTGCGCAGCCAGATCACGGCGCTCATCACCAAGGTCCATTTCAAGGAAGGCCAGACCGTGAAGAAAGGCGACCTTCTGATCGAGCTCGATTGCCGGAGCAATCTGGCGGCCCTCAAACAGGCCGAGGCCAATCTCTTAAGGGACATTGCCCAGGCCATGAAGGCGGAGCAGGATGTTAGGCGGTATGCCGCCCTGTTAGAGAAGAACTATGTGTCCCGCGAAGAGTACGACCAGATGCGGACGAATTACGAAGCCTTGCAGGCGACGCTCAAGGCGGATCAGGCCCTTGTCGACAGTAATCGCGTTCAGATGCAGTACTGCTCCATCTATGCCCCCATCGACGCTCTGGCCGGCAGACTGCAGGTGGATGAAGGCAATATCCTCAAAGCCAATGATGTCGAGGTCGTCAGTCTGAACCAGATTCAACCCATCAATGTGACCTTCGCCATCCCTGAAAAGGACCTGCCCCGGGTCAGGAAGTATGCCGGCGACAGGATGCTGGAGGTAATCGCGACCCTACCCGGTGAAGAAAAACCCGAGCGCGGCAAGCTCTCCTTTGTGGATAATGCCATCGACAAGTCCACCGGGACGATCAAGCTCAGAGGGAGTTTTGCCAATACGGAAAAGCGCCTGTTGCCCGGCCAGTACGTCAATGTCGTCCTGATGCTGGCTACCAGCCCCGCCGCGGTCGTGGTTCCTTCCCAGGCCGTCAATCAGGGTCAGGATGGTCAGTATGTGTATGTCGTCTCCGCTCAATCCACGGCCCAAATACGGCCGATAACCGTCGGACAGGTTATTGACGGCGAGACCGTCATTCTCAAAGGGCTCTTAGCCGGCGAGCGCGTGGTCACGGATGGACAGATGCGGCTCACACCGGGCGCCACGCTAACTGTCAAGAATACCAAGTAGCTCTGGTGGTGAACACGTGAATATTTCCAAGATCTTCATTGAGCGCCCGATCATGACCACGCTGGTCATGATGAGCTTCTTGATCTTCGGCATTGTGGCCTACCGGGCGCTGCCGGTCAGCGAGCTGCCCAATGTGGATTTTCCCACCATCCGCGTCTCGGCCAGTCTTCCCGGCGCCAGCCCGGAAACCATGGCCTCGTCGGTCGCCACACCGCTGGAACAAGAGTTTTCCAATATCGCGGGCATCGATTCCATGACCTCATCAAGCTCACAGGGCAGCACCCAGATCGTCCTGCAGTTCAACCTGAATCGGGATATCGACGCCGCGGCCCAGGACGTCCAGACCGCCATTTCATCGGCCACGCATCACCTGCCCGACGATATGTCGTCGCCCCCGACCTTCAGGAAGGTGAACCCGGCCGAATCGCCGATTCTCTTTATCGCGCTGACATCTACGACCTTGCCGCTTACGGTGGTGGACGAATATGCGGAAAATCTCCTTGCCAAGCGCATATCCATGATCGACGGCGTGGCGGAAGTGGGGGTATATGGCTCACAAAAATATGCCGTGAGGATCAAGCTTGACCCCCAGGCGCTGGCCACCCGATCCCTCGGGATCAACGAGGTATCCGATGCCATTGACGCCGGCAATGTCAACCTCCCCACCGGGACCCTGTGGGGAAAATACACGGCGTTTACGGTCCAGACCGAGGGACAGCTCAAAGACGCGGATGCCTTTCGGCCGCTGATCGTGGCATACCGGGATGGCGCGCCGGTGCGGCTCGGGGACTTAGGCCGGATCATCGACAGCGTCGAGAATGACAGGTCGGCTTCATGGCTCAACAATCAACGGGCCATCATCCTTGCCATCCATCGCCAGCCGGGAACCAACACGGTCGCGGTCGCACGGTCCATCAAGGAGATCCTCCCCGCATATCAGGCGCTGATCCCGTCCGCCATGCGCCTCAATATCATGTATGACCGTTCTCAATCCATCAAGGAGTCGATCCGGGATGTCCAGATTACGTTGTTCATCGCCCTGGTTCTGGTCGTTCTAGTCATCTTTCTTTTCCTGCGCAACCTCTCGGCCACCATCATCCCCAGCTTGGCCCTGCCCATGTCCATCGTGGGGACCTTCGCGGTCATGTATCTGGCGGGATACAACCTCGACAACCTTTCCCTCATGGCGCTGACGTTATGCGTGGGGTTTGTGGTGGACGACGCCATCGTCATGCTGGAAAATATCGTCCGGCACATGGAACAGGGGGAAAACCCTCTGGCGGCGGCCTTCAGCGGCTCCAAGGAGATCAGCTTCACCATCATCTCCATGACGCTCTCGCTGGTGGCGGTCTTTATCCCGGTGCTCTTCATGGGCGGTATCGTAGGCCGATTGCTGCATGAATTCGCCGTAACCATCGTGGTGGCCGTGCTTATCTCCGGGCTCGTGTCCTTAAGCCTCACGCCCATGCTCTGCAGCATTACCCTGCGTCCCGCAGGCGAAGCGCGACATAACCGGATGTATCAAACCTCGCAGAGGTTCTTCGACGGCATGCTGCATGCCTATGAGAAAAGTCTGCAATGGGTGCTGCGCCATCGGCGCTTGACCCTTTTCGTATCCCTAATTTTTCTCATTGGGGTCGTCTATCTCTTTGTCGTCATGCCCAAGGGGTTCCTGCCCAGCGGCGATACCGGCCAGATCACCGCATCAACCGAAGCGGCGCAGGGCACATCGTTCAAGGCCATGCGGATTTACCAGGACCAGGTCGCTCGTATCGTAGAGCAGAACCCCAATGTCGATATTGTCATGTCTCGCGTGGGCGGCAGCAGTTCATCCAACACCGGGAACTTGATGATCCGGCTGAAGTCCAGGAACGAACGCGACAAAAGCGCGGATGAGATCATCCAGGAGCTCAGACCCCGACTGGCAGCTATTCCCGGGATCCAGACCTATCTGCAGAACCCGCCGCCCATACGCATCGGAGGGGTGCAAAGCAAGAGCCAATACCAGTATGCCCTGCAAGGCCCTGATATCAGCGAACTGTATCGCTATGCACCGCTGCTGGAGGCTAAACTGAAGGACCTGCCGGGCTTTCAGGATGTTACCAGCGATCTCCAGCTCAAGAACCCGGAACTCGTCGTCGGCATCAACCGCGACAAGGCCTCGGCGCTCGGAGTAAGCGTGCAGCAGATCGAGCAGGCGCTCGGCAGCGCCTACTCATCCCGCCAGGTATCCACCATCTATGCGCCCAATAACGATTACCAGGTCATCATGGAGCTGCTTGAGCAGTATCAGGCAGACCCATCGGCGCTCTCTCTGCTCTATATCCGCTCATCAAACGACAACCTCGTGCCCTTAAGCACTCTGGTGCACCTTGATAATAGCGTGGGGCCACTGACAGTCAACCATCTGGGGCAGCTTCCGGCCGTCACCCTGTCCTTCAACCTCGCCCCCGGCAAGGCGTTGGGCGATGCCTTAAACGAGGTGGAAAAAGCTGCTGCCGCCATCCTGCCCGACACCATCAACGGCAGCCTCCAGGGCACGGCCCAGGCCTTCGAGTCGTCCATGGTGGGGCTGGGTGTATTGATCCTGGTGGCCATCCTGGTGATTTATGTGGTCTTGGGCATCCTCTACGAAAGCTTCATCCATCCGCTGACCATCCTTTCCGGTCTGCCTTCGGCCGGGATCGGAGCCCTGGTGGCCCTCATGATCTTTCACATCGACCTGAACCTGTATGCCCTAGTCGGGATCATCATGCTGATCGGGATCGTGAAGAAGAATGCCATCATGATGATCGATTTCGCTCTTGCGGCCGAGCGCAAAGAGGGCCGCGCGCCCGAGGACGCGATCTATCAGGGGGCGCTGATCCGTTTCAGGCCCATCATGATGACGACCATGTCGGCCTTGATGGCCACGCTGCCGATAGCCCTGGGCCTCGGCGCGGGGGGCGAAACCCGGCAGCCGCTCGGGGTGGCCGTGGTCGGCGGGCTCATCTTCTCCCAGATCGTGACGTTATACATAACGCCGGTTACGTATATCTATCTCGATAAATTCCAGGCCGCGGTCCATAAACGAATGCGCATAAGCCAGAAGACCTAACGCAGGTATCCGTGACGGCCTTCCCTTGATGAATAAATAAGAGGCGCCCCGGTGTTCTTTACCGGGGCGCCTCTTCGTTCGCGGTAAAAGGAGCGCTACTCCTTGATGATCTTTTTATCCATGTACTCGACCACGGCCTCGACCCGGCGGTTCTTGGCCTTGCCCGCCGCGGTGGCGTTGGAGGCGATCGGCATGCTCAGCCCGTAGCCCTTGGCTTTGAGCCTGGAGGCGTCGATACCGAACTTTTCCGTCATGTAGCGCTTGACGCTGTCGGCCCTTCGCTGCGAGAGCTTCTGGTTGAACGGGGCGCTGCCGACATTATCCGTATGGCCCTCGATAACCACCTTCAGGTCCGGGTGCTTCTTCATGACCGTGGCGAACTCGGCCAACTCGGCATGATACTGGGGCTGGATGTCGGCCTTGTTGGTTCTGAATTTGATATCCAGAGTGGCGCGGCCCTTTTCAATGATCTCCTTTTCCATGACGGTCGGCGCCGGTACGGGCACGACGGGCATGGGCACCGGCGCGGGGGTCGGTTCGACAACCGGAGCAGGCGCGGGTGCGGGTGCCGGTTCAACAACGACCGGGGCGACCTCCTCAACCACGGGCGCCGGTTTGTCCCCGCCGATCAGGTAGCTGATCCCCAAAGTGGCTTCCAGGTTCTGGATGGTGTCATTGATCAGGATCATGTGCCGGATGTCGGCGCGCAGGGCCAGACTGTCCGAGAGAGAATACTTGACGCCCAGACCCCAATCCACCAGGAAATGACCGCGGTCCAGGTCGCTGAAGTCATCATATTTCAGTGATCTTCCGCCCGCGCCCACGGCGAAGTAAGGCACCAGTTTCTCGTCCGGGGCATAATAATACAGGGCTTCCAGGCGGCCGCCGTAAACCGTGGCATCACCCAGATCGGCGTCGGATTTGGTGGTGAGATAATCGCCGGCGGCCTCGATGCCCCAGTTGCGGGAGAAATCATAGCCCAACCTGAGGCCGAACACGGGCTTGTTCTCCAGGCTTTCTTTGGACTGGAAGAGATAACCTCCGGCAAAGGGCGTGATGGACATCGTTCCGGCGTAGGTCTCAGCCAGACAGGGCACCCCCAGCATAAACACCAGGGCCAGACTCAACCATAGTACCTTGACATTCTTCATTGTCCCCTCCTGCTGAAAATTAATTCAAATATGTAGACGTTATTAGATCACAGATACCCGGCAGATTCAAATACTATTCACCGTAAAGGCGTAAATAACCTTGGCTTGTCGGTCCTTGGGGATTTTGCGCACAGGGATGCCCTAGGGCGACCGCCACGCCTAAGCGTCTGAAACGAACTTAAACCCGGCTTGCCGTCAGGAGCGCGCGGGCTTATTATTGGTTTATGCCGTCTCGGGGGAATAGGGAGGTGGTTTCATGCGGAGTTATGGCAACTGTCTCTGGTTGGCGGCCATGGTTTTGAGACCAAGGCAGCGTGTGCCCGCGCGACAGGGGGGTGGAAACGGCTCGCGGCAAAGGCCTGAGCCTCATCAGCCGTCCATGTCTCAGGAAGGTGTGGTATGACGAAGCGCAAGGGCGGCACCGCGAGCGGGGGCATTGAGGCGGAAGCGTATCGCCGACGGCGTATGCTCGAACGCGCCCAGGAGATCGCGCGCGTCGGCTATTGGGAGTTCGACCCGGAAAAAGCTCAGGGGTGGGCCTCCAGCGAAACCAGGCGCATATACGGCCTTGCTGATGAGACTTGGACGATCACCGCAGTGCACACGATCGTCCTGCCCGAATATCATCGGGCCCTAGATGAAGCCATGGTCGAACTCGTCAAGCATGGTCGGAATTACGATATTGAGTTCAAGATCAGACGCCTCACTGACGGGGCGCGTCTTGATATCCACTCGCAGGCCGAGTACGACCCCGACCAACACAAGGTGTTCGGCTTCATCCAGGACATCACGGCGCGCAAGCAGGCCGAGGAGAAGCTCAAGGAGGCCAACCGGCGCCTGGAGGATATCATCGAGTTTCTGCCTGACGCCACCTTTATCATTGACGGCGATAAGCGCATCATCGCCTGGAACCGGGCCATGGAAGAAATGACCGGGACTTCCAAGCACGATATCCTGGGCCGGGATCATGCCATGAGCACGGTGCCGTTCTATGGCGAGCCGCGTACCTATCTCATGGACCTGTTTGACGAGGATGATGAGGTTCTTGCCTCTCAGTACGATTTTATACGGCGCCGGGGTGCATCGCTCTATGCCGAGGTTTTCACGCCCGCCCTGCACGATGGCAAAGGGGCCTATGTGTGGGCCATGGCGTGCCCGCTCTATGACGGCGCGGGCAATGTCGTGGGAGCCATCGAGTCCGTCCGTGAAATCACCGAGAGCAAGTTGTCCGAAGCAGCCCTCAAGGAGAGTGAGGAACGTCACCGCTCGCTGTTCGAAAACGCCATTGAAGGTATTTTTCGAACCACCTTTGACGGCCATGTCCTCATGGTCAATACTTCCATGGCCCGTATACTGGGATATGAAACCCCACAAGAGGTTTTTGAAAAGGTTGTGGATATTGCCTCCCAGGTCTATGCCGACCCGCTGGACCGTAAGGATATCGTAAGCCGCCTGATCAGGGAAGGCACGGTCCCGGGCAGCGAGGTCCTTCTGAAACGTGCGGACGGCGGCACGGTCAAGGCCTTGATGAACTTCCGGCTGGTGCGCGACAAACAAGGCCAACCCACGCATATCGAAGGGAGCTGTATCGACATCACCGCCAAATGGCAGGCCGAGGAAGCCCTCAAGGCCAGCGAGGAGAAGTACCGGTCGATCTTCGAGAACGCCACCGAGGCAATCTTTCAGACCACGCCCCAGGGCACGTACCTGAGCGCCAATCCTGCCCTGGCAAGGATGCTCGGTTACGCCTCACCCGAGGAAATGATCGACGGCATCAAAGATATCGGCCAGGAGCTCTATGTGAATCCGCGCGAATGCGAAGAGCTGATGCGCCGGCTCGACGAGGAAGGCCAGGTCGAGGGGTTCGAGACAGAGCTGTATCGCAAGGACCGGAGCAGGTTCTGGATATCCATGAATATCCACACGGTGCGTGATAAACAGGGCAATATCGCCTATTTCGAAGGCACATCCGTGGATATCGCCGAGCGCAAATGGGCGCAGGATGCGCTACGGGCATCAGAGGCCAGGTTCCGCAGACTATATGACAGCATACGGGACGCCTTTGTCAGTGTCGACATGGACGGCATGATCATCGAGAGCAATGAGGTCTATCGCACCATGCTGGGGTATGAGATCGAGGAACTCAAAGATCTATCCTATCGGGACATAACACCCCCCAAATGGCATACCTTCGAGTCCCGCATCATTGAAAAGGAGGTTATGGCCAGGGGATACTCGGACATCTACGAGAAGGAGTACCGGCGCAAGGATGGGACGGTTTTTCCGGTGGAGTTGCGTCTTTACCTGCTGCGCGATGATGAGGGCCAGCCGGCGGGCATGTGGGCGATCGTGCGCGATATCAGCGAACGCAAACGGGCCGAGGAACGACTGAAGGAGGCCAACCGCCAACTGCAGAACATTATCGAGTTCCTGCCGGACGCGACGTTGATCACGGACGGCGAACAGCGCATCATAGCCTGGAACCGCGCCATGGAGGAGATGACCGGGGTATCCAAGGCCGATATCCTCGGCCGGGAACATTTTGAGGCCATGGTGCCGTTCTACGGCGCTCCTTCGGCATTTCTCATCGATTATATCGGAAGGGGCAGCGCGCAGATCCCATCCCGTTATACCGATATCCGGCGCAAAGGCGACGGCATTTATGCCGAGGTGTATAGTCCCATCCTCTACCGCGGCAGGGGGGCCTACATCTGGGCCATTGCCGCGCCCTTATACGACGGCGAAGGCAATATCATCGGCGCCATCGAATCCATCCGCGACATCACCGAACGCAAGCGCGTAGAGGAAGAACTCAAGGAGAGCGAGGCACGCTACCGACTGCTGGCCGAAAATGCCAGCGACATCATCTTCACCATGGACCGGGATCTCAGGTTTACCTATATCAGCCCTTGTGTGCAGCGCCTGCGCGGATATGCCGTGGAGGAAGCCATGCGGCAAAAGGTGGATGAAATCTTGACGCCTGAGTCTCTTCAGCGGGCCATGCGGGTTTTTCAGGATGAACTGCAGGCTGAGAACGGAGCGTCTCATGAGTGGAGAAAACGGACCCTGGAGCTGGAGGAATTTTGCAAGGATGGTTCCACGATCTGGACCGAAACGACGTTTACGCCGCTCAGGGATGAGGCGGCGCGGTTGATCGGTTTTTTGGGCATCACCCGCGATATCTCCGAACGCCGGCAGGCCGAGGAAAAACGCAAGAAACTCGAGTCGCAGCTGGCCCAGGCGCAGAAGATGGAGTCCATCGGGATCCTGGCAGGCGGCATCGCCCATGACTTCAACAATATCCTTTCCCCCATCATGGGTTTCACCGAGCTGGCCAAACTCAAGCTCGAGAAGGGCGATCGGATCGAAAAGGAGCTGGACGAGGTACTCCAAGCGGGACTGCGGGCCAGGGAGTTGGTCAAGCAGATCTTGACCTTCAGCCGCAAGGCGGACATCCAGAAAGCGCCCATGGACATCATGCCCCTGATCAAGGAAACCATCAAGTTCATTCGCTCCTCCCTGCCCGCCACCATCGAGATCAGGCAGGATCTACGCCTGGAGAGCGCCATGATCGAGGCCGATCCCGTTCAGATCCACCAGATCCTCATGAACTTAAGCTCCAATGCCGGGTATGCCATGCACCCGGGCGGGGGGGTGCTCTCAATCCGCTTGAGCGGCGTGGAGTTCAGCCCCGGAGACAGCCATCCGCAAGGACTGCAACCCGGACGCTACGTGCGTTTGAGCGTGAGCGACACCGGGCAGGGTATACCCAAAGCGATCATTGACAGCATCTTCGATCCTTTTTTTACCACCAAGCCGCGCGGTGAAGGCACGGGCATGGGGCTTTCGGTCATCCATGGAATCGTCGAGGACATGCGGGGCGCCGTGTCGGTGGACAGCAAGCCCGATAGGGGCGCTACCTTCGATATCCTGCTGCCCATGATCGACGTACAGGAGGTCGCGGGCATCCATGACGAGACCGGAGTGGATTCACGGCCGCACAGCGGACGGATTCTATTCGTCGACGATGAGAGAGCCGTGCTGGCTGCGGGGGGCGGCCTTCTGGAACGGCTCGGCTACCAGGTCGTGGCCGCGGACAACCCGCTTGAGGCCCTGCGGATCTTTACTGCGCATTCCAACGATTTTGATTGTGTTCTGACCGATCTGACCATGCCCAAGATGAGCGGTATCGATCTGGCCGAACGGCTCAAGGCGATCCGGCCTGATATCCCGATCGTGCTCAGTACCGGCTTGAGCCTGGGCCTGAGCGAAGATCGCATCAGCAGGGCCGGCATCCGTGAAATGGTGATGAAACCCATGAGCGCCGCCGAACTGGCTCAAGCGGTCTTCAAGGCCATGTACCCCGAGCACCGTGATGGCGGTTGACGGCCATGTATGAGCAACGGCATCCTGACGGCGGGTAGCAATCCCCGGCAGGGGATCGGTACGCCTTGAGCGACAAATCGCGCACTGGCCTTTCTTTAATGGCAGAAGCCCATCCAGCGCCCATCCCAGCGTGCATTATATAAGAAACCGGAGCTCTTGTACCAGGATTTTTTAATAAAGGTGTCCCGCGCCAGCCTCTGAACCACCTGTGTCCAGTCAAGGTTGTCGGGGTCATATCCTACGACTCTCGGATCAAATTGCGAGTTATTGGGATCGAGGTAGAGTATCTCGTCCGTGGCCGCGTCATAGCCGACTAGCGTAATGAAATGACCGGAGATCCCATACGGGCGATAGAGATGGATGAAAACCGGCGCATTGGTCTCAAGGAACGGCACGATATCCTTTTCAAGGATCGCCACCCGCGCATTGTTGCCTTTGGTGGTCGTGCCGTAATAGGTGGAATTGAACTGGATGCAGGCATAAAAGGCCGCGCCGTCTTTGCTTAAATTATAGGTACTATTCTCGAATACGTATGAATAGAGCACGTCCTGGGTGTTGCTCAACAGGTAAAGCGCCAGTTTCGCGGCTGCCGTCAGGACGGGCATGTCATCGTTGGGAATGATTTCCGCGAGGTCCACATTGGTTGGCCCGGTTTCGAGCAGATTGTCACCGTAGTATTTCATGATCATGTAGTACGCCGTGGCGCTGCACAGGGATGCGTCCTGATGGACATAGTAGGCCTGCGGGTCTTCGAGGATCGTCTCGTACGGTTGGTTGCCTTCTCCGGGTTGCATGAGCCGTAAGGTCATGGTCCGGGTGCCGTATTTGGAGCTGCTGTAGAGTTGCTTCGCCTTGACCACAAAGGTATACAGCCCGGGTTCGTCATTGGCCGTACCGCTGATGATTCCAGATGATTTCAAGGTAAGTCCCTGCGGGAGACTGCCGGAGATCAAGGAGTAACTGTACAGGCCGCTGCCGCCGGACGCCTTGATCGACACCGAGGACTGGGTATAGGCGTTGTTCACATAGGGTATGCCGATTTTGCACAATGGCAGGGAAGATCTGGCGATCTTGAGCGACTCGCCGGTGGTAGTGGCCGCCTCCGATGCGGTAGCGTCATCGTTCAATGTATTCTGAGTGGCGGCAGCTGCATCGCTTGAAGAGTCCCCGCCGCCACCGCAACCGGAATTCGAGACCATGAAAACCATGAGCAACAGTACCGTCGATAGGGTGATCAAGTTCCTCCTCATCGTTGTTTCCTCCTTTAGCATGCATGCCATCCTTGGTGTGCATCCGAGCAACATCAGTTCATGGCATCTATGGGTGACCGGCACCCTGGTGAATAAGCGCCCCCCCTTTTATTAAATACTTGGCTTAAATTCAGCTGCAATTCCTTTGCCAGGCAGATCTGCTGTTATGAGGGTGTAGGGCATGCAGGTGGTATGATCAGATCCGGAAACCGGAGAGACCTTCCAGATGGTCTTGCAGGCACGTTTGAGAAAGACATGATACCCACGCCGTCTAGGTTTTGATTCATCGGTATGAAGCTGGGCATGGGTTTGTGGGAGGGGATGGAAGATTCCAGTAATGGGAAAATAATTTGCCAGTTAAGGAATAAATTTGCCAAATCAAGATGTCCGCACGTGTATATGGAGGCATCAAAAGAGATGAGGGATTGAAACGCCGGTGAAGGGATGGCAAGAAACCAAGGATCGGACGGAGGTGCTTAAAAGCTGTCCTTGAAATTATGGTTCGATCCGCGACTTGGCGGTCGCAAGAGCAAGTTCCTTATCCTTGGTGAACAACCGCCATTCCATTCCGGAGGCGTGAATGCCGGCTTGCCTGTCCTGGCCCCGACAATAATACCAGTGTCCATAGCGTTCGACCGTGGCAAAGGGATGATTGCCCGGACACAGGATGCTGCAGGGCCTGATCTCCTTGAAATAGAGCGTCTCTTCGGGAGTTTCTTCATAGTACAACTGATCGGGCAGGAGAATCTGCGCCACATCGATGCCTTCCTTTTCCTTTTCGTCCAGCCATTCTGAAATTGTCATGCCAATGTACCGTCCCGTCTTGCGTGGTAAAAAACCGTCTCCCGGCCGAATCATGACCTTGATACGTCGCTTATCGATACCATAGCATGAAACGGCGGTGAGTCAAGCAATGTCTCAAGGATGGCGAGCCGATATCCGAAAGATACAGAAGGAAGACATCATCGATGAATGCAGCCAATCGAAATACCCTTCCGGTGCCAACAATCGTTATGGCGCCGGGAATGGAATGCGCCTGCCGCTTGACTCCATGCGGCCCCGGTCGGGTTGCGACAAGGCGGGTCGATCAGAGGGCAAGACGCGCACCGTCACTACGCCATGTGATCATGATGCTCTGCTGGCTTCATCTGGTCCTGGCGCCTATACCGGCGGACGCTTTCCGACTGCTTATCGATCCCGGGCATGACCGGCAATCCCCCAGCGTGAAAGGCTGCCGGTCCGGTATCCCGGAGTATGTATTCAATGACAATCTGGCTGGAATGTTACGCGATATGCTCCTGCCCGGCGCGGATATAAGCGTGACGCTGACGCACGAGGTCGATGGCTGTATTTCGCTGCGCGGCAGAGCCAGGATGACGGAAGGATGTGATCTCATGCTTTCGATTCATCACGACTCGGCCCAGGACACGTATCTGCGCCCGGTGATGTGCGGAGGCAAGCAAAAAAGGTGCATTGTCGGTCCGAAGGGTTTCTGCGTCTATGTTTCGCGCAAGAATCCCTATCCCGAGGCCTCACTCCTGTTCGCCCGGCTCATCAGCGGCTTCATGGTCGGCAAAGGACTCACCCCGTCCACCCACCATGGCGAGGACGTTCCCGGCGAGCGGCACATCATGATCGCTCCGGGCGTCTACTATTATGACAACCTGATCGTGCTCAAGGAGGCGCGGTCTCCGGCCGTGCTCGTGGAGGCGGCCGTGCTGACCAACTACAACGATGAGGCCGCGGCCTCATCCCCTGAGTTCCAGCAGAAGGTGACCGAGGCCTTGCGGGAGGCCGTCACGACCTATGCCGGCATGGTGGCTCCACTGAACCCGCAACAGGTATTCCACGCGCCACAGCCGGAGATAAGGAGAGCAGTCGTGCCAGGCGGGAAAGATTCGCAGGCGATCGTCGACGACGCCAAGGCCGCCATGTAGCCTGTCTTACATTTTTGGCCGAGTCTCAGAAAACAACGAGTCAGGCTGAGGTTTTTTGTGGCCATGCCGCACCCGTCCGATGACGGCTGAATCCTGAAGGGCTTCCGGATACAGTCGGCCAGGCCTTTGCTGGAGAAACGTCGGGTGGCCTCCAGGGCGTTATAGCCGCTGCACAGAATCACCGATATGTGGGGCAATTGATTATAAAAATGCACATCATCCTTGTTTTATCAGGGCTTGATCATCGACACGCTTGCTACTACAATGCGGCCCAAACAGAGGGCACCAGGGAACAGCGATGAAGCAATGGGAAACCAGAGACGATCATGTCATACACCAGCTGATGGGCGGGGTTTGCAATGTCTATGCCCTGACGCATGGCGAGGATATGCTGCTGGTCGATACCGGCCGCCGCTACGGGTGGAGGTCTTTGCGTAACCGGATCGAAGGCTTGCGCTGCAAGGCCGCCCCCCAAGCCCTGATCTTGACGCACAGCCATTTCGACCATGCCGAGAACGCGGCCCGGCTTAAAGCCGCCTATCCGCTCAAGCTCATTGTGCACAACTCGGAAGAGCAATACCTCACAACCGGGGACAGCCCGTTGCCGGCCGGCGTGATCTTTCCTACCCGCTGGATCATGCGTTTGTGGGGGCGCCTGGCCAGGCCATTCTTTCGCTATTCAGGAGTTCTCCCCGACATTACCGTGGACGAGTGCCTGGACCTGGAGCCCTTCGGTTTTGAGGGCTATATCCTGCATACCCCCGGACATACGCGCGGGTCGATGAGCGTCATCGTTAAGGATCGGATCGCCCTGGTGGGCGACACCTTGTTCGGCGTATTGCCCGGCTCGGTGCTGCCGCCCTACGCCGATGACATCCCTGCCCTGATAAAAAGCTGGCGCAAGCTCCTGGATACCCCTTGCGAACGGTTCCTCGCCGGCCATGGACAGGAGATCAAGCGCGCGCTCCTGGAACGTAAGTACGCGAAATACAGCCGTCTCGGCTAAAAAAGGAGGAGAGTATGCAACCCGACCCTGCCAGATTGCTTGATTCACTTGGCATCCGGATTCCGCTCATCGGATGCTATGATGCCCCGGACGCTCAGCCTTTTGCGCCCCTGGTTGCGCCGCTGCCTGGTAAGATGACCTGTGTCTTTGCCTTCTACGAACACTGGCTCAAGGGTGAAACGCTTCACATCACCCGTGAAAATTTCGGCTGCGCCGGGGCCGGCCGTGCCCTGTGCGGCGTCACAACGCGTTCGCGCGCGGACCTGGTCAAGTTCCTGGTCGATGCCGAGGGCTTGCGCGCCTCGCACGACCTCATGGAGGCCTGGCTCGATCACGGGACGACCTACCGGCCGGAATATCCCCACCTGCTGATCGGGCCACTGAAGCCCGATCAGGACGCGTTCCTGAAGACCGTCACCTTCCTGGTTAATCCCGACCAGCTCAGCGCACTGGTGATCGGCGCCAACTATCATCACGGGCCAACCGATCCAGCCCCGGTCATCGCCCCCTTCGGAGCCGGTTGCATGCAGCTGCTCACGGTGTTTGCGAACCTCGCCACTGCCCAGGCCGCCATCGGCGCCACGGATATCGCCATGCGCCAGCACCTGCCGCATGATATCATGGCCTTCACCGTGACCAAACCCATGTTCGCCGAGCTCTGCGGTCTGGATGAGAAAAGCTTTCTCTTTAAACCGTTCTGGAAAAGGCTTATCAAGGCCAGGGAAACATAACCATAGGTAAGGAGGTCGCATGTCAGGTGTTTTCGCATTGATGCTGCACAGCCATATCCCCTACTGCCGCAAGTCGGGGGTGTGGCCCGCGGGCGAGGAATGGTTGTTCGAGGCCATGCACGAGACCTATATCCCGCTCTTGACGGCTCTCAGGGCCTTGCACCATGACGGCATCCGCCCCCGTGTCATGGTCGGACTGGTGCCCATACTCATGGAGCAGCTGGCCGACGCCTATATGCGCGATCGGTTCTGTGAATATATGGAAGACAAGATCCGCCGCGCCCGGCAGGACGCCAGGCGCTTCCATGACGACCCCGCGCTCCGCAAGGCGGCCACCTACTGGTTCGAACGCTATGAGGCCACGTATCTTTCCTATACGCACGATTTTTA
Source organism: Syntrophaceae bacterium (assembly GCA_039680665.1). GTDB lineage: Bacteria > Desulfobacterota > Desulfomonilia > UBA1062 > UBA1062 > JAKQBR01. The sequence continues at coordinate 75,943 of JBDKSM010000063.1, read as the reverse complement.
CTGCGACATCCTGGGCACCCTGAAATGGCTGCAGGAAGAGGGGGTGGTGGAAGTCCTGACCTCGGCGGCCACGCACGGGTTCCTGCCGCTCTTAGAAGCAGACGGCGCGGTGCGCGCCCAGGTAAGCCTGGGCGTCGAGACCTATAGAAAATATTTCGGAAAAGCCCCGCGCGGCTTCTGGCTGCCCGAATGCGCCTACCGCGGCCCGCTTTTCTCCGAGCGGGAGCAGCGCCTGCGACCGGGGATTGACGAATGGCTGGCCGGGCAGGGGATCGAGTACTTTTTCGTCGAGCATATCGGCATTACCAGGGCCTCCTGGGTAGAGAAGCGCGGCCGGGAAAGCACCCCCACCACCAACCAGGGCTACCGGCTGGCTTCCGGCGTGGCGGTCTTCGGACGCAACGAGGCCACGGGCAAACAGGTCTGGTCGCCCGAACAGGGCTATCCGGGCGACCCGCGCTATCTCGAGTTTCACCGCAAGGACCCTGAATCGGGCTTGCGTTACTGGCGCGTCACCGGCGCGGATGACAAGATGATCTATGATCCTGAAGCCGCGGTTGAGCGCGTGGAGAGTCATGCCCGACATTTCGTGGGCCTTCTCAAGGGACTGCTCAATCAGGCCGGTACATCCGAAGCGGCCCCGGTCATTGTCTCGCCATACGACTGCGAGCTCTTCGGCCACTGGTGGCATGAGGGCGTGGACTGGCTGGAGCGTGTCTATCGCCTGCTGGCGCATGAGGAGGATATTGCCTGCTTGAGCCTGGGCGATTATCTCGATCGCTATCGAGGCACCCTGTCCACCATCAGCATGCAGACAAGCACCTGGGGCCTGAATTCCGATTTCACGGTCTGGGTCAACCCGGAGCACGGCTGGATCTGGCCGTACATCAACTCCTGTACGCGCGAGATGGAAGAGGTCCTGGCGCACGGCGAGGCGCTGGACGAACGCGGAGAACGCATCCTGGCCCAGGCGGGCAGGGAGCTCCTGCTCATGCAGGGCAGCGACTGGCCTTTCCTGCTCTTCACCACCCAGGCCAAGGAATACGCCAATCAGCGCTTCCACCACCATCACCAGCGTTTTCGCAAACTGATCTGGGCCGCGCGCGACCTGGCGGATACAAGCAGACTTTCGGATGACGAACTGAAGGGGATCGAGGACGTGGACAATCCCTGGCCGGACTTGGATTATGCCTGGTTCAAAGCTGTCTAAAGCCAGGTCCGTCGCTTTGGTGCAGGCGTTGGATGTTTTCTTCTACGAAGCCTTTCAAGAAGAACAGGCGGCCTTGCGGCGCGCTCTTAAAGGGACCGCCATCAGGGCCGGTTTCACCCCGGCCGCCATCCAGGAGCTGGACGCAAGTCAACCAATGGCGCCGCTGATCAGCATCCGCACCCAGTCTCTCATCCCTGAAGATTGGCCCGGCCTAATCTCAGGGATACTTACGCGCAGCACCGGATATGATCATGTGCTGGACTATCGAAAACGCACCGGGACGGATGCGCCCTGCGGATACCTGCCGCTCTACTGCAACCGCGCCGTGGCGGAAGCATCCATGCTGCTGTGGATGGCGCTCATGCGCAGGCTGCCCCGACAGATCGAATACTTTCAGGCCTTCAACCGTGACGGTTTGACCGGCGCCGAATGCGCGGGGAAGACCTTGCTGGTCGTGGGTGTCGGGCATATCGGTTCCGAGGTGGCGCGTATCGGACAGGGCTTGGGCATGCGGGTGTTGGGCGTGGATATCGTCAGGAAACACGCCGATGTCGAGTATGTCACGCTGGGAGAGGGCCTGGCGGCCGCGGACGTGATCGTCTGCGCCATGAACCTTACCTCATCCAATCACGGCTTCTTCCATTATGAGAGATTGAAGGCCGCTAAGTCAGGCGCGATCTTCGTGAATATCGCGCGCGGAGAACTCTCGCCCTCCAGCGATCTGATGCGCCTGCTGGATGAAGGGCTTTTGAGCGGCGTGGGTCTGGACGTGTTCGATCACGAGATCGATCTGGCCGCTACGCTGCGCGGCGCGAAACCAATCTGCCACCCGCAAGTAGAAGCGGCCCTGGAACTCGCCCGGCGGGACAATGTCATCCTGACCCCGCACAACGCCTTCAACACGGCCGAGGCGGTCGAGCGCAAGGCCGAGCACAGCATCCGGCAGATCGAACGATTCATGGCGCAGGGCGACTTCTTATGGCAGGTACCCTCGGAATAGGGAACCAAGCAGCCTTTTAAGGAAACTTCAAGCGCTGGAAGGTTGACGGGACGTGGTTCTCAGAACAAGCCTCTTGTCATGGGAGCAAGGCGGTATACCCTCAAGATGGGCGTGGGGAGAACTACAATCCATGGCATGCAACTGACTCACGACCGACATCAGCGCTGCATATCAAAACCCCCCAAGCACATCTCATGGGCGACCTCCTTGATGCAATTCCAACACATTGACCGGGGCGTACATGGGTACGGCCGGGCAATGCAATCAATACTGCCTTATGGTAATACAAACTGCTGTGCATGACAAGCGTTATATTAAATTTTTATTCAATCCGAATGCCGGGTGGTTTATAAGCGTTTTGTTCAAAGGGCCGTCTCAGGTGTGCGTGCCAAGCGTGCCCTAGGTGAATGCATTGACAGGTACATCCTTTTCACCCTACACTGTGCTCGAGCTTAGAAAGGGCAGCACGCCGTGCCATGGGATCGGGAGGAGGAGATGCGTTTGACGCACAGGGAGGCATTTACGCGCGATCCAGCCCAAACACCGGTGATCAGCGTGCGGGGGGTACACAAGTCTTACCATATCGGCGAGGTCCTCACCCCGGTCTTGTGTGGGGTCGATCTGGAAATTCTACGGGGCGACTTCGTCGTCATATTCGGAGTTTCCGGATCGGGCAAGACCACCCTGCTCAATCTGATGGGCGCCATCGACACCGTGGACCAAGGCAGCGTCAGTTTGGACGGCCTGGAGCTGGCCGGGGCTTCACGCAGCGCGTTGATCGATGCCCGGCGGGTCAAGATCGGCTATGTCTTTCAGTTTTACAACCTCATCCCGACGCTTACGGTTATCGAGAATGTGGAGATGGCCCTGGAGCTGCTGGAGCTTAAGCGGCCCGAGATCGAGCGGCGTTCCGCCCTTTACCTGGAAAGGGTCGGCATGCTGGCCCTGGCCAACAAATACCCGGACCAGCTCTCGGGCGGCGAACAGCAACGCGTGGCCATTGCCCGGGCGCTGGCCAAGGAGCCGGCCGTGGTGCTGGCCGATGAACCTACCGGCAACCTCGACGAGCATACGGCCTCCGGGGTCGTGCATCTCATGCAGGAGTTGAACCGCGCCACCGGCATCACCTTCGTGATCGCCAGTCATAACAAGGAACTGTCCAAGGCCGCCAACCGCGTCTTCCATATCACGGACGGGAGACTGACCCTTTGAGGAAGATCCACCTCAAGACCATGCGCGACATGCGTCATATGAAGATGCGCGTCGCCTCCATCTGGTTTCTGGTGGCCGTGGTGGTCTTCGTATACGCCGGCGGGTTCATGGCGCGCGAGAGCCTTTACCATACGCGCGACCGCTTGACCGACCAGCTCAGGCTGGCCGATGTTCAGGTCCTTTTTACCCCCGCGTCGCCGGATGAGATGCCGGACCTGACGGCCCTGGAGCGTCAGGCCGCTATCGTAAAGCGCCTGGACATGCCGGGCGGCATGGAATTGAAGGACGGCCGACCCCTGTCCTGCCTCGTGATCTATCTCGACCCCCAGGGGCACCCGAGCGTGAACGACATCCGGATCATAGAGGGCTCCTTCCTCTCTCCGGATGATGAAAACGGCGTAGTCATCGAAAAGAGCCTGGCCGATATCCATGGCTACCGCATCGGCGACACCATCAGCCTCAATATGCTCTTTCCCATGGACCTTACGGTCAGGGGCATCGCCGTCACGCCCGAATGTCTGATAACTCCGGCCAATCCGCGCATTCCGGTGCCTTCCAAGGGCTCCTTGGGCATCATCTTCGCCTCCATGCGCCTGGTGGAAAAGACCTTCGGTTACCCGTTGTATAATGATCTGGCGTTCAAGCTCTATGACCCCGGAAAGCTTAAGAACTTCCAGGCCGGTCTGACTAAACGCCTGCCTGGGCTCGACATCAAGCAGATCATGCCCAAAGAGGCCCAGTTCGGTTATCATTTCCTGACCCGCGACCTCGAGCAGTTCAATATCGTCATCGCCCCGGTGGTGCTCATCTTCGTGCTTATCGCGGGCATCGTCATCGTGCTGACCTTCAGCCGCTTGATCGTCAACCAGAAAAAACAGATCGGCATCGCCATGGCCTTAGGGTATACATACCGCGCCATCCTGGGCTCATACCTGCTGCTGGCCGTAATCCTGGGGTTGGGCGGAGCGCTCCTGGGAGCCCTGGTGTCGTTCGAGGTCAACATCATCTACGCCACGATATACGGCCGCATCGTAGGCCTGCCGGAGGTGCTGTTCACCGTCACCTGGCGGCATATCTTCACCGGCGCCTTGATCGGTCTGGTCCTGGCCCTGGCGGCGGCGTCCTTTCCGCTCAAGCGCTTGCGGCGTTTAAGCCCTCAGGTCGTCATCCGGGAAGAGAGCGAGACCGTCATGCACGGCCTTTTAAAACCCTTGCGGCCTCTGGAGGGCGCCATTACGCGCCTAAGCGGACCATCGCTGGGCTTAAGGATCGGGCTGCGCAACATCTTCCGCCGGCCGCGCCTGGTCATGGCCACGGTCCTGCTCATCGCCTTGGCCGTCAGCCAGTCCACCGCCTTTCTGATCATCTTGAGCTCTTTCGAGCACCAGGTGGACTCCACGTCGCGCCAGGAATGCTGGGACGCCATCGTGGGCTTTCGCAGCCCCCTTCAGATCAAGGATGCCCAAGCCGTGGCCCAAGACAGCGGAGTGAAGGATTATGAGCTGGCGCTTTCCGGCTTCGCCCGTCTCCGCTACGCCGGGGGCTACACCGATCTCAGGGTCATCGGGCTGCCGCTTAAGATGCCCTACCGGACCATCAACCTCAAGCAGGGTAGGCTTTTTGAACGCCAGGATGAAATGGGCATGCTCTACAACAACAGCCTTGCGAAACAGAAATTCAAGGTCGGCGACAAGGTTATGATCGAGACCGCCCACGGCAGCTTTGCATTACGGGTGGTGGGCCTGATCGAGGAATTTACCACCGGCCAGATCTACCTGCCGCTGGACACCGCCGAAAAAATCCTGGGGCTCAAGGGCAAGCGCACCGGTTTTTTGACGACTTTTGGGCAGGACCCGCGCCGGATGGAGAAACGCTTTTATCAAAACGAACTGGTGGAGCATGTCACCCTGAAGGCCGATATCATGAAAACCAGCCGCGAGATCATCGCCAATATCCGTATCATCCTTGATATTTCGTTGGCCATCAGCATCCTGATCTCGCTCATGCTGCTTTTCGCCAGCGTGACCGTCAACATCCTGGACCGCAAGCTGGAGTACGCCACGCTGCAGTCGTTGGGTCTGCCGGAGAAGACCCTCATTAAGTCCATCTACATTGAGCTGGCCTGCGAGATCGTCCTGGCCCTGGGATTAAGCGTCCCCATATCCATCGTCCTAGCCGCCTACTTCAACTATGCTCTGAGCGAGGCCTGGCCTACGATCACCACCTATCTCAAGATTACGGATTTCCTGCTGGTCATGATTCCGGCCGTCATCATCCTGCCCCTGGCGGCCGTGCCCGGCATCCGCACGCTCATGACCATGAACATCGCCGAGTGCCTGCGCAGCCGCTCTTTTGGGTAGGATAAAGAGGGGGTCTTATTTTCTTACCTGATTCGTCGTTGTCATCACCATCATGCCCATCATTTGATCCAGGCTTTAATACCGATCAAAACCTGCACATTACTCGTACGAAAGCTGTTGATATCGACGCTCGCCTGTTCGACAGGTCCTGAAAATTTCCAGTCCGTATCCACGTTCATGAAATTGAGCCGGCCATCGAGGAAAAGCGAGAACTGTGATGTAAAGAAATAATCCAGGCCTGCGCCGAACGTAAAAACGAATGCCGGGTCCGTGTCTATCGTAGCTCGGACGTCATAGGCGTTTTCCAAATCGGTAACGAAAGCCCCTTTGTCAAAACTCGTTAATGCCACACCGGCACCGATGTCGCCATGGCCGGTGAATCCGGTATGCTGCGCCGGTCGGCCTTGAAACTTGAAGAGCACCAGAATGGGGGTCATATTCAATGTGCCGAAATCTTCTCCATCCTCTTCCAAATCCATGCTGAAACGTTCAACCATCAGTTCGACACCTCCATTGAACGTTGTTGTTGGTGAATAAAAAAGGCTTCCCCCATAGGCCGCTCCGCTTTCGAATTCGGTTTCGCTGTAGCCATCAACAGCTTCGGAAGCTGTGCTGTACGTCAGGCCTCCGAAAACTCCCGCGTTCATCCAAGCATCCTGCGCCGAAGCCGAATTTTGGGATGCGATCAGCAACACCATCGTCCCAACAATAAACGCACCAGGTAGTCTTATTATCCTTGACATAAATGAATATTCTCCTCTCAATTCAATTTGTTCTCTATCAATTATGCTTGCATTCTGTTTTATCGCCTCACGATAAGGCCGTTATGCATGAAATGTTATCCACATCCACCAAAGGTCGTCTTAAACAGTTACCAGCGTGAATTCAGGGCCAGCTGGACCTTGGCGTAGCTCGGGATCGACGAGCCGTTGTACTCCGAGGACTTGGTCGAGGCCATGGCCCCCAGATCGAGCTGGAGCCACTTTGGGCCGATGCCGAAGCCCAGCGTCAGGATCGTGCCTTCGTCGCTTTCGACCAGGTTCTGCATCAATCCGGCGCGTAGTGAAAACCAGCTCTTGGGGTGATAGTTTACCCCGCCCCCGATATATTGGGCATCATAGCCGGGGATGAAGGTCTCGTTCTTGGTCACATCGAGATCCACAGCCGCGGTGAGCTTGTCGTCCAGGAAGCTGTAGGCCGTGCCGAGGCGCACCTGGGGTTTAACCTTCAGGTCACAAGCGCCCTTGGTATCGAACTTCGGCGTATTGAGGTTCTTGGCCACCAGGCCCACGGCCAGATTTTCTACCTTGGCAGGCTTGAACAAAACGCCCAGGTCCACGCCCCAACTGGTGGAGCTTTCTTCATTGTCGCTCAAATCTTCGTCCACATCGCCCGAATCGGTATTGATGCTGATATCCTTGTACACGGTGTAGCCCGGCATGATCTTGAAGCTGCCGCCTAAATCGAGCGTGCCATAAGGGGTGTCGAAGCGGCGTCCGTAGGCGATGGGGATCTCGAGATAGATCAGGCCCGTCAGGTTAAGGTAGGTGAGCTTGTTGTCCAGGGCATACTGAAGCGAATGGGCCTCATAATCGGCTTGCGTGACGAGGCCGGCCGTGCCGGAGTCATACGAGAAATACTGGCCGCCTTCCTCGACGATGACGTCGAGGTGGTTGGGATCGATGATGGCGCTGGCGGCCACATCGGAGATGCCGTAGATACCGAAGCCGAAATCCTTGACCTGGCAGCCGAGATTGAGACCCGGCATGGCCTGCAGTCCGTTGATGCGCGATATTTGCCTCAGCTCGGAGCGAAAGAGGTCGATGTCTTCCAGGGCCTGTTCCAGACGCTTGGCAGATACGGGCGTGGTGATGTTTTCCGACAGGACGTCGAAGTCTTCGTCGATCTCGAGATCACTGAGCGTATCGATATGCTCGGCCAGATTTTGTTCGCGGATGGCCACACCTACGGCGAAGCCGATCTCGACCTTGTTTTTCGATTCGGCCAGCAAGGCCGGATTGTAGTAGGGGGCATAGGCTCCCCGGGATGAAGCCACCCCGGCGCCGCCCATGGACATGGCTTCCGAACCGATGGGCGCGAACTCGACGGCCTGGCACGGCAGCGCCGCAAGCATAAATCCCAATACGAACAGGTTCACAAGGATACCGCTCTTCATGATAATTCCTCCATAATATAATTTTATATCCGGCATATGGCTTATAGGCTATTGTCCCGGACAATCATGCGAAGAGGAAGGGAAAGGGCGGGCGGCCCCTCCTGAAGAAATGGGGATAAATGAATCATGCGTAGTTGTTTCGCCTGCTGATTCCATATATTACATGATTGCCATGTCAAATCCATATTGGATCATACGGCTAAGCATCATCAGCGTTCACCGTGCTAAAGCAATTATGCACGCACACTTCACCCAGATACGACAGATTTCACCTCAAAAGCAGCGTGACGACGACTGACAACAGGAAAAACACCAAGGCCGATATCACGCGCCGTTTATGTACCACATCCATCATTCCAGGTCCACTCCGATAGCTCTGTCGCCACGCATGGGATTTCTCGATACTCTTGTATGTCGTTGTCTGACTCCCGATAGAGTTTGGGAGCGTATCATCGAGCTGGCCGGGATTGAAGGTCGAGCAACCCGGTTTTGTCGGTCGGTATGAGGTGCCGGGCGTATGAGAACGAGGGGTAGTATCTGATCGGGCAAAGGTTAAGTATTGTCCTTGACTCGGCATGGTACCTTTCTGGATTCGTTTTCTCGGAGTGGTTGATTGCTTCATCGTATCAAAACCTGAATGTCCTTAATCATATCCACCGAAGAGATGGACAAATTCTTTACTGTCAGTCAAGCTTATGCGCTGATACCATGCGCCAGGTTTGTTCGCGACCTCAGCAATCCCCCGGGTGTCATAGACACATTTCCGGGCTGCTGAGCCGTCTCCGGAAACCCGGCGTAAGTTCATTCCGATGTCTTTCCCCTGGTGAGCCCCCTCGGATCTTCAATTCCCAGCCGGGACCGGTTTGAACGGTTCCGGCAAGCTTTCTTTTAAAAAAAAATTATCTCAGGTGTTTCATGCTCGCTGCCGTAGGCCGGCGTGCGATAATAATCGTAAAAATCAAGCCAGTCTTTATCATCAATACCATCCATTGTCCGGGCATGCAAGTATACCAAGGAGTACCTACCGGCGACAAGAGATCTTGACATATTATTACCGGCACGTATAGTTGAGCTTGTCAGTTAAGCGCTATCTTTTATGAGTGAGGAATTATCGCGTGCGGGGATTTTCGGATAAGCGTTTCCATCAAGCCGTTTTCGGCTTGATGGCTTCACTCGACAAAATCAGAGGCGGTCAAGATCTTGCCGATTATGTCCATGCCAACCTCCGCCCGTATGTCGACCATGACTGGCTGTCATTCTATATTATCTGGAAGGACAGCGGCGATGGCAGAATCATCACCAATCGGGAGGTTACCTTCGACTTGGATAAACTCTACCATGAGGTCATCGGATTTGACAAATTTCACCGTCTCATCCTGGGGGCAAAGATCGGCGATATTGTCCTGACGCAGGATTATCCGCCGGAAACCAGAGAAGACCTCGCCGTGGCCGAATTCATCAATGCCAAGACCGGGGCTTATTTTTCCGCCAACATTCCGCTGGCCGTCAGCAGGGGCTTGAGGTCGTTCGTGGCGCTGTATCGCAACGACCCCTGCCGGCCGTTTACGCCCGAGGAAACAGCGGCCTTGCACGATTTTGCCGAGGTGCTCACCCCCTTAGCGGAATTCATGCTGCGTAGCTATGAGCTGAAGATGCAGATGTTGGCAAACCCGGATGGCAAGAAACGCTGCTCCATTCTCCTCGATCAACACTTGCGCACGGTCGGGTTCGCGGAAGGGACCACGGCCTTCCTGGAGGAATTGATGCGCAAGCCAATGGGTATGGAAACGCTCGTCAGGATACACGACTGGGTCAGAGAAACTATAATGCCTGGGTGGCAAGAGCAGCACAGCGGACCATGGAGCAACATATTCCCGCTTGCGGAAGAATGTATTTACTGTGACGCGCGAATTATCGAAGACGAGTTCCACAATCGATTGCTTATGGTGGAAATGGATGCGCCCCGTAAGAGAAATGACTTTTCCTTTCTGGCAAAATTCGGCCTGTCAAAATACCAGATCGCTGTTCTGAGCTACCTACCGCTGGGATACACCAACAAGCAGATCGCGGATGCCATCGGCATCAAGGAAGTTACGGTGAAAAAACACCTGCACCATATCGGTGTCAAGCTCCATGCGTTAGGGAAAACCGAGATACTCTTCCAGGCCATGTTTCTGCGGGAAGAAAGCGAGCCTATTTAGGCTGCATACCGGTTTGCTCGGCGTTTCTCAGGGAAGAGCTAACCCTTGAACGGCAAACCGGTTGATCTTTCGAAGCGTTGGCTATAGACTGATGACTGGAAAGGGGCCGACATAATGGTCAAGAGGCTCAAGATCATCAGCGTGTTTTTTGCCGCGGTCCTTCTCGTGTATACGGTGGCAGGCTTCCTGGTCCTTCCGCCTGTCCTGAAATCGGTGCTGACCAAGCAATTGACCCAGACCCTCCACCGCAATGTCTCCATCCAGAAGATCAGGACCAACCCGTACCTGTTGACGGCCGAGATCCGGGGTTTATCCATTCAAGACCGGACGCAGAGCCAGGTATTTGTTTCCGTGGCGGATATCCTGATCGATGTCGAATGGGTCTCGCTTTTCAAGCTGGCCCCCATTATTCGCGAGCTGAAGATCGAGCGGCCGTTCATAAAACTCGTACGCCTGGACGGACATACCTATAATTTTTCCGACCTGATCAAGGGTGAAAAGAAGCCGCAAGCCAAGGGCGCCAGGCCCCTGGAATTTTCGCTGGCCAATATCCAGCTCAGCGGCGGACGCGTGGACTTCGATGACCGGCCGTTGCACAAGGTCCATAGCGCCAGGGATATCACCGTGGCCATACCCTTTATCTCGAATATCCCCACCTATGTCGACGTATTCGTCCAGCCCCGGTTTCAGGCCGTGATCAACCGCACCCCGGTGGCGCTTGTCGGCAGGACCAAACCGTTCAAGGATTCCCTGGAAACTACCTTTAACCTGAGACTCAAGGATATCGATCTGCCGTATTATCTGGCCTATGTGCCCATGCAGCGGGGGCTAACGGTTGATGCCGGGTTGCTTGATATCAATGCCGAGCTCGCCTACAAACAGTTCCATGACAAGCGGCAACCCAGCCTGGACGTATCAGGTGAGCTCTCAGGCCGCGATATCGATATCAAGGGTCTGGACGGCAGGCCGGTCCTGCTCGTTCCCAAGGTTTCCGTCGAACTTGGCCCTTCCAGGATTTTGAGAAAACAGATACATGTCAGCAAGGTGCTGATTTCCTCACCAGTGCTGCATGTAAACCGGGACAAAAACGGCCGCTTGAACCTGGCCGCGCTTAGACAGCCGAAATCGGCGCCTGAGAAGGAAGAAGCCCCATCCAACCCGTTGACGCTGAATATCGATGCCGTCGAACTGACCGGCGGCGGTCTCGCATACGGCGATTTTTCCGGCAATTCGCCGGTCACCCTCACCGCTTCGGCGCTGTCCATAAGCGCCCGGTCCATCAGCACCACGGGCAAAGGCGGCGGCACGGTCAAACTTTCCGCCACGCTCAACCGCTTAGCGCACCTGACGCTGGGCTCGGCGTTTACCCTCAAACCTTTTGAAACCCGGACTACTCTGAGCCTGGAGGGATTCCAGCCGGCCTGGATTCAACCCTATGTCATTGAGCGATTCCCCATCCTCATCCGGCGTGGTACGATAGACGTTCAAGGCAAGGTGGATCTCGCCCTGAACGCGGCTAAGCCCGTGGAAGTCCATTTCACGGGCGATGTGCACTCTTCGGATTTCGCGTGCGTGGATCGGGTATATACCCAAGATCTGGCGGCCTGGAAGGAACTCAAGGTAAGCGGCGTGGACTGTTCGCTTAAACCCTTAAGGATCATGATTCGCGAGATCGGTCTCACGTCGCCGGCGGTTACCTTCATCATCCTGCCCGACGGACAGAGCATCATGGCCGCCCTCACGGCCGAGCAGCCATCCCAAACGAAACCTGAGACTACCGGGGAAAAGACCGGCAAGCAAGAACCGCGGCCACACATCGCCATCGGACGGGTGATGCTGAAAAACGGGCGCTTCACCTTCCGCGACCGGTCCGTCTCCCCGGTCTACTCCACCCAAGTCACCGGCATATCCGGGAGCATTGCCGGCCTGTCGTCCGATGAGTTCAAGAAGGCCGACGTGAACCTCAAGGCCAGGCTGGATAACCAGTCCCCCATCACGCTGACCGGCGCGGTCAATCCCTTGAAGCAGGACCTGTACGTGGATCTGGTCGCTCGTTTAAGCAACATCGAGCTGTCGCCCGCCACACCCTATTCGGGCAAGTACCTGGGGTTGGCCCTCGACAAGGGCAAACTCTCCCTGGGGCTTGCCTACCAGATCGATCAGAAACAACTCCAGGCCCAGAACGATGTGCTTATCGATCAGCTGACCTTTGGAGAAGCCGTGCAAAGCAAGGACGCCACCAAGCTGCCCGTCAAGCTGGCCGTGGCGCTGCTGCGCGATTCCAGCGGCAAAATCGACCTCAAGTTGCCGGTTAACGGCCGGACCGATGATCCGAACTTCCATGTGGGACGCGTCATCATCCAGATGCTCGTCAATATCATCAAAAAAGCCGCTACCGCGCCTTTTGCCCTGCTGGAGGCCCTGTATCCCGGGGCCTCAGAGCTGAGCACGATCGCCTTCGAGCCGGGTAAGGCGGATATTTCTCCCGCTGAAGAACCCAAAATTGCCCAGCTTATCCAGATCCTTTCCGAGCGTCCCTCGCTCAAGTTGGAGATCAGCGGTTTTGTCGATCCCGACGCCGATAAGCAGGGCCTGCGGGACTATCTGTTCGAGCGCATGCTGAAGCAGCAGAAGCTCAAGGACATCCTGCGGCAGGGCCGGCAGGCGCCCGCGGTGGATGATATCGTCATCGCGCCCGAGGAGAACCATGCCTACCTGGAGAAGGCCTACCGGGACGCGGATTTCGCAAAACCCACGAACGCCTTGGGTATGCTCAAGACCATCCCGGATAAGGACATGCGCGAACTCATGCTCGCCCATCTTACGGTTACCGACGGAGACTTAAGCGACCTGGCCGAGGCGCGCGCCAGAGGGGTGCGCGACCGCCTGGTAGCCTCCGGAAAGATCGACCCGGGGCGGATTTTCCTGGTCAAGGCCGATCCGCTTACCCCGCCCACGGACGGCCAGACCGGCAAGGCACGCGTGAGCCTGTTCATAAAATAGGGATAGGCGGCGTGTCCGTCACGCGCGCTTAAGAATCTCTTCTTTTAAATCGCGTCCGCTTTATGCTAGAGACCAAACCCATCCTTATTTGTGGAGGCATCCATGATAACACCCATACAGCAGAAGATAAGGAATAAGAAGAGGACGCCCCAGCAGATCGCCGACATGGTGAAGTCCGGCGACTGGATCAACGGCGGCAGCGTGGGCGGCGACTCCACGGTATGCCTGGAGGCCGTGGCAGGCAGGCTGGGGCCAGGCCCGGGACAGCTCAAGAATATCGAGCTGTGGCTCTACGCCATGTTCTATCCCCACCCGGAGTTCCAGGCCATCGATCCCCTGCAGCAATACCACTGCATCCATGAGTTCTTCTTCTTCCCCTGGAACCGCAAGGCGCGCGACACGCATGGCGTCACGGACTGGACGCACTGGGGCTGGGCCTACGGGATGTGGGCGCACCACTACCGCTTCGTGAACGCCGCGCGCGAAGGACGCGGCATGGACTGGTGGTTCAACGCCGCCACGGCCCCGGACAACCACGGCTTCTTCAACATGTCCTACGGGACCAATAACTGTAACATTTTCAAACAGACCGCCAAAAAGATCGTCTTCGAGGTGCGCTCCGACTACCCCTGGGCCGAGGGCGGCCGCTTCAACACCATCCACATCGACGAGATCGACTACTGGGTGGAGGTGGACTGCGAGAAATACCGCTGGCCGCAGATGGACGAGCAGGCCATCAAGGCCAAACCCGAAGAACAGGCCATCGCGCACCATATCATGCAGATCATGCGCGACCGCGACGTGATCCAGGTCGGCATCGGCTCCTTGCCGTCGGCCTGCGTCAGCGCCATGGCCGAGGCCGGTTTCAAGGACTTAGGCATCCACACCGAGATGCTCAACCACGGCCTGATCAACCTGATCGAGTCCGGACAGGTGACCAATGCCTTCAAGACCATCGACCGGGACAAGAGCGTGTACTGCTTCGCCTTTCCCGTGGATAGCCAGTGGTACTACGAGACTATCCACCACAACCTCAATCTGGCCGTCTATGACATCAGCTATACCAACAACTTCAACATCCTGACGCGCATCGACAACCTGATCGGCATCAACAACTGCGTGGCCGTCGACCTGTTGGGCCAGCAGTGCTGCGGCTTCTATGAGAAGCGGCCCGTGTCGGGCTCGGGCGGTTTCTTCCAGTTCGCCGCCTTTGCGGGGCATGCCAAGGGCGGCCGGGGCGTGGCCGCCATGACGGCGCGGAGCAAGCACGGCACCTCGCGCATCGTGCCGTTCCTGCCCGAGGGGTCGTCCGTGGACGTGCCGGCCCAGTTTGCCCAGTATGTCTGCACCGAATACGGCATGGTCGACCTCAGGGGACTGGCCGGCTATGAACGGGCCTCGGCCCTGATCTCCATCGCCCATCCCGATGATAGGCCCTGGCTGGAGCAGGAGGCCAAGAAGCACGGGCTGCTTCCGCCCAGGTTCCCGGTCGCCATGAACCCTTTGGAGGGAACAAGGCGCTGCCCGACCTACGCCGAGCGCCGGGACTACAAGATCCCCTTGAACAGTGAGCTCTGGGGCTCCAACTGGGACCCCTACCAGTCGGGCAAGTAAACCGGTATTCGAGATGCTCCCCCTCCCTGGCCGCTTGCCCGTAAAAGAGGTCAGGGCAGGGGGCTCGATTGATCAACATCCGTGCTGCTTTCAATTCTTCATAAACCGTAGTTGACAAAATTCTCCTGTATAACCATAATCACCCCTGGACCAAGCTGCACGGGGCCATGTATTGATTGGAAGGAGGATTCCCTGTATCGGCGGGTCATTGTGTACCTGGTGCCGGGAGGCGAGCGTCTGGCAAAGGAGCAATACAAACCGGGCCGGACCAAGATAACATATTGATATAATGGATTAAAGAGATGATAATGTGGCTATTTATGGGCTTGGAAGCCTCATTTGGGGGGGGTAAAAAGGGTGTTTTAAGGAACGCGGAACGGATACGGAGCATATGGCGAGGGCAAACCGATATTATGTACCTGGATAGACGTGGCACATTATCCACCGCTGTCACAAGAAGGAATTTCTGTTGAAATTCGATAGGGACCGTCAGAGGTATCTGTGGTGGTTGTTCGAAGCCAGGAAGCGCGATCATCTGTGCATCCTGAACTATACGGTGATATCGAATCATGTCTATATTCCGGTAGAAACCGGCAACCAGGCGATCAACGGTTAACTCGCTTTGACCCGGAGTGGCCCCGTGGCGCGGGATCAGGGCTCCACGGAGCGGTATGTGGCCGCGATCCTGGGTGTAGCTTAGGCCTTGCGTTTGTGCAGCAGGTTGTGGTGTTCGGCCTTGAGGTAGAAGGTCTTATAGTTGAGCCCTGACTCGCGCGCGGCCTCGGCGATCACGCCATGGTGCTTTTCCAAGAGCGTCCGTAGATATCTTTTTTCGAACTGATCCAGGATGCGGTCCTTGAGCTCATGATAGGGCGCGTCGAAGGCAATATCCGGCTGTACCGCCCGTGGGGCGGCCTCGGCCGGGGCGCTGTTGTTCAAGGCCGCGCCCAGAAATGGAAAATCCCCTATCGTATCCCCGGCGGATGATACCAGAGAGCGCTGCACGATGTTCTCGAGCTCCCTGATGTTGCCCGGCCAGGGGTATCGCATAAGCTGCTCCATGGCGTCTGGCGAAACGCCTTTGACCTTGGGATTCAAGCGCTTGCCGTACTTGAGGATGAAATGGTTCACCAGCAGCGGGATGTCCTCGGTGCGTTCCCTCAAGGGCGGGATGGTGATGGGGAAGACGCTGATGCGGTAGAAGAGGTCCTCGCGGAAAAGCTTTTCGCGGATCATGTCCTGGATCGGCCGGTTGGTGGCGCAAACCACGCGGAAGTCCAGATCGATCTCGCGGTTGGAGCCCAGGCGGGTGATCTTGCCGTCCTGCACCACCCTGAGGATCTTGGCCTGCAAGGTCAGCGGGATGTCGCCGATCTCGTCTAAGAAGAGCGTCCCGGTGTTGGCCTTCTCGAACTTGCCGATGCGCTGGGTCAATGCCCCGGTAAAGGCCCCTTTCTCGTGGCCGAAGAACTCGCTCTCCAGCAGGTTCTCCGGCACGGCGGCGCAGTTGATGGTTACGAAAGGACGTCCGCGGCGCGTGCTGCGGTGATGGATGGAGCGCGCCACCAACTCCTTGCCCGTGCCGGTCTCGCCCAGGATCAGCACGGTCAGGTCCGTGTCGGCGGCGGTGATGATCTGTTCGTAGATCCGCTGCATGCGGGGATGCGCGCCCACGATCTGGTCCAGGCCCTCGCCGTACTGCCGGATCTGTCCCTTGAGCTCGATGTTTTCCTTCAGGATCTCCTGCTGCCGGATGATTTTGGCCAGGGCGATCTCCAAGGTATCCATGTTGAAGGGCTTTTCGAGAAAATCATAGGCCCCGTAGCGCATGGCCTCCACCGCCAGCGAGACATTGCCGAAGGCGGTCACCACCACCACGTACACGGACAGCCGCCGGGCATGGATCTCCTTTAACAGCCCCAGACCGTCCATGCGCGGCATGCGCATATCGGTGATGACGATGTCAAAGTCTCCGCCGCCCAGCTTTTCCAGGGCTTCGATCCCATCGCTGGCCGTATCGATGATGAAGTCCGGGTGGGCATGGATGAGGGCTTCCCTGAGCTGTTCGACGAAGACCTCTTCGTCGTCGACGAGAAGGATGCGCTTGGTATCTTCGATCATGGTATCATCCTATCATGGTATCGTGGTGGGGTCCAGCGGCAGGCGGATGACGAATTCGGCCCCCTGGCCGGGAACGCTTAAGACCTCAACCTGGCCTTTGTGCATCTCCACCACCTTTTGCACCAATGCCAGACCAAGCCCCGTGCCGGTCGACTTGCGGGTGAAGAAAGGTTCGAAAACGCGCCCAAGGTCTTCGGGGGCGATGCCGTGTCCTGTATCCTGGATACGGATCTCCAGGGCATCCACGCTGGCCGATCTGCCGGCATGAACGAAGGTATGACCGGGCAGGGCCTGCGTGGTGATCCGGATCACGCCGCCTGATGGCATGGCATCCAGGGCGTTGTCCAGGATGTCCTCGAGCGCCTGCCGCAGGTGAATGCCGTCGGCCATGACGCGGTCCACGGCCTGGTCGTAATAGGTTTCCAGCTGGATCGCGCGGGTGTTGAACTCCGCCTCGCGATTGAATACCAGGCCGTTGATGATATTACTAATATGGTACTCTTTCAGCCGCACCTCGCCGGAGCGTGACCATTCCAGGATCTCGGTCACGAAGCGCTCCAGGTTTTCGATGCCGCCGTGAACCCCTTCCAGGATCTTCTCCTGGCGCTCGTCCAAGGTGGTTGAACGGGAGAAAAGCTCTAGACCGGTCTTCATTTTCTGCAAGGGGTTGCGCACCTCATGCGCGATATGGGCCGACATCTCGCCCAGGATGGCCATCTTGCGCGCCTGGGCCAGCTCGCGTTCCATGCGTTTGCGCTGCGTTACATCCCGGATAATGTTCTGGGTGGCCGCGCGACCCTCGAACTCGATCACGGCCGGGGTGATCTCGAAATCGCGCCATACTCCGTCCTTGCCGACAAAGGTGATTTCATAGTGGTCCGGCACCTTTTCACCCCGGATGCGGCGTTCAAAGCGATCTTCAATGATCTCGGCCAGCTCCGGCCGGACGATATCTTTCAAGCCCATGGTGGAGATCTCCTCTTTGGGATATCCCAGGAATTCCTGAAACTTGGGATTGGTGTACTTGAAGACATGGTCCTGGTAGACGAAGAACCCGTCGTTGGCCTTCTCCACCAGCATGCGGTACTTCTGCTCCGAGACCCGCAGCCGGTCCTGGACATCCTTGATGGGTCTGAGATCGCGGAAGATGCTGATCGTGCCCGCCGGTAGGCCGTCACGGTAGATGAAGGCCACCGAGAGCGATATCGGGATGAGCGAACCGTCCTGGGCATAGAGGGTTGTCTCCTCGCCCACGATGCTGATGGGGCGTTCGGCCGTGCCCTGATTTAAGAGCGCCAGGATGCGTTTCTGCTCGCCTTTGCCCATGAACTGCTCGAAGGACACGGTCTGGTTGATGAGGTCCTTGGCCTTGTAGCCGCTGACGGTCTCGGCGGCCTTGTTGAAGATGAGCACCTTACCGTGGAAATCGGTGGCGATGATGGCTTCGCTGGAGTTGTCGATCAGGCTGGCCAGGAATTCACGGGATGATTCGAGATCCTGTTGAGTGCGCGCCCGGCCGGTGATATCACGCGCCACGGCCAGGATGGTCTTTTTGCGGCCCAACGTGATCACCGAAGGGGCGATGGAGAGCACGATCTCCTGCCCTGAGCGGGTCAGGATCACGGTCTCATAGCGCTTTTCAAGCGGCTGTCCGCTCTTGATCTGATCGTAAAGTACCCGCAGGCCATCCAGGAGATCCGGTCGGATAATGTCCTGGAGGCCCATATTGAGGAGTGCTGCGGACGTATACCCGATTAAGCGCTCGAAGGCCGGATTCACATATACGAAGCGTTTTCCATAATGGAGAAATAAACCATCTCCGGCCTGTCTGACCATGGTCTGGAATACGGCATCGACCATGCCGGATACGGAAGGGGATGGCTTCGGAGCGGTTTTACGGCTGGGCGTAGAATGTTTGCGTTCCATGGATGACCAGGATCCTCATCTATTTTCTCTTCATTATATACCATGGCATGCTGCCTGCACAGCGTAAAAGCTTGACAAGATTAGCCTTTGATCATGGCGATAGGGCGCAGGCGGGCCACGGTTCTGGTCACGCCGGCCCCTGTCATGGTATCGACGACCTGCGCCACGTCCTTGTAGGCCTCGGGCATTTCCTCGGCCAAGGTGGCGCGGGAGGCGGCCATGGCATGGATGTCCCGGCCTTTGAGCTCGTCCAGGATGGACCGGCCCTTGGCCTGCCGTTTGGCCATACCGCGCGAGAGCAGGCGGCCGGCGCCGTGGCAGGCGCTCAAGAAGGTTTCCTGGGCGCCAATGTCCCCGGCCAGGATATAAGAGGCGCGACCCATGTCGCCGGGCACCAGCACGGGTTGGCCGGTTTCCTGGAAGCGTATGGGCAGGCGCTCATCGCCGGGAAGCAGAGCGCGCGTGGCGCCTTTACGGTGTATACAGACCTCGATCTGGCGGCCCTGATACATGACGCGTTCGATCTTGGCGATGTTGTGGCAGCAATCGTAGAGCAGTTCCATACCGAGGTGTTCAAAGCTCTTACCGAAAATGCGCTCAAAGGTCTGGCGGATGAAAAAGGTGATCAGGCTACGGTTGGCGAACGCGAAATTAGCGGCCGCGGCCATGGCCCCCAGATAGGACTTGGCTTCCGGGCTGCTCAAATAGGCGCAGGCCAGCTGCCGGTCGGGCAGCATGATGCCCTGGCGACCGGCGGTAGCGATCATGGAATGGACATAGTCGTCGCAGACCTGGTGTCCCAGCCCGCGCGAACCGGTATGCACCTGGATGACGATCTGGTTTTCAAACAGGCCGAAGCTCCGGGCAATTTCAGAATTCAGGATTTTTTCCACCACGTCGAGCTCCAGGAAATGGTTGCCCGAGCCTAGGGTCCCGAGCTCGGGCATTCCGCGCTCGATGGCGCGCTTCGAGACCATCTCAGGATCGGCACCCGCTATCGTGCCGTAATCCTCGTGGGCCTCCAGATCATCGGCCGGCGCATAGCCCTGTTTGACGATCCAGTCCGCGCCGTGCACCAGCACCTGATTAAGGGCCTGAATCCCCAGCTTGAAGGCCTTGTTGGTCGAGCCCACCCCGGCCGGCACGGCGTTGTAGAGCCCGGCCAGCAGGATATCGCGCTTGGGCATAAGTTCCGGCAATGTGAGCGCGGTACGCACGCAGCGGATGCCGCAGTTGATGTCATAGCCCACGCCGCCGGGCGAGACCACCCCGTCCTGCGTGGAGAAGGCCGCCACCCCGCCGATGGGAAAACCGTAGCCCCAGTGGATGTCGGGCATGGCCAGGGAGGGGCCCACGATGCCCGGCAGGCAGGCCACATTGGCCACCTGCCGCAAGGCCTGGTCCTTTTCCAGGGTATGTTCGATGGCCGGTGAGGCATAGACCAGGCCCCAGGTGCGCATGGGAGAGCGCCGCTCGATCTTGAGACGATACGGATCAAGGCGCGTAAAGTGTACCGGCTCCATGATTTCCCTCTAGGTATCGAATATAATGTCGGTCTGGAGGAGATTGTCAACCTCATGAATCTCCAGGGCGTGGTAGGTGACGGCCTTGATGCCGGTTTTCAACGGCGAGGTGCGGGGTGCGACGGCGATGCTGGCCTCCAGGCGCTGTGCGGTGAGTGTCTCGATCGTCATGCCGGCAATGCTTAATGCCTGGGATTCAATTCGGTAGCGGATCTCCTCCAGCCAGCGGACGAGCAGGTCCTCGCGGTCATAGCCCTCGACGTCCAACGCGATCTCGCGCTCGGGGCGGTTAGCCTTAGCCCCCATGATCTCGACCAGGGCGTACGCGGCTTCGGTGAAAAGGCTCGGAATGTCCATGGACTGGACCTTGATACCGAGATCGGCCGTATGATCGATAATCGTATAGGACATGTCGAAATCATAGCACAGGCTGCCGAACATGTCAGGCTTATGGTGCAAGGATGAATGATTTTAAAAATACAAAACCCCGCCTGGAATCGGGCGGGGTTTTACCTGCAAAAATTTTCCGAGCAGATCGCTCGGCGTGGTCTTACGGAATTCGGGCTAGACACTCATTGATATGCACCTGCTGCACACCAACCTCAGATCCTGCTCCAGGTAATTGACAGTTCCAGATCAAAGACTTAGACTTAATACAAGAGTCCCCAAGGGCTGAACCGGTATAAACTTTCATACCGGGGTATCGGTCAAGATTGTTTTTCTGATACTTCCGCCGGCGGAAAAGATAAAGATGTGATGGTTTTCCTTTCCCTCATGCCGTACCCCCTGAGTCTTGTTTGGCATTGATGAGCTTCATGAGATCCGGGCTTTCCGGTTGCGCCTGTTTCACGGCAGCGAGCAGGTCCTGTTTTATCAGATCAAATCTTCCGGTATCGATAGCAGCTTGCACAAGATTTGCCAAGGCATCGGGGTCTTTGGGATTGAGGCTCAGAGCGATTTGGAAGGTGTTCATGGCGGCCTCCAAATGGCCGATTTGCCACTGAATGACGCCTAAATTATTTAATGCTTCAACGTTTGTTTTATCGAGTATTAATGCCCTCTCGAAAACCATTGCCGCTGCTGCAAGTTCACCTTGTGCGAACCGCTCTTCGCCCCATTCGAGAATCTTCTTCAACTGCAGGTCTTTAGTCAGATTGACCCTGTATCCGGTCTTATCAAACTCGACGATGTCTTTCCACTTTGAGGCGAAGTGCTGGCGATTGTCTCGCATGGTGGCCGAATAGTCGATGGCATTGCCCTTGAATGTCATGCTGCCATAGTGGTGTATGAAGACATCATGGGCGATGATATTTTTATAGCCCGCAATGAAGGCCCTTAAACAGAGATCATCGTCCTCGAAATTACCGCTTCGATAGTTCTCGTCTAGACCACCAATAATATTGAACACCTCTTTTTTGACTAAGAGACAGAAGCCCACGAGCCGCATCTGTTCGCTTATTCTGCCGAAATTTGCGCCGGTGAAATACCGGGCGAATTTCTGCATGGCCTGCATGTCGTCATTATCATATGGAACCGGTTGTACCACTTGGGGCCCGGATACAGAATTGCTCATAGGTCCGACCATGCCGAAATCAGACGATTGTTCAATATGGTAGATGAGCCTTTCAAGCCAGCCTTCTGTAAGTAAAACGTCGTTATTAAGCAGAAGGATATAATCACCTTTGGCCTTCTTCAGTGCCTGATTGTTTCCAGCGGCGAAACCATGATTGTGCTCGTTTTCAATAAGTTCGTAGTGACTGTTTTCGTCGACTAGTGTTCTGAGCCATTGAACAGTACCGTCCGTTGATCCATTATCAACGAAGATGATCTCATGGGGATCAGGTGTATATTTCTGAAGGCTCTCTACGCATTTTTTGGTGTATTCCAGCCCGTTACATGTGAGGATCAAGATGGAAACCATCTTACGTGTGCTGGATTTAACCTCCACCGGGGCATTTTTCAGAGCCCTTTTAGTTGCCTCAAGATAGGCCCTTCCATTCTTCATATCAGGTTCAAGGTGGTTGCTTTCACCCCATTCATTCCAAGCATTAATGAATATGATATGATCATCCAGTTGAAATGTGTCAAGTTTGTTCACTACTGAATTAAGCCACCTTTCATAGTGATCCGGAGTTGAATTGTCGATGATCAAGGCCCCTTGTTTTCTTCGGGGAGAATTATCCCACATGGGTGTCACACAGGGGAACCTTTTGTAGGGCGGCACAGGTTTATTCAGCATCCTGTCGACGATTTCAGCATAGTCAAAGACGATATGGCCGTTGGATAGTTGCTTCCTGACAGGACCCAGATTACCCCAGTCCGGTTGAAACTCGATGCACGCGTCAAATCCACGTATCCCGGGCGCACCATACTCCCAGGGAGCGCTCTCCACCTTGCACAAATAAAGGGCCTCCCCGGCCTCTTCAGCTTCCTCCCGCCATATTTGCATGGATCTGGCAGGGTCAGGAATGCTTTTCGAAAGATAGACGAGCATGAGAGGCCTGTCGTCAATGCGTATGTAGCGTTTATCTCTGAAGACCTTCAGAAGCCAGCGTATGTGATTCCTGTCGTCTTCCTCGTTGTAGTTCTGTTGAATGAGGACCTCGCCCTGGCGGCCGTCCCAGGCCCTGGTCCAGTTCTCGTTGGCCCAGCACAGGCAGAAGGGAAAATCCGGTCGGCCTGACTCCAGTACTTCATCGAGAACCCTATGCAACAAGCGCTTTCCGTTGAACCAGTAATGATAGTAACAGAACCCGGAAATTCCATATTCTTTTGCCAGTTCGGCCTGGGCCTCCCGCACTTCGGCCAGTCTCAAGTCATAGAAACCGAGATCGGCCGGTATGTGCGGTTGGTAGTGACTTTCAAACAATGGTTTCGCCTTGGCGACATTGGTCCACTCGGTGAATCCTTTGCCCCACCACTGATCGTTTTCGGGGATGGGATGGTATTGCGGAAGATAAAAGGCGATGGTTCGGACGAACCGATCGGTAGAATCGGTTGGGAGACGAACCCGCGATTTGTCTTTCACTCCAGGGGCGACGGATGTCTCCGGCGGATATGAGGGGCGCACCGGTTGAAGGATGGCCTGGCCTTCTGGTCCCGCCGTCGCTGTGGTTGCGTGTCTTGCTTGGGCGGCTGTGCCGGTGGGGCTGAGCAGCGTGAAGCCCCGGCACCATTCATCCCTCTGCCACTCGTCCATGGCGCAGATCGGTTTTGTGAACTGTACCCACGGTTGATGGGCCGCGTGGCAAGCACACGCGGTTTTGATGAAATCAAGCAGCCACTGGCCGTCGAATAATTTGTTGGCGGGTATGTCGCTATGGGTCAAGAGCCAATAGAGGGTTCGATCACGATGCTCCGCATCAGCCTTGGCGACGAGGCGGTTGATCGGGTTGAGGAACGTGTTATAGGGGATTTCCAGTTTGATATCTTCCACGAACGAACGAACGGCAATATCAAAGAAGAGGGCCTGGTTGCCAACGCTGCTGAAATCGCCGTAAACGGCATCCACATGAGGGATCAAGGCTTGTGTGCCGATATGTGCCCGCGATCTTCCATCGAAGTAGACATTGCCGTATTTCGCCTCAAGGTAGGAGACCTCGCCTGCTTGCAGTGAGGGGGTGAGGGGATGCTCGGTGAAGAGGTAGCCCCTCTCTGATGGGGCATCCTGCAGGAAGCGGTCTATCCAGGCAAAGATGGGGGTGTCGCTGTCAAAAGGGAATCGGCTTGCCATGGGTAACAATACGATCTCGCTGAACCTCTTCTTGAAGGATGCGACACAGTCGGCGGCATCACGGTTGTACCCGATCTTTGATCGAACCATCCTTTTGAAGGCCGCGGTAAAGTCCCGCTGAACGTCCGTGTATTCTATATGGCTCATGATTTCGTCCGGGTAGATCTCCAGGATCTTGCCCTTTCCCAGACCCAGGGGATCAATCTGCCAATGGTTCGGATAGGGGGCGCGGTGGAGCCAGGCGACTTCGATATATAAAAAGGCTGCATTGGGGAAAACCTTGCGCAGCCAGGGCGAATCATTCAGGAGGATCACCACCTCCGGCGTGAAGCCATCCAACTTTTCCTTAACGGTTTTACAAATATAGTTCTCAATCTCATGATCGATGGCGCCACGCTCAATCTTTCCGAAGATACTACCCTTGAATCTCCAATTATCACGAATCTCCGCTTGCGAGAGTAGCACGCGATCACCAAGAAAATCTTTATTGTTGCGATAGACAATGTTGTCAAAGGCGAGCAGTTTGGCATGATATCCCGGGATGACGGCGCTCAATTGCGTATGCATGTGAGAGAACCATTGCAGCCATGTATCCATCACACATGGACTATTAAGTTCGTAAAGCGGTTCCAGTGAAAAGAGGACGTGCATCTAAAGGCTCCTTTTTGTAAGATCAACCTTGCGCTACTCGGTTGTTTAAGCGGGAAAGCATCTATTTCAGCGTATCATCGTTGAAGGTTGGCGTTGGGCGTCTATCACGACCCTGGCTCGAATACGGCAGGGGTCGGGCGCATCACGGAAGGTCTCGTCCATTTCCTGGGCGGAATATTGCAATCTCAGGAAATACTGATGGTCCTCAACCGGCGAAAAATGGACATGCGCGATTAAAGCCGAGCGCGACTGGTCGTGGCGGAAGATAAGGCGTTTATGCGCATCGCCGATAACAATCTGGCCTTCAGTGGTCCCCAGACCGTGCTTGGCCGACACCAGTGACGAGAGGCCGCGTGCGTGATGGATCTCTGCGGATCCGATGCGGAAGGTTTCGAGCGCATTGCCCCCCAGATGCGTGGCAAAAAACACCGAGGCCTGGTCGAAGGAAGTGGGGATCAAGGTCATATTGAGCATATGGATGGTTGCGAGCATCCGGGTCGGCAGGTGCACATCGAGTTCCAGAACGATCAAGCCGTCCGACGGATTTATGGCGATGGTCTTTATGAAGCGGATGCCGTTGTTCTCCTGTCTAGTACTCAGGATGAGAGTTTCCCCGCATATCGCAATATCGGTGTCGCAGCGGCCAAGGTCCGTGATTTTGTGCTCGCCGGGCGTCTCGATGATTGTATGTCCGGAAAAGAAATCCGCGGCCCAGGAGATGTCTTCATAGTACCCGTGCGGCAGGGTGCCGATCAAAGGCTCGGCGCAGACATCCTTGAACACCAGGGATTTGAACACCAGGCCCTTGTATTTATCGAGAATGCAAGCGAGCTTCTTGGTTTCAATGCTCAAATAACGGGCGTCTTCGGTAATGAAGAGCGCATCTGTTTTGAACGGCGCACTGACCGGATGATGCCCTTGGGTAATGACGCATGGTTCGTGGTGCCATTTCCTCCAGGCGGCCTGCAGCCGCTGCTGGTATGCCGTCCACCTTTCGGCCGTGATATGGGTCCTGAAATCGCTGGACCAGAGGTAGCAGAGTTCTTTCCAATCGTCCGCAGTGGGGTTCGCCGATCGCATGCCACCATAGATCTGGTAACAGGCCGTATTGCAACCGAGGTCATCACGTCCGGTCAGCGCCCAGCGATTGATATTGTATTTCTCCTGTTTTTTGACCGGAATGGGTTGTTCAGGCGACTCCAGATGGAGGCGATGGCCAGCCCTCCCATCCGCAAGACCTTCGAGTACCGTCGAAGGAGAAACGATGCGGAACTCGGGATAACGTTTGAGCGCCTTAAAAAACTCGGCGATACGATCCCATTCGCGATTATCCCCCTGGGTGGCCTCCGTCCGGTAACGTCCGGGTCTGAAATCGAAGATTTCGACATCATTGGTGTAGAGGGGGAAGTAGCCGTCGTGTATTTGCGCACGGGTCTGCAGGTAGGTGATGTACTCCGCCAGGGAGAGTTCTCCATGAACATAGCGCTGGAACTTCTGAAAGGCGATTGAATCGGCCCAGATGATGGGGATCTCGGAATCGTTGGTACCTACAGCCCGTTGAGGAAAGTAGCGCCAATGCTCTTCCCATTCAGTATGATACTTGCGCGGATTATTCCATTCCATCATGACCGCGCGATATCCGCATTCCTGATACATTTCCACCATCCCACCAGAGTAGGCCATCTCGTTTACGAGGGCCACCTGGGGTCTTATGCCCAGGATGTCAGCATAGGTTTGCATGCCAATATGCTGGTTCCAACGATTGACTTCGGCCGGGATAAGTGGGCCTATGATCTGGGCATAGCCGCTGCCCACGAATTCTCCAACGTTCAGGCTATCCCTGAGTTCCTCGATCCATCGCGGGTCTTCTTGGACGATTGTCTCAAGTGTGTACCCCGGAGCCTCGATCGCAATCGGCATATCCAGATCCTTGATCATGCGGAGGAGCGGCCAGTAACAGCGCTCGATTATTTGTTTCCGCTGCCATTCCTCAATGGAGGAGTACGCCAAGTTCAAATGGAAGACACAGTAGAGGTTGAGCATGTTCGTAAGCTGTCCGTTCTCCAATACCTCAAGCCAATTGAACCATGATATGATCGTAGACCCATTGGGCGCGGTCCAATACCTCGCTACGGGTGTCTCCTTCCACGAGAAAGGCCCCAAAGCGTTCGGCATGCGATGAAGGCCGTTCGATTACATCACCGGGGTGTTTATAAAATTCGAGCACCTTGAGCCATGGCTGCCCCTGCACCGCGGTTTTACCGTCGATGGCCTTCAAAGTACCCGGCGGTGGAAAAAAATAGCGCAGAGCGGCGTGCTTTTGGTACCGTTCATTGAGCTGATCAAGGTCCGGCTCCCATCCCAGCGATATTTCGATGATGGTCTGGACGATATTGACGCCGCTGGTGACCGGAATCAATCCGGCGGACATCCATCCTCCACTCAGACGCGCCGCCATCTCGATCATACG
Organism: Syntrophaceae bacterium; assembly: GCA_039680665.1. Classification (GTDB taxonomy): domain Bacteria; phylum Desulfobacterota; class Desulfomonilia; order UBA1062; family UBA1062; genus JAKQBR01. Next base: position 48,743 of record JBDKSM010000063.1, on the reverse strand, counting down.
GGGTTTGCCTTGTGCATCCAGGGCTATATCACCTTTGCCAACGCCCCGGGTAATACCCAAGGCACGGGCGGCCTTTTCAAGGAGTACGTCAATCTCCCGCAATTTGTCCCCTGGAAGATCCGACGGCATGGTGCCGCCGTTCTCCACCGGCACGCCCATTAGTTGATGCGCCATGTCGTAGTTTCTATCCGATACCCCAGCGGTTTTGAAAAAATCGTCATACACAATCGACTCCGTGCTTTCCTGGGCACCGGGAAGGAATTCCTCGACAATGACCCGGCCTTCGAATGAGGCTGTCTTGGCCCGCTCGTAAACCGCATCGCAGTCCATGCCTTGGGCCAGCTTCGTAATGCCGCGCGCCCCGGAGCGGTCGTCGGGTTTAACGATCAGCCCCCAGCCCCGTTCCTTGACGATGCGGCGCAAATGCTCACCCGATCGCAGTTCGTCAAACCATGGGATGGGGATGCCATTTTCCGCCCAGCGCTGCTTCATGGCCAGCTTATGCGAGGCCAGATGGGCCGTCTCGCGCGAAAGGGCCTGCACTCCGAGCTCTTCGGCCAGCACGGCGATCGTCATGGGAATCTCGCTGCCCATGGTTACGACCGCATCGATCGGCCGGCGCTTGCGATAAGCACGCACGAAGGTCAGCAGGGCATCGATATCCCGTGTGCTGATGAAGGCCTTTTCGTCGGCATGCCTGAAAGAAGAAGCTTTGGGATCCATGTCCACGGCCAATACATAGCATCCCATGCGCTTGGCGGTTTCGATGAGGTAGAGTTGATCGTGACTGGCGCCTAAAACGAGTACGGTCGGCTGGTCTTTCATAGCATGTACATCCCTCCGTTCACATTCAGGACATGCCCCGTGACGAACGCGGATTCATCCGAGGCCAGGAACACGGCCGCAGCCGCGATATCGGCCGGTTGGCCGATCCTCCCCACCAGGATGGTCTTGCCGACGGCTTCCTCGCCGCCCAGGGAATCGATTTCCCTGGCCGACATGTCGGTGGCGACAAAGCCCGGAGAGATGCAGTTGGCGGTCACCCCGAAGGACGCCATGATACGTGCCGTGGACTTGGTGAAACAGATGAGCCCGGCCTTGGCGGCCGCATAATGGGGTGCCTTGGGTCCGCCGAACTGAGCGCCCATGGAGGCGATATTGATGATCCTGCCGCCGCGGCGGGTTTTAAAATGTGAAAAAATCTCCTGGCTGGTGATGAAAGCTCCCTTGAGGCACACCGCCTGCATCCGGTCCCAATCATCGTCGGTGATCTCCTCAAAGGGCATCTGTTTGAGGATGCCGGCGTTATTCACCAGGATATCGATGCGGCCGAAGGTCTCCAGCGCCGTGTCCAGCATCCGCCGCACGTCGGCGCGGGAGCTTACGTCCGCCTTGACGGCCAGTGCTTTTTGCCCGTATGCCGTTATCAGTTCATGGACCTCGGCCGCGGCGGCCGTATTAGAGTGGTAATTAACGACCACGTGGCAGCCTTCAAGGGCGAAACGCAAGGCGATCTCGCGGCCGATGCCGCGGCTGGCGCCGGTAACGACGGCAACCTTGTCTTCAAGTCTCATATGCGCTCCTTTTAAAGAACCTTGCAACGTCATGTGTCCCGCTCGTTCAATCCACGGCCCCGGACACGAGCTGCGGATGTTGCCAGATCCACTCGACATACTCCCTAATGGCCGCATCGAGGGTGATCTGCGGCGTGAACCCCAGTTCCTGCCGCAGGCGCGTGATATCGAGTGGAAATTTCCAGCCCACGTCCTTGATCTGGCCGATGTTGACCTCCAGATTGGGGATGACCTTTTTCAAGGCATCGATGATTTCCTCGATCCCCACGAGCACACCCGAGGAGACATTGTAGACCTGGCTGGGATATGCGCCCTCGAAGAGCGCGGCATGGACAAGGGCGTTGGCCGTGTCACGGGCATACATCCAGCACAGCCTGCGGCGCGGGATGCTCTCGTAGACGAGTTTGCGCTGCAGGGCGGCGGTGGCGATGACATTGTGGAACCATGTTTTGCTGCCCATGTTCAGCGCCGGACAGGGGCCATATATAACCGTCAGCCGGAAGGAGGCCGCGGTCAGGGCATACACCTGGCGGTACAGGCTCACGAGCTTTTCGCCCAGTAGCTTGGTATGGTCGTAGAGCGTGGCCCCGGGACCCAAGGTCGGCCAATCTTCGTTCACCGGCCCGGAAGGTTTGGTAGGTCCTGAAAAATCATACACCGCATTGGAGCTGCAATAAACATACTTTTCAACCCCCTTGAGCCGTGCGGCCTCCAGCAGATTGGCCAAGCCGTAGGCGTTAACGTCGATATAGGCCCGCAGATTGAGGGATTCGGCGTTGTGGGGGATACAGGCCGTGTCGATGACATGCGTGATACCGTTCTCCAGGAAAAAAGGCATGACCACCGTGGCATCCGTGATGTCCAGGCGGCAGACCTCCACGCGCGGGTCGTTCATCAGCGTGGCGATGAATTCACGGTGTGGGTTCACATCCGCCAGAAAAATCTTTTCGAACTGGTTGCCCTTAGCCGCCTGCGCCGCCACCATGTTTCCGATGGTTCCCGCTCCCGTAATCAGTAGTATCTTTTTCATTCCCACTCCTTCTCAGTCCGTAGCGTTTTATCCTATGAGGATGAATTCCAGTTCCCGACCGGGCATCTGCTCCAGCGCCGCGGCCTTGATCTCCTCCGCGAAAGAGGCGGAAGCCGTGATGACGACGAGTTCCGGCTGCAATTCCTTCAGGCGCGGGGGCGACATCACCTCCCGTCCCAGGATGGACTGTCCCCACTTGGCGGAATAGGAATCGATCCACCCCAACCAGTGCGGATTCCTGGCCAGTCCGGCCTCGCTCAAGAGGCGTATGCCGAGGTCGCCCGCGCCCCAGGTGATGAATGGGCGTTTTTCTCCTTCCAGGGCGTTCAGCCGCCGTCGGCGCTCCGCATAGAACGCTTCCACCCGCTGCCGGTAAGCAGCCAGCACGGCCCTGTTCTCGCGTGCTGTATTCGCCGCCACCCCGGACGATCGGGTGCTCATGATCCGTAAATATACCGTTGAGCCCGGAAAATCCGTAATGCTGTCCAGGTGGATGAACCCTCCCCAGCCGGCGCGCGTGAACGTGTCTACCAGGGTCGACATGCTGTAGACCACCGGTTGGTAGGGTTTGAAATAGTTCCCGCTTTCCAGTCCGTCCTGGCGGATGACGCTCTCCAGGGCCATCACCTCGATATACAGCCGGGTGGCGTCGTCGGCATAGGCCCCCAGGCGCTCGAGAAACATCACCGGATCGAGCACATGATTCAGGGTGCGGCTCACGATGATGACGTCGAAAGTTTCTCCTCCAAAGGGAAGGTCTTCGACGAAACCATGGTGCACGGTGATGTGCGGCCGCTCCTGGATCAAGAAACGGCAGGCCTTCTCGGCGCTTTCGACCGCATACGTGCGCCAGCCTCTTTGGTGGAATTCCTGGAGCAGGTCTCCCTGGAAACAACCGATGTCGAGCACTTTGCCCGGTTGGGGCATATGACTGGTAATGAAATCCACCTGCCGCATGATGCGTTCACGATATTTCTTGTAGACCGACTCGACGAAGATGGCCTTGCCGTAATCATAATCATCGGCGTTGAAATGCCGGGTCTCCTCCGGGGTCAAGCGTGGGAAGAGAAAGGCCATGCCGCAGTTGGAGCAGACATGCACGCTCAGGGAGGGCATCTGCGGGTCGCGGAAGTCCTCGGTACAGCGTAATGAAGCGCATATCGGACAGAAGGGTTCAGGCATGCGTGCCCCCTTTCGCACCCGATTTTACAGGCTCGCCCTCAAGCCAGGCATAGCCGGCCTTGGTGAGCGGATCACTGGATCGGCATTCGGCCTTGTGCTCGGGTTGTTTGAAATATTCCCGTATGGCGTCGGCATGCTGGTAGACTCTGTTTACAGCGGCAATGGCCTGATCCATGGCCGTGTCGTTTGCCTGGAGCAGGTTGATGGACAAGGTCATGGTCTTGCGGGAGGCGTCTTCCGTCTGCGGCAGCCGCTTGCGCCACTCCCGCAACCCGGCTCCTCCCGCTCCCCCCGGAAATGCTTCGAGACGGTAGTACAACGGGGCCCAGCCCGATCCGACCGGCAGGCCTTCCCGCAACAGGGCCTTGATCAAAAGATTGCGGTCCAGACCACCCCAGGCGCCGCATGCATACGTAAAGCGCATCATGTAATGCGACAGGCGCTCGGTGCCGGGGGTGGGGATCACCGGTACCAAACCGGGCTTGTTTTCAAATGCGGTGGCGAACCTTGCATAGTGTCTCTGGCGATAGGCGATCTGATCGTCGAGCGCGGCAAGCTGGTAACTCAAGAGGATGGCCTGCAGGTCCGTGGGCTTGTAATTGATGCTGGGCTCGGAATAGTGCATCCACTCCGGTATGGAAAGCGCGGCATTGTTCCCGAAGGCGCGCATACGCTTGAGCTTGGCGGCCAGCTCGGCGTCCGCCGTGACGATCGCCCCTCCCTGACCGGAAGAGACCACCTTGTTCTGGTCAAAGCTGAAACAGCTTGCCGTGGCCCAGGCGCCGATCCTGCGCCCGCGATATTCCGAACCATGGGCATGGGCGGCATCTTCAATCACGGGTATGCCGTGCCGGGCGCTTATGTCCATGATAGCATCCATCTCGCAGGGAATCCCCGTGTAGGACAGGGTCAGGATGGCCTTGGTCCTGGGGCCGATGCAGGCACGGATGCCTTCCGTCGATATATTGCAGGTCGCCGCATCCACATCGGCCAAGACCGGAACCGCGCCCAGGAGCATTATGGCCGTAAGATCGCTGATGAATCCGACGGACGGCAGGATGACCTCATCGCCCGGGGTAACGCCCAGGGCGTGCAAGCACAGTACCATGGCCTGAGAACAATTGGTGACCAGCAGGGCATGCGGCGTCCCGCAATAGGCGGCGAAATGCTCCTCGAAAGCGGCGGTACGCTTTCCCATGGCCCAGGCTCCCGTGCGCAGTGCCGCTTCAATATCGGTGATGGCCGCTTGATCAGCCAGAAAAGGCCATGACGGCAAGAGGGTCTTGTCCAGTATGGGGTCTCCCCCCAGAATGACCGGCAGCTCGTTTACTCCCATGCATTCTCCTTCGTCAAATCCATGGTCCGGCCGTGAGCGGCGGATTCGTAAGCCGCAAAGATCAACCGCAAAGACTTGAGGTTATCCTTGGCGTTGTGTTCCGGTTGTTCTCCCTGTTCGATCGCGGCCAGCAGGGTCGCCATGGAACCGAGGAAGGCATCCGGTATGCGTTTGCCAACGATCTCAACGGGCTGCCACTCGCTGCGCTCGCCGGGCTTTTTCTTGAAGAATTCCAGGCTGCTGTCATCGAGCCGCAAGGCACCTTCCGTTCCCTGGATCAGAATACGCCGCAAACCCGGCGACGACGAGGCGCCGTCGTCAATGAGGTTGACCACATGGCCGCTGGCATATCCGATGATCATGCTTACCTGGGATTCACCCCGCGCCGGGTGGGTCGCGGCCTTGGTGGTGCGGGCGCTCAAGGTTGCCGGTTCCTCGCTGAACCAGGAGCGGATGACGTCGATCTTATGGATCGTGTTCTTCAGCAGCAGAAAACGGTCCTGTTCCAGTTCATAGGGATGGTGGTCGGTCCAGTAGTGGTCCTCGAAGATCGTGAGCAGGGGCGCACCGATCAGACCTTGGCGGATCAGCTCGCCGCAGCGCCGATAGGATGGTATCCAGCGCGCATTCTGGTTCACCGCCAGGATCAGACCGCGCCGCTCGGCCATGTCGGCCATGGCCACGGCATCAGACCAGGTATCGGACAGTGGTTTTTGACAGAGCACGTGCTTGCCGGCGTCCAGGGCGTCCATAACCACCCGCCGATGACTTCCGGCCGGAACCGCGATATCCACGACCTCGATCTCGGACACGGCCAGGAGTTCGCGGTAATCGGTAAACCGTAGCGGAATCCCGTAACGCTCGGCGAGAGATGGGATCGCGTCCGGGTTCTGGTCCGCCAATGCCAACACCTTGACGTTCCCGCCGGCAGCATAGGAGGGCAGGTGGGCGTTGGTGACAATTTTGCCGGCCCCGATAATACCAATGGCATGGGCCTTACTGAGCTCTATCATCGTGTTCCCCCTTGTAGAGGATATGGATGGGCGTATGCGGGAAGAGGCCGCGTGCATCCTGCAGGATATTCTTCCGGATCAGGTGCGAACTGGTCGCGATCAGGATCATATCCGGAGTGCCGCACAGGCTCTGCTCCGGAGGGGTGATCTCGAGCACTCCGATGCGCTTGCCGGCTTTGGCGGCGTTGCGATCCACGAGACGGCATTTGGCCGGGTCGAAGGTCTGCGGGCTCAACGTCCAGAGCTTGAAGAAATCGTCGCCGATGCCCCAGATCCAGACATTGCTGGCGTCCGCAATATGCCGCCGACAGTCCTGGATGATGGCATTCAGACGCTCATCGAAGCACCGGACATGCGCCTGGAAAAGCTCCTTGACCACGACGGCCGCGCTCTGTTTTTGGAACAGGGCACGGTAGATCGGCACATCCATGTTCTGGATCTCATCGATGTGCAGGCAGGTGAATCCGGAAACCGTGCCCAAGTGCATGATGCTGGCCGGTGAATAATAACAGAGGTGAAAGGGCTGAACCACCTTTTCGGTCAGTTCGCTTCCCTGCGGATGGCTTAAGGACGGCACTTCGATGTAAAGATAGCCTCCCGGCGCGAGCAGATCCGCCGCCTTGCGCATGAAGGCTGTCGGCCAGGCGGTGTGTTCGAGGACCGAGCAGGCGATGACCAGATCAAAGGTTTCTCTGAGCCGAAGCGTTTCCAGATCCAGATCGTCGAGCATGCCCGGGAGGAGCTCGATCCCATACTCGGTCCGAGCCCATTTCCGGGATATCTCGGATGGTTCCATGCCCGCCACGGTGGCCGTGAAGGTTTGCGTAAGCCGATGGAGCAGGTATCCGGAGGCCGCGCCGATCTCAAAGATCCGCTCGGGCCGCAGGCGCTTCAGGAAGTCGATCGTTTCCTGATAGTAGCGGTCTTTTACGGTGCGCAGAATCGTATGGTCGAGCCCGGCCACGGGCGAATCACGATAGTAGCGTTCCAGAAATTCCGGCTCTGGCGTCGGTTCCACCTGGACCAGCGAACAGCGGGCGCACATGAGATACACGAAGAAATTGGTACGGGCCGCCGGGGAAGCCGGGGTGAACTCGAGAAAATCCTCCCGATAAAGCGGCATAAGTTCTGTATGACCGCAGAGGCGGCATGAAGATTTTTTGGAATGGTTCACTGCACGATCCTTACCTGGGCCTGCGCCTCGTCCAGGATACCCCGCAAGGCCGAAGGATCTTTGGCCACGGCGAAGAGGTAACCGGCGATATCACGGTTGTCCCCATGACACACGATGGTCTGCCCCGGCTGGACGAATATTGCGACCGCGGCGATGCCCGGGACGGCCTTGGCCTGTTCCAGTCCCTGCACGGCGCTGACCACGCCCCCCTTGCAGAACAGCGGACGATAGCCGGCGAATTTCTGCCGATCGGGCCTGATGAATCGCAGGGGATCCTCCTCGTGGGCTGCTATCCCGAACCAGGCCCGGATGGGGTTCATGCCGGTTGACAATGGCAGGGCGTGGCTCATGGTTGGGTTGCCGTGCAGGCGGGGGGCTATCTCGATGATGAAAGGCCTTTCCCCGACCAGGATGCAGTCGCCCTTGACGCAGCCCTGGGTGATGCCCAGGCTGCGGGAGGCCTCTTCAAGCAGGTCGTTGACGGCTTGCGCCAAATCCTGCGGCAGGGGGGCCGGGACGATGATCTCGGTGATGCGACAGTCGTCCGTACGGCGTTCGCTCATGCCACAGGGATGGAACCGACCTTCGTGAAAGATCCCGTTGACGCCGAATTCCCGTCCCGTGAGATAGGACTCGACCATGATGGCCTCGCCGAAGGCACGGGCCTTTTCAAAGGCGGCGTCGATCGCCGTGGCGTCTTCCATGCGGGTGATGCCCATGCTGCCCGAGGCGTCCAGCGGTTTCATGATCGCCGGGAGTCCGATGCTCGCCACGGCCTGATGGGCCTGTTCGGCATCAGTGATCACCTGGGCGCGCGGGGTGGCGACCCCGCTTGACTGCCAGACCAGCTTGGCGCGATCTTTCTTGAGCGCCGCGGCGACCGTCTCGGGCGCAAGACCCGGAAGACCCAGCGCCTGGAGGACCAAAGCCCGCGGCATGAGGCAGAAATCCGCATGGCCCCAGATATCGGCCAGGGTGTAGTCCTTGGATACTTCCCGCGCCAGTTGCAGGATGGCCTGCGTATCATCCCCGGCTATGGAGACGAAACGGTCGGCCTGCGCGGCGCCCGGCGCATTGGGATTGCGGTCCGTGGCCACGGTGTGGAGCCCGGCCTCCTGTGCCCAGCGGATGCTTGCGATCTGGAAGTGGCCGGCGCCGATATGGATAACGGCCGCGGGCTTAGACATGCGGGTCCCTCCCAAGCCACTCGGCGTGCCGGGGCTGTTTCCGTAGGTTCAGATTACGCCTAGCGATGATGTCCTCCAATAATGCCAGGTTTGCCTCGATACGCTCTTTCTGAATGATGACGGCCCCTGGCGTGCGCGTGATGTTTGCGACCGGCGGAGCTTCATCGGCGGAACAGTAGTATAGGGCCGTGGGGCGGCAGGTCAGGGGCGCTGTCTCGGTTCGGTTGTCCGTGGCGATGGCGATGGCGAGGTCGAAGAAATCGAAGGCCTGGACGGCGGCGGGAAGAAAGGTCTCGGCGATGAGATCGCCGCCGAGGTCGGCGTGAACCTCGATGAGGAAAGGCTTTCCTTGATCGGTAATTCTGAAGGAAAGCAGCAGCAGGGCCTCCACGGCCGGGAAGCAGCGTGCCAGCCTGTGACAGACATCCTGCGTCCATGCTTGGGCGGGCGTGCTTTCGATGACCGACGGCGTGCTCAGCCCCAGGCCGGCTATTTCCCCGTTGAGCGTGACCCCGACCAGTTCGTCCCACCAGGCCAGGCATTGAGCTTGACCCTTGCGGACGCGGCACAAACAGGTCGTGTCGATGCCCTCGATAAAGCGACCGATGTCGGCCGCGCGGTTGGCGGAAGCCTGCCCGGCCCGGGCCACGGCCACGCCGAGCGAACCCCGGTCCGCGCAATATCTGATATGACCCTTGCCCACGATGGTGCTGTCCGGCCTGACGATCACCGGGTAATCCTCATCCGGCACGCGTACGTCCTTTCCGGCGGCCTGAATCCCCGTGGGGACCGGCAGGTCATGCGCCTGTGCAAAGGCCCGCAGGGACGATTTTTCGGTCGCAATGGCAACGAGCCCGGACGTCAGGCCGGGCAGCCGGAACGCGTCGGCGATGGAGGCCGCGCTCGACAAGGCTTCGGCCGCGGTCGTGCGCGCCAAGACTCCTGCCCAGGCATAGCCGGTCTCCCGCAAGGCGGCGAGAATGCCCGGAAGATCGTGGGTGCTGATGCGGATGGCGGTATCGGCATACTCAAACCCCGGCGCCAGCGGGTCGCGATCGATGGCGACCGCGCGATACCCCATGGCCCGCGCCCTCTGGATAAGGGGCACCTGACTGAGACCGGCGCCGAGGATGGCGAGGGCCAACGTCCCGGCAAGATCGGCGGGCATGCTACGGTTTTCTGCCATACACGATCACCTCGCGGCCGATGCCGAGTTCGGCAAAGGCCTGGTAGAGACGGCTCTTCAGATCCGCGGCCCCGGCCGCGGCCAGGGTGAGTTCAAAGGTCTTGCGCCTGGCGTGGCATTGCCTGCCCAGGGTATCATTGCCGATATAATTGTCCCCCATGAGGAGGAAGACATCGATGGGGAAGGTGGCCTGGGAATGGACGACCTCGAACCCGGCCGCCTCGATCAGCCGCCGGGTGCTCTCGAAATCGAAATAGTTGATGTGGTGCGGCGGCGCCACCCACCACGGTGCGAAGCCTCGGGCGTGGCGCAGGATGTCCTGGAACGGGTTGTAGTCATTGGGGACGACCACGCAGATGATTCCGCCGGGGCCGAGCAGACGGCCGGCGGTCTCCAGAAGGCTTTTCGGCTCCGGGATGTGTTCGAGCACCTCGCTCATATGGACGGCGTCGAACATCCCGATCCCCGCGGCCGTACGCGGGCAGAGAAAGTCCTCCACGATCGTGAGGCCGAGGTCGCGGCTGTGGGCCGCGGCCTGAGAGGAGGGCTCCATGCCGACGGTTTCCCAGCCGCGCTCGCGGCCGTGCAGGAGAAAATAGCCCGGCCCGCTGCCCACGTCCAGGATGCGCCTGCGCGCACCCGGCAGGTGCGTTTCGAACAGGGCGTAGCGTTCGGCGTAGACGCTGTTCCACCACGGCAGGTCTTCCTTGTGATGTTCCAGATATAAGGGCTTGTCCTTGCTGTAGTATTCCTGCCGGTAGACTTCTTCGAGCTCCTCCGCCGATGGAATGGGGATAATATGCTTGAAGCCGCAGGTCTCGCAGGCGATAACCTCAAAACCCCGTACCTGGTCACGGACAGGACCGGCGTGGTCCCGCCAATGTTTGATTTCAGCGTGTTCCATACGAAAGCCTTTCCATGAGGCCTTGGGCGATACGGCTTACGCCCTTGCCGTCAACGTTTTGGCGTGCCGCGCGGGACATGGCCGCCCGGCGTCCGGAATCCACCAGCAGGGAAGCGGCGGCGCCCTTCAGATCGGCCTGCGTCGCCAGATCATGCCGTCCCAGGCTGATGGCCATGCCTGCCTTGACAAAGGCCGAAGCCGATTGCGCATGATCGTCGGTCAAGCAGAGATAGACGGCCGGCACGCCCATGCAGGCCAGTTCATAGGCCGTCACCCCGAACGAGGCCACGGCCAGATCAGCCTGTTTCATGAGCGCCCGCATGTCGGTCACATTTTTCCGCACATCAAATCGCCCCTCAGGCATTCTCAAATTATTGAGAGCCGCATGATGCATGAATCCCCGCCCGATGACCGCCAGGACGGTGAAGGCGCCCGGCAGTTCCGCGAGGGCTCTCAGGGCCGTAAGGGTGAGCCCGGCCGGGTCGCTACCGCCCATGGTCACCAGGCATAACGGCTCGCGGGACAATGAGCGTGTCGGGTTGGTCTGACAAGAGAGGCCGAATTCCCGCCGCAAGATGACCCACTCCCAACCGGCGAACAGACGGCCCGAAAAGTCCGACCAGTCCATGCGCTGAACCTGCGGCACTGGCGGATAAAAGGCCACGTCCGCTTCCAGCCGCTTGTCCTCGGGGTCGTCGAGATCCACGATCAGCACGCCCCGCTTCCGCCAGGCCCTGACGGCCTCCCGCGTCATGCCGTCACGCACGTCAAGCACCAGGGCCTGCGCGCGGCAGGCGGCGAGGGCGTCATCCATCCAGGCAGGGTCGGTTGGAGCGGTTTTGATAAACGCCGGGTAATCATGTTCCTTGAGCATGGCTTTGGCCAGGGGGTCGTCATGAACGGCAAAGCTCACCGTACAGTCATGCCGGTCGCGGAGTTCATCGGCCAGCGCCAGGCAGCGTACGATATGTCCGAAACCAAGCATGGGCGAGGCGTCGCAGCGGATGAGGATCGCACTCATGCCAAAGACCAATTCGCCGGGTTGAGGAGCCGCTCTTCGATCGGCATGAGCGTTTCCAGTCTATGCAGGATATCCGTCGGCAAGCCCCCCTGCCCGCCGGCCGCGAGGGCCTGCTCAAGCTCGTGCCCGGTGCGCAAGCCCACCAGGACCGTGCCCACCGCGGGCGTGGAGAGGCAGAAGCGGATCGCCGCCGCGGGCAGGCCATCCCAATCTTCTCCAATGATTTTCCGCACCTTTTCGGAGGCCGTGCGCAAGGTGCTCAGTTCCGGCGGAAGCCATTGGGCCTTTGCGCTCAGGACACCTTTCAGGAGCCCCGAACGGCTGATGATGCCCACCCCGGCCAGCTCCGCGGCCGGGAAGACGGTGCTCGCCATGCGCCGGTCAAGCAGGCTGTAGGCGATCTGGAGCGTGTCGAAGCATCCGGCCGCAATGACGTCCAGCGCCTCCGGCACGGTATACACCGATGCACCCAGGAACCGGATCAGCCCGTCCTCGCGGGCCTCAAGGAGCGTTTCGGCCATTTCGCCCTGCGCCACGACCGCCTGGGTGGCGTTGTGGATCTGGACGATGTCGAGCACATCCCTGCGCAGGCGCTTGAGGCTGTTGCGAATCGATTGCCTGACCGTTTGCTTCAGTTGTGCTCCCCGTATCGGTGTACCGTCGGGATTCAGTGGAATAGAAACCTTGGTGGCCACATAGGCGTCACCGCAGCCGGCCAGGGCCTCTCCCAGGATGCGCTCGCTCTCGCCGTAGGCCGGGGCGGTGTCGAAGAGATTGATCCCGCCCGCATGGGCCGCGCGAATCAAGGCGACGGCCTCTTGGCGCGTGGGACGGCCGTAGTCTCCAGGTGCCTGAATTCCGTAATCGACGCCGAGCTCCACGGTTCCGGCGGAAATCCGTGCGATTGATAATCCCGTGCGTCCAAGCTCTTGATACTGCATCTATTGGAAGTCCTCAGCAATCCGAACCGGGAAGGCTTTCTCCAGGGGGATCTTTTCAAAGAGCGCCGTTTTAGTGGCGGTCCAATCCAGTCCCTGATCATAAAAGTTGCAGGCGATGCATTGCATGAATCCGCACGATTCAATGAATGTCTGGTACTCCATTTTATAGGTCCGATATTGCGCCTGATGCGCGTAGATCGTGCTGTAGCGGTGCGCCGGAGCGAAATCGCTGATGAGGAGGTAACGGGAGGTTGTCCGTATGGCCTCGCCCAAGGTCTGCATGAAGTAATTCCGGTCAACCCAATGAATCACCCCTCGTAGAATGACAAGATCGAATTCACCTGTCCTAAACGGCAAGGCCTGGGAAGGGTAGTCATGGAATTCGAATTCCGGAAAGGCTTCACGCAGGACGGCCACGACTTTAGGGGAAGGCTCCGTGCCCACCCCGTGCTTCGTTTTGAAGAGTCGGCTCAGGTGGAACAGGGTGCTTCCGGGCGTGCATCCTATATCGAGGATGCTTCCGCCCTCGATGGAGATAGGGCATGTCCGGAAGATCTTTTCAATGTAAACGGGCACAAGCGGAAGGCTGCGAAGATCCTTCCCCTCGTAATTCCTCCGGAAATAATTCCAGCTTTCTTCCTTCCAGAATTCGATCTGTTCGCTGGTATCGGCCATTGCAGTTCCTTTATTGCAAATGTTGCAAACGGGATTATTCCTTGGTCAGGCGGAAAAATCCGGCGTGGGCTGGCGGCGTGCTGATAAGGGTCTGCGGATCTTTGCAGGCGATTTCCGCAAAGACCTCATCGACCGCCGCGGCATAGGCCTCTACCTCCGCTTGGGAATGCGCCAGGGAAGCCTTGAACTGTCTGAAGCCCAAAAAGCCCCGTTCAAGCATGGCGATAGTGAAGAAGGTGTTCAGGCGTTGGGCTTCGGGGTGCAGGAATGCGAAATTGGCCAGGGTCGGCAGCCCCGAGACCTTGATCTCCAGATGATGTTTGGATGCCTTTTCGGCCCAGATCTCTTTCACCCGGTTGCCGAGCGCGATGATATGATTCGCGGTATCGGCCTGGATATATTTCTGCATGGTCGCCAGGGCCGCGGTCGGTCCGATGCGCTCGGTCCAGTTGGTGCTGGAAATAAAGGTCGACTGCGCGGCCTGCATGACGCGTTCCACGCCGAGCACCGCAGCCATGGCGTATCCATTGGCCATGGATTTGGCGAACACGGCGATGTCCGGGTTGATCCCATAGCGCAGGTGAATACCTCCTGCGTTCATGCGGAAAGCACTCGTGATCTCGTCGAAGATGAGCACGGCCCCGATCGAGGCGGCCAAGTCCTTGAGCTCAAGGAGGTAATTCCTGGGGGCGTCCTCACCCCGAGCAGGTTCGATGACAATGGCCGCGATTTCATGTCCTTTGCCGCCGATGAGATCCTTCAGGCTCTGGATGTCGTTGGTTGTGAAGGGGATAGCCGAACCCTTCAAACCCCGGGGCACCCCGTTGGGCTGGAGACCGGGCATGAGGTGTCCGTCCAGGGCATCCGTTTCGCCGAGATTGGCGGCCAGATACCAGTCCGTCCACCCATGGTACCCGCTGAAGAGCACCCGGTCGCGTTTCGTGCCGGCGCGGGCAATACGCACCGCCATGCTCATGGCCTCACCGCCGCCACGGCAGTAGCGTACCATCTGTGCCCACGCATGGAGCTCTATCAGAACTTCCGCCAGCGCGACCTCTTCCGGGCAATTGAGCGTGGCACTGACCCCGTTCCTGATCGCCTCGATCACCGCGCCGTCGACGTCGTCATCGGCATATCCAAGGATAACCGCCCCCACGCCCATGATGCTCATGTCGATGAAGGCGCGGCCATCCAGGTCCCAAACCCGGCAGCCCTTGGCCTTGCTGTAGTAGGCCGGCCAGACGTCCGGGGCGAACATTTCAGGCCGTTTCGACAAAAGTTGGGTTCCGCCGGGTATCAACCGTTTCGCCTGCTGATATAATGCCTGTCCTTTCATGATTCCTTCCCTGTCGCACCAGTTTGCGTCCCTGCGTCCCAGAGTAGGCCATAGCCTTCCTTGCCGATGAAATCGCGGTTGAGCTCGCTGAGCTGCGGATGCCGGGTAAGATAGTCGAGAATATCCTGCATGAGGAAAGGACGATCTTCGCGGTAAAGGTCCGTATAGATTTGAGTGACGAGCGTGAAATCCGCCTCGTTGTCCACGGTCCAGCGCAAGTGGGAATAATCCGTTTCGCCCTTGAGATGGCCGCAGCGGAAAATCTGTTTGTTGCGCCAGATGTAGGGGGTCACATGTTCGCGGTCGCTCTTCTCGGTCGCCTCGCGCCAGGCGCGTGCGAGGGCGGCAAAGCCGAAGCACTCGGCGTCCAGGCCGTCGGGAAATCTCCCGCCGTCGAGAAAGATCGCCCCAGCCCCGGTGGCGACCCCGATATGGTCATAGGCGCCTTCTTTATACAAGTCGATAAGCCGTCCTATCAAGGCCGGATCGGCAAAGGGGCAATCGCCCGTGATGCGGATGAGCGGATCGCCCGCAAAACGCAAGGCCGCCTGATAAAAACGGTCGAGCACGTCGTTTTCGCTGCCGGCGTGGCATGCGATCCCTTCCTCCCGGCAGAAGGCGCGGATGGGTTCGTCACCCGCAAGCTCGGAAGTGGCTACGACGATCCCGTCCAGTCCTGGCGCGCAGCGCAGGCGATGGACGATATGCCAGAGAATGGGCCGGCCGAGAATGGGCCGCAATACCTTGCCGGGCAGCCGTGTCGATCCCAGACGGGCCTGGATAATGGCTATGGGGCGCATATGCTTGGCTCCTCTGGTTTACCGGAATTCCCACACGATGACACTGGTAGGGTTGAGCGGATTGATACCATGGACGTCAGGCTTAAACGCGAGGATTTCGATTTCGCGGTCGCTCTGAAGACATTCCAGGAGATTCGTATTGTAATGGTTGATCTCGGCATAGCGGTTGCGCAGGAGCCCGATCAGGTTGCGGCGCTCTTGCCGGTAGACCGGCTCGAAGTGCACGACCCGCTGGATCCGGTCGCGCATGCCCTTGAGCGCATCGAGGAACACCCGCGCATCCGGGAGCTGCTCGATGGCGTGCGAGGTGAATAGCTGGGTGCCGGCCTTGATGAAACGATACGTCTCCGCGTCATAAAAATCGAACCGATGCAGATCGAGTCCCAGCAGGCCGCCCATGGTCACGGCGTTTTCGGCGTATTCACCGGCATAAACCCTGGCCGCGCCTCCATAGGCCTGGTACCACAGCAGGTTTGTGCCGTATCCCGCCCCGAGCTCGCAGAGAAAGGGATGATCCGCAAGCTTTAGGGTCGACCACATATGATGCCTGGCAATGGTAAAATAGACATTGAGCGGCGCGGAAAAGGTCCGGTCGCCCAACGAGATCGTTATGGGAGTGGAGGCCGGCTCGATGACCGACCGGCGCAGGGCCTGGGGATCGCCGCGGTAGGTTTCGAGCAGCTTGCCGTAAAAGTCCTCATTGTATTCGCGCTTTATCAGATCGGTGGTGCGTTCCCTGCGGAAGTCTTCCTGGCCCATGAGGCGCAGGGTCCAGGCATTGTCGCGCGAGAGGTAATCGTTGAGATCCACTTCCGGAAGGGCGCGAATCATCGCCTCGACGGCGGGCGTGGACGGCGGCGCTGTCCGCGAGTGTCCGGCCGCGTCACCCTCGAAGCTTTTGCGTATTGCCCGCAAAGGCCGCAATCCGTCTTGCGGGTCGGCCCGCCAGTCGCGGTCCGGAACCTCGCTGGGGGCCGGCAGCTTCTCGCCGGTGCCGTCCGCGTTCTCTCCGGCATGTACGGCCGCAATCACCGGGGCCATGCGGTTGGGCAGCCAGCAATGCCCCATGGAGAACTCATCGCCCGTTCCATCGAGATCGAGGTGAAATTCGACCATGCATGCCCCCCAGCGATGCACGGCGCGGGAGATGACGGATGGATCGGTGCTGTGATCGGACCAGCCCACCGGCAGCCGGGTTGCGTTGCGCAGAGTTTCGATGGCGGCCAGGTTGCATTCCTGAAGCGGGGTGGGGTAACCCGAAATGCAGTGCAACAGGGTCAGATCACGGCAGCCGGCGTTCTTGAGCGTCTCCACGGCGGTTTGGACCTCTTCGAGAACGGCCATGCCCGTTGAAAGAACCACGGGTTTGCCCGTGACGGCACAGGCTTGCAGGAGTTGTTTCCAGAGAATTTCGTAGGACGCTATTTTGAAGAAATCCACATAGGGTTTGAGCTCTTCAACCGCCCGAAGGTAAAACGGGGTGCAGCCGAACTTGACGCCCTTTTGCCGACAGTGCGCCGCAAGCTCGGGCAGAAAAGCCGTGGGCAGCTCCCAGGCCTCGCGCCGGCGGTGTTTGGCGCTGCGTTCCAGGATCTCAGGGGCGAAAAGTTCACGCAGTTTAAAAAGCTGGAATTTGACCCCCGTACAACCGATAGCCGCCGCGGCATCGATGAAAGCGAGGCTGCGGGAGAGATCATGATTATGGTTGCTCGATACCTCGGCTATGAAATCAATCATCATAACCTCCTTTCCTTCACGACACACTGGATTGCATCGATTACCCGCTCAACGTCTTGATCTTGCAATGCCGAGTACATCGGCAGGGAAAGGATTTGTTCGTAAGCGTCCTCGGCTATGGGACACATACCGGCCTGCGTTCCGAAGTGCTCGCGGTAGAAGGGGTGCAGGTGTACCGGAATATAGTGAACATTGACCAGGATACCGAGCGACTGCAAGGCCTGGAAGACTACGCCCCGGTCGAGATGGCGGCCGAGGCGCACCACGTAGAGATGATAGGCGTGCGCTACATCGGGGCGTACATCCAGGGATGTGATCTCCGGAATGAGGGCTAGGGCGGCATCGTAGCGCCGGGCAATGGACCTCCTGGCCTCCAGCCAGGCCGGCAGTTTCCCGAGCTGACTCTGTCCCAGGGCGCATTGGAAATCTGTAAGTCGATAGTTATAGCCCAGATCGGTCATCTCGTACTGCCAGGTTCCTTGACGCGTACGTTCCAGGTGGTCGCGGGAAATTCCGTGATTGCGGAAACGGCGCATCCGTTCGAGATAATGCGGATTGTCCGTTACGACCATGCCGCCTTCGCCAGTGGTGATGTGCTTGACAGGGTGGAAGCTGAACACGGTCATATCCGCCAGTGATCCAACTGGTCGGCCGCGGTATTGAGCGCCAAGGGCATGACAGGCATCGGCGACCAAAGCTATACCGTTCCGCTTGGCAATATCTTGCAGCGCGTCATAATCACAGGGTTGGCCGGCATAATCTACGGCAACGATGGCCTTGGTCCGTTTGGTTATATGAGCCTCTACGTCGGCGGGGTTGATGAGCAGCGTGCCAAGGTCAACATCCGCGAACACGGGCGTGCCTCCCTGATAGACCACGGCATTGGCCGTGGCAATGAAGGTCAACGGAGGTACGATCACCTCATCTCCAGACCCGATACCAAGGGCATACATCGCCGCATGCAGTCCTGCCGTCCCACTGCTCACGGCGACGGCACCTTGTGTCCCAGCATAAGAGGCGATTGCGGCCTCGAATTCGTCAACCTTCGGTCCGGTAGTCAGCCAGTCTGATTTCAAAACCTTGATGACAGCGGCAATATCATCCTCATCCAGGGATTGCTTACTATATGGTATAAACATTGGCGTAAGGTTAGTTAGAAAAGTTCGGTGCCAGTTTGTCTTCTCTTTTCTGCTTCATTTTTAAAACCGTTGTCCTGAATTATATCACGAAGATCATCTATTGAAAGCCACTCGCAGTTAGTATCGCTTGTATAAGAGAACCCTTCCGGAAGAGTTTTGCCTTCGCTATACTGTGTTGTTTTGAACCAGCCTCTATGCGGAAGAACGGCATAGAGTCCATCAATGAATACGGTGTGGAGTCCTTCATCTTCTGTTATGAGCACCTCATGGAGTTTTTCTCCGGGTCTTCGACCAATAATATCGATCTTACATTCAGGTGCTACGGCTTCGGCCAGATCGGTAACCCGCATGCTGGGGATCTTGGGAATGAAGATTTCGCCGCCCCGCATATATGATAGGCCTTTCACAACAAGCTCAACAGCCTCTTTAAGTGTTATCCAGAAGCGTGTCATGTGCTCGTCAGTTATCGTGATCTTACCGGTTGTTCTCTGCTCGAGAAACAGGGGAATCACGCTGCCTCTGCTTCCCAATACGTTACCATAACGTACACAACTAAACCGAGTTTCTTTCTCACCGGAATACGAATTGCCGTGAATAAAGAGTTTCTCGGCGCAGAGCTTTGTAGCACCATAAAGATTGATTGGATTGACGGCCTTATCAGTGCTGAGGGCAATAACTTTTTTAACACCACAGTCGATGCAGGCATCAATGATATTCTGAGCTCCGAGGACATTGGTTTTGACGGCCTCGAAGGGGTTATATTCACAAGAAGGGACCTGTTTCAAGGCTGCGGCATGCACAACGATATCAACATCGCGCATGGCACGATATAATCGTTCGCGGTCGCGCACATCGCCAACGAAGAATCGTAACCGATCATTATTGAAAGCTGCATGCATTCGGCTCTGTTTGAGTTCATCGCGGGAATAGATTCTTAAGACTTTGGGATTGTGTTGTTCAAGTACGATCCGAGTAAATTCCCGTCCGAATGAACCCGTTCCACCTGTGAGTAATATCGTTTTCCCTTCAAAGATACTCTGCATATGCCCCTCTTTCATGCATTCTTGATTTACTATTAACCGGATGTGCCGTGCTGTTGTCGGAAAGACAATTCCGGCTGGATCGCTTTGGTTGCCTATCGTAAGTCCACAAGGCAGGCTCCGCCCATGCGGGTGATCTCATTCCTTTGCCTGTAGGTTTAGGGATCATGGCCATAAACTACTAAAGCAATGCGTATGCCACAAAAAAAAATCTATAATATTATTTAATTATATGTTGCTTTTGTATCCGCTAGTCAAAGCATTGACTATGTCATGCCGAAATAGCGTTGCTCTTTAAATTTTCTCTCGCACATGTCAAAGATACTCTTCGGAATAAATTATGGTAAAAATTTAGAGCGAATACGAGTTGCTGAAGGTTAATCAAAGGATAAAGGACGGTTCGCAATACGCATGGCTTCTTTTTTGCTAGACAACAACTATATGACAGCCCATAAGCGTAAGAAAAAGAGGCAACCATCATTCTCAACTAGGCCGCACCTCAAGAAAATCAATACTCTTGCGGTGTGTATGATCGTCAAGAATGAAGAACAACGTCTGCCCTTGATCCTTTCCGACATACAGGGACTTTGGGACGAACTGATCATTGTCGATACCGGCTCGACCGACAGAACCATTGAAATTGCTCAAGAGTTTGGGGCTCGGGTTGTTTCGCAGCCCTGGACGGGCGACTTCAGCGCCGCCCGAAACCGCTCCAAGGATGAAGCCACCGCCGCATGGATCATGTGGCTGGACGCCGATGACCGCATGGAAGCCGCGCAAGTCAGGAAGCTTCAATCCTTAAAACAAACACTCAATGCAGGTTGCGTCTATAATATGACGGTTGCCTGCCCAATGGCGGACGGATCCTCTGATCCTTTTACGCAGTATCGTCTCTTTCCGAACGATCCGCGCCTGCGTTTTGAAAACCGGATACATGAGACCATTTCCGAATCCGCTAAAAAATATGGTTTTAAGGGAGCATCCCTTCCCATTCAAATTATTCACACAGGGTATGAGACCCGTGAGGTTCTTTTATCAAAGGTACAACGTAATTTACCCATCCTTGAAGAAGATCTCGCGGAGAAACCAGACGATATCATACTTAGATTCGTGTATGCCAGCAGTCTGGTAGATCTGAACCGCTCTGAGGAAGCACAGCTCCACTATGAAGCGATTGTGAGAAGACCCTGGGCTCGTCAGCAGCAGGAAGACATTTATCATGCGGCGCTCGTCTGCCTGGCGCGTATGTATGGCCTCGATAATAACCATAAAAAAACCAAGGAATTGGCCCAACGTGCCGTGGAGGTAAAGCCCCAGGACATACAGGGTTGGTATTATTGGGGATCCGCGCTTATGCACCTGAAAGAAAATGAGGCCGCCCTGGAAAAATTCTCCCGCGCCCTGGCCTGCAAAGACATCATATCCACGGTACCGGTGAGATATGGCGCATTGAGGATATCCTGCCTGACGTCCGCGACGATCCTTCTGGTATCGATGGGACGGCAGCCGGAAGCCGAAGAACTCCTGCAAAACGCCCTGAAGCAGGAACCCTCGCCTGAAATAGCAGCGCTCTTGGACAAGCTCCCAAAACCACGTCGTGGTGAGGAAGAACTTTTGCAGAAAGGGCAGGAACTGCTCGAAAGCAAGGCCTATGCCGAAGCCACCGGGATCTTTCTCCAGGTCATTCAGTTGAACCCGCACAGTTTTGCGGCCTACAACGCTCTGGGCCTTATTTCCTGGTATTCCGGCCAATATGAGGACGCTTATGTTCTTTTCAAGAAGTCGGTTGAGACTGGGCTGGCGCATGAAGACATTCTGCTCAATCTTTGGGATGCGGCGCAAGTAACTGAAAAAATAGAAGATGCGTATGGAATGCTGGAAGATGTCTTGACCCGGAATCCCGGCATGAAAAAAATTAAAGAGCTACTTGAAAAAAAAGTTTAAGTGTTCCGCAAAGCTGACGATAGGTGTGTGAGAGAGAAAAAAAGGAGGTGAGGGTAGGTAAAGCAACACGGTAAGGCAGTACGGCTTAATCAGGACCGCTAACCTGATTACAAAAAAAACACGACCAAGGATGGTCGAAAACAAAATCAAGGAGGATTTCATTATGGCACTTAGAATTAACACCAACGTCGGCGCACTCAATGCACATCAGAACCTAGTCACCACCGAAAGAGCAATGAACAAGAGCATGGCGAAACTCTCCAGCGGCTACCGCATCAACAACGCTGGCGACGATGCCGCGGGCTTGGTCGAAGCCGACAGTCTGCGCGCCACTATCCGGGCTAACCAGGTGCAGTTAGAGACCATTTCCCGGGACAAGGCCGGCTTGGCAATCAATGAAGGCGATGTCAACACGATTGAAGGCATTCTCGAAAGAATGGCGGAACTGGCCGCGAAGAATGATAGTGGCGGTCCGTCTTCGGATGAGTGGGATTCACTGGTAACAACGATGGACGCTATTGGTTATTCCGGCCTGACTTCAACAGATCTTAGCGTCGGTACCTATACTTCCACTATCGCCACCGTTACCAGTGCTATCGACACCGTTACTGAGGAACTGGGTTCCCTCGGGGCGCAGATGAACGCCAAGGATTTCGAGTATGACAACATGTTGGCGAAGATCACGAACCAGTCCGCTTCGGAATCGGCCATCCGGGATGTCGACATGGCCTCGGAAATGGTGACCTTCACCAAGACTCAGATCATGATGCAGGCAGGCACGGCGATGCTGGCCCAGGCCAACACCAGTGCTCAGACCATCCTGAGCCTCTTCAGGTAACGAGCAGTTTCAGGGAGGTCACGAGGCCAGCCTCGTGACCTCCTTGAGATAAGGCGGGTGATGCCATGAAGATCGAGAGTGCAAGTGCGGTATCACTGGAGCAGCCTGTCCGGTCTGAGAACACCGGTGTGGGATCTGGGTCCATTTCTCCGATATCGACGAAGCGTGGCAATGCGGTTGAACCGTCATCACAAAAAAGTCTTCAGAATGAGACACGATCCACCGAAGAGATCCAGAAGGATGTGGACGCAATCAATCAACAGCTTAAAACAGCGGACAGTTCCTTACAATTCAGCGTAGACGATACGTCAAATGAGGTTGTGGTGCGGATTGTAGAACGGGATTCCGGTAAGGTGATCAGACAGATTCCGCCCGAAAGCATCGTCAGGCTGAGGGAGAACATGCGGGAGATGTCCGGACTGTTCGTTGAGGAGAAGATCTAGTGTCTGCATGGTCTGGGCCGTGATTAGACTCAGGGCCTCAGCGATGTGCTGAGGAAAGAGGTGTTTTATGGGATCATCGACATCATACATTTCAGGATTGTCTTCCGGGGTGGACTGGACAAGCATGATCTCCCAGCTTGTCGCCGTTGAGCGCAAACCCATCATTGCGCTGCAGGATAACAAGACCACACTCAGCAATGAAAAGACGGCCTGGAGTGATTTGAACTCCGTGATACAGTCTCTGCAAACCAGTGTACAAAACCTGTCCGCACTGGATGATTTCGATGCGTTCACTTCATCCTCAACCATTACCGGCTCAAGCACATCCGTAAGCGATCTTTTGAGCGTTGCCGTGGGCTCGGACGCCTCGGAGGGGTCCTATGACATTAAGGTCACTCTACTGGCCACGGCCGAAAAGCTCAAAAGCTCCATTGCCATAACCTCCACGAGCGAAGCCCGTGGAATTTCCGGCACCGTCGATATCAACGGCCGGACGCTCACCATTGACGCCACTGACAGCCTCGCGAACATCCGGGACAAGATCAACGCCCTGAACTCCGGAGACAATCCGGCGGATGTCACGGCATCGATCATTACCATTGATGATGGCAGTTATCGGTTGACGCTCACCTCGAAAAACACCGGAACAGACGGCATCTCGCTTGACGATGATTCAGGTGCGGACATTCTCACGACCGGGCTCGGATTACAACAGCTTACAGCCGGGCAGGACGCCCAGATAACCGTGGATGGGGAAACCATCACCAGGTCCAGCAACCAGATCAGCGATGTCATAGAGGGCGTAACCCTCAACCTCCTCGGTGCGGACGAAGATGGGACCATCACCCTCAATGTGAACCGCGACACCGATGCCATCAAAACTAAGATCCAGGATTTTGTCGACAATTATAACAAGGTAATGAGTGCGATCGCGACCCAGAATACCGTATCCTCGGATGGTGAAACCACGGGCGCACTCTTTGGTGACAATACGCTTCAGAGTATAAAGTTCACCCTGAGGAGAAGTCTTCTCGCCGAGGTGAGCGGCATGGATTCCAGCCTCACGTTCCTCAGCCAAATCGGCGTAAGTGTCGACAAGACCGGAAAACTTTCTATCGACGAAACGACCCTGGACGGTTACCTGCAAACGAACTTCAACGACGTGCGCAATCTCTTTGCCGCCCATGGGACAAGCAGCACCAGTGCCCTTGCCTTTTCATATGCCGCATCAGGAAGCACGGCGGCCGAGGGCAACTATGAAGTTAAGATCGACCAGGTAGCCACGCAAGCGGGTGTCACCGGTAGCGGGTTTTCTGGGACCTTGGGCAGCACGGCCACCCTGACGCTCACCAACGCGAATGGCACGGTTCAGACCATTTCGCTGAACGCAGGGGCTGACATGGATACCATTGTGGAGGCCATCAACGACGGCAATACGTTTGGCATCACAGCCGAAAACGTTGGCGGCCAGCTCAAATTAACGAGCACGTCTTATGGAAGCTCCGGGAACTTCACGGTCTCCGGCATCAGCGCTGAACTAGGCATTGCAGATGGAACTTATTCCGGAGTTGATGTGATAGGCAGCATCAGAAAGCAGGGTGAGACCGACTGGATAACCATGACCGGGATAGGGCAACGCCTGAGAGGTGATACCGGCACAGACGTGTCCGGCCTTTATCTGAAGTATTCCGGAACCAGCACGGGAACGTTTGATTTTACGTATTCCAAGGGGGTCGGCCAGAAATTGGACGAAGCCCTGTATTCCATAACCAACAGCACAGGCGGATATATAGAAGATATCGAGGAATCATTGCAGAACCAGATGGATAAAATCGACAAGAAGATTGCCGACAAGGAAGCGAGACTGACAGCTTATCAGGAATCCCTGAGAATCAGATTCGCGAACATGGAGGCGCTGCTGTCTACGCTGCAGTCGCAACAGAGCTGGCTGACCAGCCAGATCGACAGCCTGTCCAGCAGTTAGCATCAGGATCTTTGAATCGAGAGCCAGGCAGGCATCCGACTTCTGAAGGCGGATGCCTGTTTTGTTTTTCTCATGGATGCGTCTGGGTGAGGATAGGGTAGGTGGCCTGACCTACGCGTAGCACGATCTCACCGGTTTCGCATTCTTCCATCCTTAGGGCCAGGTGGTAGTATGCGGGACGTAACAAACGCACGGGCATGCCGTTTGATAACCGGGCGTACATGATGTTATCCCGGCCGATGGAAAGGGTGGCCGGTTCGAGCTCGCAGATCTTGCCGCTGTTGAGCACCAGGTTGAACCCAGTCTCGTTGTCGCCCCGCAGGCCGATGGCGACAAAGGGCGTGTCTTCTACCTCCACATAGCATATCTCCTGGTCCAGGACGATGCGGTAGCGCCCATCGGCGCACATTTCCAGGGCATCGAAGAAGGCATGCAGGACCCCGGGGTTGATGATCTCCTGGTTTTCATAGAACCATCGGCCTTCGCCATCGATCCGGATGCGGCACCAGGGGGTGATATCGCGCCAAGTCTGAGTATCCATGGAAGCTCCCTTATCCTCTATTCTCGGTTTGCTTTATTTATACAGGTTCATCTGGTGCCTTTGCAAGTCCGAGCTGGTAGGGGTTGATTTTGTTTAAAAACAAATTGACATATCAATCAACTTTGGCTATGCTTAATCTCATGGGAAAGAATGATAAGCAGGACTTAATAATCGAAGCGGCTTTGGCGGTTTTCAGGGAAAAAGGTTATGCCAACACCCGCATGGCGGATATCGCCAAACGCGCGGGTGTCTCCTACGGGCTGGTGTATCATTACTTCGGGAGCAAGGATGTGCTGTTCGATGTCATCGTGGACACGTGGTGGAGCAGCGCCCATGCCATGTTGGACGCTCAGAAGAGTCCCGGCGTCGATTTCGAGCAGAAGCTGATCAATATTATTCGCTTTTTTCTTGATACGTATGCCAACAACCCCGACCTCATCACGATCTTCGTGACCGAGGTCTCGCGCAGTTCGGTCTATCATACTCCCAAGGGGCTGGCCAATTTCCAAAAGACCTTCAAGCATTTCGAGGATATTATGGGTGATGGTCAGAAGTCGGGTTTTCTACGCAAGGATATCGGCACGCATTATCTCACCTATATTTTTCTGGGCGCCATCGAAGCCTTTATCTCGGTTATGGTCTTGGGTAAAGAGCCCATGAGCGCGGAACGCGAACGACGCGCCATCAACAGCATTAATCAGGTCTTCCTGAATGGGGCGCGGGTGAAGGCGTAATGCACATGAAGGGGCAGCTGCATATCCACACCACACTATCCGATGGTCGGCTCACCCCGCAGCAGGCGGCCGATACCTATGCCCTTATGGGATATGACTTTATCACCATCTCCGATCATGACCACCTCTTGAAACCCAACTACCGCAAGGCGGTCGAGTCCATAAGCTCTCGTATGCTCATTCTCTTCGGCATTGAGCGTACGGTGGGCACGCGCTGGGGTTATGTGCATGTGACCGAGATTGAAGGCCAGGATGAAACCCTCTATACCTTTAACCACCCCGGTGACTATGGTTTCACCATCCGTCAGACCCTGGACTGCATTGAGGACGTTTCGCGCACGCTGCGGGTGGACGCGGTGGAGGTTACGCATCACGGGTTCTATACCCCTGATTATGACCGCGATGTGATCCCTTTCCCCAAGGTGGCCACCGATGATTCGCATACGGCCCAGTCCTGTGGACGGGCTTGGGTGGAGCTCGATTGCGAACGCTCCAAGGACGATATCATCCGCGCCATCAAGCGCGGGGAGGCCAAGCCATGCTATGTGAGGGGAGGGTCAAATAAATCTGCGATAGTAATTGCCTGAAGCAATCATGCCAAGGCGTGAATAATACTGAAAGAAGGAGGAATGCTACCGATGAGAAGGGTTGCAATATGTGCTGTGGCCCAGCACAAAATTGAGCCGGATATCTGGTACAAGAGGTTCCAGGGTATGCTGCTGGACATCCTCGAGGATATTCAGGCCCAGACAGGCTTCACGTTTGATGAGGAAAAGGGCGTTCACGACATTATCTCGAATTCGGATGACTTCTTCGATGCCCGTACCATCTCCGACAATGGTATGACCGACGCGCTCGGTGGGCATTATCGTGGCGAAGAGAAGATGGCCCAGGACGGTCTTAATGGCCTCGGCTATGCCGTGGCCGCAATCAAGTCCGGCCATGATGATGTTATTTATGTAGCCGGCCACTGTAAGGAATCCCAGCCCGAGAGCCGTAATATGGTCGCTAACCTGGCCTACGATCCGTTCTACTGCCGCGCGGTGGGTCTCGACTTCCTGAGCGCCGCCGGTCTCCAGGCCCGTGCCTATGGCGAGAAATCCAAGATTACGGACGAGCAGCTCGCCAAGGTCGTGGTGCGCGCCCGTCAGTGGGCGGCGCGCAACCCCTATGCCATGGACGGCAAACTCTTGGATATGGGCGATGTGCTTTACTCGCCCATGCTTTGCGATCCGATCCGCACGTTGCACGCCTATCCGGTCTCGGACGGCGCCGCGGGCATGCTCTTGTGCTGTGAGGAACGCGCGCACGAGTTTACCGATAACCCGATCTTCATCACCGGTTTTGGCAACTGCATGGATAGCTATTTTCTTGGCGATCGTGACCTGGCCAGCAACTTCGCGCTCAAGAAGGCCGCCGAGCGCGCCTACAAGCGCGCCGGCATCAAGAATCCCAAGAAGACCGTCAACTGCGTGGAGCTTATGGACTGCTACGCCTACCAGCAGCCGATGTGGCTGGAAGGCTTAGGCCTGGCCGACGAGGGTAAGGGTGGGGCGTTTATCGACGAGTACGGCCCGGCCAAGTACAATGTCAACCTTTCAGGCGGACATCTGACCGGTACGCCGCTCATGTGCGGCGGTCTCTATCGCGCTGCCGAGGCGGCCCTGCAACTCATGGGCAAGGCCGGAGAGCACCAGGCCGCGGATGTCAATTGCGCGGTGGTGCAGAGCACAACCGGCGGCGCGGGCCAGTTCCAGACCGTGCTTGTTATGGAGAAATAGGAGGTTAGAAAATGGCTAAGAAGAAGGATTATACGGCAGTTGTCGGCATCGGACAGACCGAATATTCGAGCCACAAGGAATATCAGAATCAGGCCGAGATGGTCAACGAGGCGGTACGCGCCGCCCTGGCGGACGCCCATATGACCCTGGACGATATCGAGTGCGTCGTGCACGGCAACATGGAGCTTTTCGAGATGACCCATCAGCCCGACCTGTGGCATACCTTGGGCTCAGGCGCCTTCGGCAAGGAAGAGATCCGCATTACCACCGGCGGCACGGTCGGCGCCACGCTCGTCTGCGCGGCCGACAACCTTGTCTCATCGGGTATGTACGATGTGGTCATGGCCATCGGCTTGGAAAAGCTGCAGGAAGGCAACACCACCGGCGGCATCACCAACATGGCTGACCCATTGTGGTTCCGGCACTTGCAGACCGGTGCCCTGACCGCCACCACGGCCACCATGATGATCGAAGAATTCGGCGAGGAGCGGGCCAAGAAGGCCGCCATGAAGTACCGCATCATGATGGACAAACATGCCTGCCTCAACCCCAGAGCCCACCGCCGTTTCGGCCTTGAGTACGATCAGGCCGAAGAGCTCATGAACACCTCGCCCAAGCTGGTCGGCGAACTGAGACTCATCCACATGTGCTCGCAGTCCGACGGTTGCTGCGTCATGATCTTCGCCAGCCAGAAGCGGGCCAAGGATTTCACCGATAAACCGGTCTGGATCCGCGACCACATCACGATCCACCGCGAGGAAAGCTTCAACTGCTTCGGGTTCGAGCGCCCGCCCATGACGCACCGCGTCGCGGCCGAGCGGCTCTTCAAACGCAACAAGGTCAAAAACCCGATCGAGTACTTCGACGTCTTCGAGATGTACGACCCCTCGGCCTGGTGGGGGCTGGACTGGTTGCGTGAATTCTTCTCGCTTAAGGGCGACGAGCATATCAGGATGTTGGAAGAAGGCGAATGGGATCTGGACGGCAAGCTGCCGCTCAACCCATCGGGTGGTGTGACGGCATCCAACCCCATCGGCGCCACGGCCATGTGCCGTCCGGCCGAGGCGGCCTTGCAGATCCGCGGCGATGCCGGACCGCAGCAGCTCAAACGCGAAGTCAAGCATGCCCTGGCCAGCGGTTTTGGTGGGACCATGTGGACGGTGCTCATCATGCTCGAAAAAGATTTGAACTGGTAGGAGGTCAATACCATGGCAGAATACTTTGGATCAAAAGTAGAGGATATCTTCAACACCATGCCCGAGCGGTTTCTGCCCGAGGGCGTCAAGGGTGTTGATGTCGTCATAGGATACGATATTACCGGCGAGGGCGGCGGCAAATGGTTCATTACCATCAAGGATGCAACCTTGAAGGTTGAGAAGGTTGACGCACTGCCCAAGTGCTCGGTGACCATCAGTACCGACGCGGAAGGGTTCGTCGGCGGCGCTTTAGGCAAGATCGATACCGGTGAGGCCTTCAGTTCCGGTCGCCTCAAGGTCGCGGGCGATGTCACGGCGCTCTTAAATGTGCTTCCCAAGGCTTTCACGCCATTCCAGCCGGTGGTGCGGGCCAAGGCCATCGTCGAGAGCATGCCGGCGCGCTTTAGAGCCGACAAGGCCGAAGGCCAGAACCTCAAAATAGGCTATGACCTTTCCGGTGACGAAGGCGGCGCGTGGACGGTGGTAATCAAGGATCAGACCTGCACGCTCAAGGAAGGGCTCGACGCCGATGCCACCGTGACCATGCGCATGGCGGCCGATGTCTTTGTGGGCTTGAACACCGGTAAGATTGACCCGGGTGCTGCGTTCGGCGGCGGCCAGGTGAAGATCGACGGTGACATGATGGCCGCCGGCGCGACCGCCAAGTTGTTCGGCAAGTTTGTGGCGGCCGGGGCTGAGGAAAAGCAGGGTGAGGAGCTCATCGCCTTAAAATTCCTGCCCAAGATCAGGCAGCGTTTCGCCTCGGGCCCGCATCTGGGCATGTGGTTCCACGGGCTTAAGAACAAGATAATGTACGCCTCAAAGTGCCCGGTGTGCGGCCGCACCCAGATACCGCCGCGCGAGGTCTGCGCGGTGTGCCGTGTGCGCTGCCCGGAATTTATCGAGATCGGCCCCAAAGCCACGGTCACGATGGTCGACACAGCCTATTACGCCAGCCCTGACCCGCTTACCGGTCATGTGCGCCAGACCCCGTATGCCGCGCTGTTCATGGTCATGGACGGTGCAACGCCAGGGGAGAGCTTTTCGCATGAGCTCAACCCCAAGGACATCGATCGCATCAAGCCCGGCATGAAGGTCAGGCCGGTATGGAACGATATCCGGACCGGCGGTTTTAAAGACCTGCTCTATTTTGAGATCGATGATTAAGGAGGCTAAAGACCATGAGTGTAAGCGCAAGAAATGTAGATTTGACCCATTGCTTCGTAGAGGAAGGGAGCCTGTCGCTGCCCGTACAGGCCTTTGCCGGCCGCGTTGGATCGAAGTTTATCATCAGCCTGCGGGATCAGAACAAAATCCTGGGAGTGAAGTGCCCCAAGTGCAACAAGGTATATTGTCCACCGCGCGAATACTGCGAGAAGGATTTGACCAAGCTCGATGAGAACTGGGTCGAACTGGCCAATGAAGGCGTCATCACCAACTTCACGATCGTGAACTACAACGACAAGCACCTGCCGCGCAAGGCGCCCTATTGTCTGGCCATGATTAAGGTCGAGGGCGCCGACACCCCTATTGCCCATATCGTCGAGGGCGTGGAGGTCGAGCAGGTGAAGATCGGAATGCGTGTCAAGGCGGTCTATGCCAAAGAGACCACCAATACGATTCTTGATATTGATCATTTTGAACCGCTTTAAGACGTAAAAATTTAGCGAAGGAGGGGAACATGGCAGACAAATCAAAGGTAATCATTGCTGCAGCGTTGTCGGGGGCGGGCACCTTCAAGAACCAGAACCCGGCCGTCCCATATACCAAAGAGGAATTCGCCGACGAGGCTGAGAAGTGCTACAAGGCCGGCGCCGCCATGGTGCACGTGCATGCCCGCCAGGAAGACGGCATGCCCACGCATGACCATGCGCTTATCAAGGCCACGCATGACGCCATCAAGCAACGCTGTCCGAACCTGATCGTCAACTTAAGCACCGCCGTGGGCATGGGCAAGACCCCGGAACAGCGTATCAGCCAGCTCGTTTTCGTCAAACCCGAAATGGGTTCGCTCAACACCAACACCATGAATTTTTCAATCGTGGACCGCAAGTCCGGCGCCATCTTCGTGGATTATGTCTTTGAGAACACCTTTACCATGCTGCAGGACTTCGGGAAGGCCTTCGAAGAGAACAAAGTCAAGCCCGAGCTTGAAATCTACGACATGGGCGGCCTGGATAACACCTTGTTGATCATGAAGCAGGGTTTTTTCACCAAGCCCATGAACTTCAACTTCGTGTGGGGTGTGGCCGGCGGCCAGTCGTTCCGTCCGGATGCCTTCATCGCCATGAAGAACGCCCTGCCGGAAGGCGCCAACTTCACGTCCTGCGGCGTGGGCACCGACCAGTATCCGGCCATTACCATGAGCTGCCTGTTGGGCGGGCACATGCGTGTCGGTCTGGAGGACAACACCCGGTTACCCAACGGCGAGCTGGCCAAGGGCAGCTACGAGCAGGTCGAAGTAGCGGTCAAGATCGCGGCCGCCCTCGGTCGTGAACCTGCCACGCCGGACGAGGCCCGTGAAATGATGGGCTTCCAGAAGAGATAGTTGTTTCGTGTGGGTCGGCCGTATAAAACGGGCCGACCCGTTGCTTACGATTTTATTGCTTAAAGGAGGTAGTTCAATGAGTCAAAACTTGGGCCAGATATTCAGGTCGCAGGCCAAGAAGTACGGTAAGCGTCTGGCGGTTGAAAAGCGGTCGAACGGAGTATGGCAGGGCATCAACTGGGAAGAGTACTACGAAAACGCCAAACAGATCGGTCTCGGTCTCTATAGCTTGGGTGTGAAAAAGGGCGATCGTGTATCGATTCTGAGTTCCAACCGGTTGGAATGGGTCATCACCGATATGGGCATTCTGGGCATCGGTGCCGTTACCATCCCCATTTATCCAACCGTGCCGGCCAGTGAAGTCGGATATATCAACAGCAATTCGGACGCGTTGGTATATATTGCCGAGGATAAGTCCGCCGTTGCCAGGGGACTTGAAACACTCAAAGAGTGCCCCATGCTCAAGAAGATTGTTGTCATCGATAACAAGGGCGTGGACATGGCCAATGACAAGCTCATGACCTTCGAAGAGCTGAAAAAGCTGGGCAAGGATCTGGACTCAAAGGAACCGGGTCTTTTCGAGAAGCTCACCGATGCGGTGCAGATTGACGATCTGGCAACCTTTGTCTACACCTCCGGCACCACCGGACATCCCAAGGGCGCCATGATCACGCACAAGAATATCCTGGCGGTCTTCGATGCCCTGGATAAGGTCGTCCCGGCCTATGATACGGATGAGACCGTGCCGTTCTTGCCGCTCTGCCATGTCTTTGAACGTATGGCCGGACATCTCTACGGCATGAAGGTCGGCATCACCGCCCACTATGCCCAGGATTTCAATTCCATCGTCGAGGATATCCAGGCCAAGAAACCGACCATTGTTCTGGCCGTCCCGCGGGTATGTGAAAAGGTGTACGCCAAGGTCCAGGGCCAGGTGAAGGAACAGCCGCCCTTGATGCAGGCCATCTTCCGTTGGGCCACCAAGGTCGGTGCTCAGGTCAGCCAGCTCAGGGAAAAGAAGCAGCCCTTGCCGCTGCTCTTGGATCTGCAGTATCGCGTGGCGTTCCAGTTGGTTTATAAGAAGATCGGCCTAGCCCTGGGCGGTCGCGTACGGTGGATGACCGCCGCCGGTGCGCCCTTGTCGCGTGATATCGCGGATTTTTTCAACGCCGCCGGTATTTTTGTCATCGAGGGTTACGGTATGACGGAATGTTCCGCGCCCGCGACCTTGAACACCATCACGGATTACAAGTTCGGCACCACCGGCAAACCGATCCCCTGCAATCAGGTCAAGATCGCGGATGACGGCGAGATTCTCATCAAGGGCGACAATGTCATCCAGGGTTACTGGAAGATGCCCGAGCAGACCAAGGAGGCCTTTACCGATGACGGCTGGCTCATGTCGGGCGACATCGGCCATATTGATCAGGACGGTTTTCTGGTCATCACCGACCGCAAGAAGGATCTTATCATTACCGCGGGCGGCAAGAACATCGCCCCGCAGAACATCGAAGGCATGTTCAAACAGGACCCGCTCTTCGAGCAGGTCGTGGTGATCGGCGACAATCGCAAGTATCTGGTGGCGCTTTTCAACCTCAACCACGACGAATCGGCGCGTCTGGCCAAACAGGCCGGCATCGCCTTTACCAAACCGGAAGACCTGTTCAATAATGATGCCTTCAAGAAGATCGTGGACCAGCACATGGAAGAGCTCAACAAAAACCTGGCCCGTGTGGAGACCATCAAATACTACCGAATCCTACAGAATACATTCTCGGAGCAAACCGGAGAATTGACCCCGTCGCTGAAGGTCAAACGCAAGGTCGTCATGAACAAGTATAAGGACGTTATCGAAAACATGTACCCTCCCGATGAGGCGTGATCCCATACCCAAGCCCCTCATCCTGTGGGGCGCGAGCAATCGCGCCCCTTTGAAAGGGGGCGATGGAATGGACGATGTATGCCTCCCGCGCTGCATGGGTAGAAAAAGAAAATCGCGGCATGGAGGGGAGCAATATCTACAAAGGAGGAAACAGTGAAGGTTTTAGAAGAAGGAAAAGGCCGGCTTTTCACGGATCCCGATCCGGACAAGGCCCGTGAGTTCTTCCGCCACAAATCGCGGAAGCTGGAAAATAAGCTCATGCCGCTCAAGACGGCCATTGAGAAGTTCGTGCATGACGGCGAGTACCTGGCCATCGGCGGCTTCGGCGCCAACCGCACACCCATAGCGGCCTGTCACGAGATCCTCAGACAGGGACGCAAGCGTATGGGCTTCGCCGGACACACCTCCACGCATGACTTTCAGATCCTGTGCGCGGGAGAGGTCTTCGACAAGTGCGATATCGCCTATATCATCGGGTTGGAGGCCCGCGGCCTTTCAAACTGTGCCCGCAAGTACATGCAGAGCGGCAAGGTGGAGATCTGCGAATGGACCAACTATGCCCTTGCGGCGCGGCTTCGCGCGGCCGCGGCCGGTGTTTCCTTCACGCTTACGCGCAATATGATGGGCACTGATACCTTAAGCTACAGCGGCGGCAAGGTCATCGAATGTCCCTTCACGGGCAAGAAGTTCGTAGCTCAACCGGCCCTCTACCCCGACATCTCCATTATCCATGTCCATGAAGCCGACATCTATGGTAACTGTCGCATCAAAGGCATCATGATTGCGGACGACGATCTGGCGCGCGCCTCCAAGCACGTGATCATCACCACCGAGAGACTCGTGCCCAATGAAGAGATCCGGCGCGATCCCACGGCCACACGCATCCCCTACTACCTTGTCGACGCGGTGTGCGAAGTGCCTTTTGGAGCCTATCCAGGGACCATGGCCTATGAGTACTTCTCGGACGAACCGCACCTCAAGGAATGGCTTAAATCTGAAGATGATCCCGAAAAATTCAAGGCCTTCCTCCAGAAAAATATTTATGAGTGCAAGGACCACTACGATTACATCGAATTGAACGGCGGCATCCACAAGATGAATGAACTGCGTCAGAAGGAGCATATGCTGCATAAGGAGGTGGCCAATGGCTGATTACAACACCATGGAACTCATGATCTGCGTGGCCTCGCGCGAGCTCGATGACGGCGCCACCGCCGGCGTGGGCACCGGGGCCCCCTGCGCCGCGGCCATGCTGGCCCAGAAGGTCGGTGCTCCAAACCTGATTATTATGTTCGAGGCCGGCGGCATCAGCCCCTTACTGCCCGAGATGCCCATCTCGGTGGGCGATTCGCGCACCTTCTATAAGGCCCTTATGGCTACCAGCATGGGCGAGATCATGGAGACCTGCTGCCGTGGTTTCGTTGATTACACCTTCTTGGGCGGCGCCCAGATGGACATGTACGGCAATCTCAATTCCACCAAGATCGGCGGCGAGCACCAGAAACCCAAGGTACGGCTTCCCGGTTCGGGCGGCGCCAACGACTTCGCGAGCTTCTGTTGGCGCATGATGGTCATGACCCCGCAGGACTCCCGGCGTTTCGTGGAGAAGGTCGATTTCGTCACCACCCCGGGTTGGATCAAGGGCGGCAATTCACGTTATGAAGCCGGTCTGCCTTTGGGCACCGGGCCCTACAAAATCATCACCAATATGGCGGTCATGGACTTCGAGCCCGAGAGCAAGCGCATGCGCATCATCTCGATCAACCCCGGTTACTCCCTCAAAGACGTCCAGGATAATTGCGGTTTCGAACTCCTGCAGGCTGCCAAGATCACCGATACAAAACCGCCCACGGATCAGGAACTGAGGATCCTGCGCGAAGAGGTAGATCCGTACCGGTACGTCATCGGCCGGTAAGGCTAAAATAAGGAGGTTCTCATGTCAAAACGTGTAGGAATCGTCGAAGTGGCCATGTTGCCCGGGGCCGAGACCAAGGACTATTTTCTCGACCAGGTCTTCCGGGTGACCAAGGAGGTCATCGACAAGGCCGGCATCAGCCGCGAGGAAATCGGCACGGTCGTCAGCGCCTCTACGGATCTCTTCCATAGCGGTCAGTCCTGCGCCAATGCCTATTACTGGGACGCCGGGGCGGCCCTGCTCAAGAACGGCAGCCGTCAGGACGGCGAGTCACTGTTCGCCTTCGCCTATGCCGCCATGCGCATCTTGAGCGGCAAATTCGATACGGCCCTGGTGCTGGGGGTGTGCAAGGGTTCGGAAAACCCTGAAAACGACATGCTCACGCACTTCTACACCGATCCCTTCTATCAGAGGCCGATCGGCATAAACGAAACCAGTGTGGCGGCACTCCAGAAACGTCAGTACCTGGATCGCTGCAAGATCACCCAGGAACAGTGCGCCAAGGTTGTGGCCAAAAATCTTGGCAACGCCCTGAAAAATCCTTATGCGCATGTCAAGAAGCGCGTGAGCGTCGACCAGGTGCTCGGCAGCGCTTACGCCTATGACCCGCTTTTTGAAATGGAATGCGGCCCCAAATCCGAGGGCTTTATCGCCATGCTCCTGGCCAGTGAAGATAAGGCCAAGAAACTTACCAAAACTCCGGTGTGGCTCAAAGGCTATGGTTCCTCGATGGACAGCTTCTATCTGGGCGACCGCGACCTGCTTGAAGGCCAGCTCCCGAACGCGGCCAAGCGCGCCTATGCCATGGCCGGGATCGACAAGCCGCTCAAAGAGATCGACATGATGGAGCTCTGCGAGCCCTATGCCTTCCAGGAGCTTCTTTGGTACGAGGACCTGGGCTTGTGCAAACGCGGTGAAGGCGGCAAGCTGATCGACAAGGGGTTAACCGCCCTGGAAGGCAAGCTGCCGGTCAATCCCTCCGGCGGCGTGCTGGCCAATAACCCTTACATACCCCGGGGACTCTATCGTTTGGCGGAATGCTTCCTCCAGATCAGGGGCCAGGCCGGCGAGCACCAGCTCGACCGCCCGGTCAAGACCGCGCTGGCACACGGTACGCACGGCTTTGCCGGACAGTGCCATGCCGTGACCATCATCGGGGTATAGGAGGATATCATGGCTAGACCAGTTGGAATAGTTGGATCAGGACAGACGCATCATGGCCGCAGGTTCGACCTGGCCTACCCGGAGCTCGTCAGCGAGGCGGTTGAGGCGTGTCTGAAAAATACCGGTGTTGACCCCAAGGATATCGACGGTGTCGTATATGGGTCCATGCCCTCCATGATGGAAGGCGTGGCGTTGACGCATTTTTACTTCGCGGATGCATTGCGTTCGGTGGGACTGCCCATTCTCAAGACCGAGACCTGTGGCTCCACGGGCATCTCGTTGGCCATCACGGCTTATTACTGGATCGCCTCGGGCATGGCGGATCTCTTACTGGTGGTCGGCAGCGAAAAGATGAACGAAGGTGATTCCCAGGCCACCATGACGAGCATCCTCGAACCATTTTATCAGATGTACTTCATCTCCGGTGC
This sequence comes from Syntrophaceae bacterium, assembly GCA_039680665.1. Classification (GTDB taxonomy): domain Bacteria; phylum Desulfobacterota; class Desulfomonilia; order UBA1062; family UBA1062; genus JAKQBR01. Next base: position 12,070 of record JBDKSM010000063.1, on the reverse strand, counting down.
GCCCGGTATCTTCTCGCTTCAGTCGCAGTCATGGGCCGAGAGGTTTAAGATTCCCGCGGATAAGGTAAGGGAAGCGGCCACACGTCTCTCGCTCGACCACCATAACGATGCCTTTGACAACCCCTATGCGCATATCAAGCAGAGGCTTACCGAGGAACAGATCAACACCGCGCGCGTCATCACCTATCCGATACGGCTCTGGGATGTATGTCCGAACTCGGACGGAGCCTGCGCCATGATCATGGCCTCGGAGAAGATGGCCAAGAAACTCACCAAGAAGCCCGCCTGGGTCAAAGGTATCGGCTATGCCGGCGATGAGTACTGGTTCGGCGACAGCGACAAGGTCATGTGGCAGACCGCCATCCAGGCCTCCAAACAGGCCTATGCCATGGCCGGCATCAAGAACCCGCGCAAGGAGCTCGATGTGGCCGAGGTGTACAATCCATTCACCTACCAGGAGATGCTCTTTTACGAATGTTTCGGATTCGCCGAGTTCGGCAAGGCCTGCGATCTGGTCCTGAAAGGGACGTTCTCGCGCGACGGCGAGCTGCCGTGCGACCCATCGGGCGGCACGCTGTGCACCAACCCTATCGGCGCCACCGGTCTTATCCGCGTGGCCGAGGCCGCCATGCAGGTCCAGGGTCAGGCCGGCGATCATCAGATCCCGGGCGCCAAGACCTCGCTGGCGCATGCCATGGGCGGCGTGGTGCAGTACAACGGCGTCATGATCCTGGGTTCGGAGAAATAGGAGGAAGCCATGAACAAGGAATTCAAAACATTCAAGAAGGTCCTGGAACTTCCCCATAAATACGGGGCGGGCCCCGCTTTCACCGCATTCTATGACGGTCTGCGTGAAGGCAAGATCATGGGCACCAAGTGCCCGGAATGCGGCAAGGTGCTGGTGCCCGGCCGCAGCATGTGCCCGAAGTGTCATGTGGCGATCGACAAGTGGGTCGAGATCAAGCAGAAAGGCAGCATCGTATCATGGGCCCAGACTGATCAAGATTTCTTCGGCAAGCCTTGTGAAGGCACCTATACCGTGGCGCTCATCCGACTCGACGGCGCCGGGTGCGATTTCCTGCACCTCGTTGGCGGCAACCTCAAGAAACTTAAGACCGGCGCCAAGGTGCAGGCCGTATGGAACGAAGAGAAAAAAGGCCACATGCTCGACATCAAGTACTTCGAGCTGGTGTGAAGGAGACAGCCATGGAAAAGAAAACCGAATGTGATGTGATCCAGGATACGTTGGCCGTCCCCTACGAACTGGCCTACGGCCCGACATGGACGCGGTTCTTCGAAGGCTTTCAGCAGGAGAAGATCCTCGGCTCGCGCTGCCAGGGGTGCGGCAGGGTGCTCGTGCCGGCGCGTTCCTATTGTCCGCGCTGCTTTGTCGAGCTAAATAATTTTGTTGAGGTTTCACAGGAAGGCACTCTCATGGGCTGGGTCTTAACCGACTACCGCTATTACGGCATGCCCACGGAACCGCCCTTTGTCAGCGGGTTCATCAAGCTGGACGGCACGGACTGCAACTTCCTGCACCTTATCGGCGGCATCGATCTGACCGACCCCGACGAGGTGCGCCGCAAGATCAAGACCGGTATCAAGGTGCGCGCGGTCTGGAACAAGGACAAACGCGGCCAGATCATGGATATTAAATACTTTACGCCTGTTAAATAGGAGGAATCATGGATTTCAGACTTACTGACGAACAGCGCATGTTCCGGGAGAGTGTCTACCGGTTTGCCAAGGAAGAGATCGCGCCTTTGTGCGAGGAAGCGGATCTCAATGGAGAATTCAGTTTCGAAGTGTGGAAGAAGCTCGGTTCCATGGGGCTCTTGGGCCTGCCGTTTGCCGAGGAATTGGGCGGCTCGGGCGCGGACATCGTTTCGTGCTGCCTTTCCGGCGAGGCCTTGGGCCATGCCGGCGTGGACGGCGGCCATTTGCTGGCCTTGGGCGCCCACACCTATCTGTGCGCCGCCACACTGAATCATTTCGCCACGGACGCGCAGAAGAAAAAGTACATCCCCAAGCTGGCCAGCGGCGAGTGGATCGGCTGCATGGGCTTAACCGAGCCGGGCGCCGGATCGGATGCGGCTTCCATGCGTACCACGGCGGTCAAGAAGGGCGACAAGTACATCCTGAACGGGTCGAAGACCTTTATCACCAATGCCCCTATCAGCCAGGTCATGGTGGTCTATGCCTCGCTGGACAAGAGCAAGAAGCACGAAGGCATCACGGCCTTTATCGTGGAGAAGGACTACCCCGGCTTCTCGACCGGCCAGCCCTTCCACAAGATGGGCTGCAAGTGCTCCACCACCTCCGAGGTCTTCTTCGAGGACTGTGAGGTGCCTTTGGAAAACTGTCTGGGCGGCGAGTTCAAGGGCTGGAACATGGCCCTGTCCTCGGTGGAGTGGGACCGCTGCACCTTGCTGGCCCCCTTCCTGGGATCGGCCATGTTCGCCATTGACGAGTGCGCCAAGTACGCCAACGACCGCGTGCAGTTCAACCGGTCCATCCGCGAGTTCCAGGCCATTCAGCACCGCATCGCCAATATGCGGCTCTTTATCGAGGCCTCCAAGCTGGCCATCTACCGTGTGGCGTCATCCAAGGACAACGGCCAGTTGCTCAATCCGCTGCTGGCGGCGGTCAACAAGATGTACGTGGGCGATCAGGGCTGCAACATGGCCACGGACGCGGTCATGATCCACGGCGGCTATGGCTTCATGCACGAATACCCGGTTGAGCGCAACTATCGCGACGCCCGTTTGGGCACCATCGGCGGCGGCACATCCGATATCATGCGCATGATCGTTTCCAGGATCATGATGATGTAGGGGAGGGGAGAAAACCATGATAGATTATGAATTGACCGAACAGGAAAAGCAGCTCAAGGCCAAGACGGCCGAGCTGGCAATCAAGGATATCGCGCCCCAGGCCAAAAAGCTTGACGAGGCGACCAAGGCCGAGTCGGCCGGGCTCATGAAAGCCAATCTGAAAAAGCTCGCCCAAGCCGGTGTGCTTGAGGCCGGATTAGCTGACGGCAAGATCGATCTGATCGGCGCCTATGTGGCGGGTGAAGAGATCGCCAAGGCCTGTGCCGCGACCTATATGAGCGCGCGCGCCACCAGCTTCCTGGTCGGCGGCGCCGTCACGCTCTTCGGCACGGCCGACCAGAAGAGCGCCTATCTGGCGGGCATCAAAGCCGCGGATACAATCGGCGCCTTGGCTTACAGCGAGGCCGATTCCGGGACGGATCTCGGCGCCATAGCTACTACAGCCGTATCCGAAGCCGACAAGTGGCTCATCAGCGGGACCAAGGATATCGTGCTCAACGCCCCCATCGCGGATGTGTTCCTCGTACTGGCCTGGACGGACAAGGCGGCCGGGCTGGAAAAGGGCCTGAGCCTCTTTATCGTCGAAAAGACGGCCGCCGGTTTGACGGCAGGTGCTCCGCTCGACACCATGGGATTGCGCGGCGCGCCGATCGCGTCCCTGACACTCGACAAGTGCGCGGCCAAGGCAATCCTGGGCGGCACGGCCGGGCAGGGCTTTGAGCAGGTCACCAAGCTCTTAGAAATGGGGCGCGTGACCGCGTCGGCCATGTGCGTGGGTGTCGGAACGGCCTGCATGGAAAAGGCCACGGCCCAGGCCAAGGCCCGCAAGACCTTCGGCAAACCCATCGGCGCCTATCAGGAGGTCGGTTTCAAACTGGCCGACATGTTCACCCAGAACGATCTAGGTCGTACCCTGTCCTTACGGGCCGCCTGGGCTTACAATATGGGCGATAGCGATGCCCCTATTTTGGCGGCCTGCGCCAAGCTTTTTGCCGGTGAAGGCGTCACCTTGGTGGCCAACCTGGCCATGCAGGTCTTTGCCGGGCACGGGTACCTTAAAGGCACTGATATCGAAAGGCTCTACCGCGATGCGCGTTTCGGCGAAATCTGCGAAGGCACCACCGAGATGATGCGGGTGACGATCGCCAAGCCGGATCTGGACCGGTTTGCGCGCAGGTAGAATAATCGACCGCATCGCAGCGGCGACTTTTCCGGTCGCCCCTGCATGTGGGTCGTTTTAATGAAAGGAGGAACCATGGCGGTTGACAAGAAATTTATCGGGAAGAAGTACGGCCCCATGACCTATGAGATCGGCTGGGAAAAGGGTAAGGAGTATGCGCGGGCCATCAAGAACGAAGACCCGCACTATATGGACAAAGAGTTCGCCAAGTCCACCAAGTACGGCGGCGTCATAATCCCGCCCACCTTTGCCGTGGTATATTCAGGGCATCTGTGCATGCCGTTTTTCATGGACCCGGAGCTAAAGCTCGATCTGATGATGCTGGTGCACGGCGAACAGGCCTTTGAGTTCTTTGATGTGATCCGTCCCGGCGATGTCATCACCACCGCGGGCGTGATCTCCAATATCGAGAACAAGGAGAAGCTGGACACGGTTTCTCTCGAGGGCACCAGCACCAACCAGCACGGAAAAGTGGTCTGCAAGGCGACCTATACCTTTGCGATCAGGAAGAGGGCCTAAATCATGGCGAAAAATATCAAGGATATAAAAGTCGGTGATGGTTATACGGCCAAGGAAGAGGTTGATAAGTACCGCACGATCTACTATGCCGGGGCATCCGGTGATTTCAACCCCATCCATATCGACCCTGAGTTCGGGCAGATGGTGGGCTTAGGCGGCGTGATCCTGCATGGCCTATGCACCTTGGGCTTCGCGGCCAAGTCCATCACGGATTGGACCGGCGATCCCGGGGCGCTCAAGAAGCTCAAATGCCGTTTCGCCAAGCCGGTGCATCTGGGCGATGTCATCACCACCGCGGCGCAGGTGACCGCGGCCAATGGTTCGCGCGCCACGCTCGAGATCAAGGTCACGAATCAGGACGGCGTGGATGTGCTCACCATGGTATCCGCCGAGGTGGGTGAATAACTTTTGCCGCAACAAGACTTGCAATGACAGGAGGTCTTTACATATTTTTTGATCGTATGCTATGAAATATGTATAGATGAAGATACATGCCGGAAAAACCGGCATGTATCAATCATCAATGCCGCTTAGGCGATGTCATGCATTCAAGGAGCAGAACATGGGTGTCACTCCGTATGAGATGAACGCGCTCAGACGCGCATCCATTGGAGACATGCTCATGCGAACGGCCGCCAAATACCCGCATAAAGCCGCCTTCGTATTCCGCGATCAGCGGATTACCTACCGGGAGTTCAACATACGGGTCAACCGCTGTGCGCATGGGTTGATGAAACTCGGGGTGCAAAAAGGCGACCGCGCCGCAATCCTGTGCCACAACTGCGACCATTTCCTGATCTTCTGGTGGGCGCTGATGAAGCTGGGTGCCATCATCACGCCGCTCAATTTCATGCTCAAGGCCGATGAGATCAAATACATCGTTACGCACAGCCAGCCCAAGGTTTTCTTCATCGAGGACAGTTTGGTCAAGTACGTTCTGGACATCAAGGAAACACTCAAGAGCGTGCGGCACTTCGGATACATCAATCTCAGCTCAGTCGAAGCGCCCGCGGGATGGATGAACATTGAGTCTTTGTGGGATAAGTCCTTTTCCGACGATGAGCCCGAAGTTGAAATCCAGGCCGATGATCCGGCCACCCTCCTGTACACCTCGGGCACCGAGTCGCTTCCCAAGGGCGTGCTCAACAGCCATCTCAATTTTTATATCGATGTCATGAGCGCCCTGGCCGACTTGGGGGTCCGAAAGAACGACATCGTCATCGGCGGCATACCGTTTTACCATGTGGCCGCCATGTACTTATGCGTCTCCTTTATCTGCCTCGGCGCCACTTCGTTCCTGGAGTATGCCCCTAATCCGCAGGAGATCCTCGAACTCACCGCCCGCGAGAAGGTCACCCTATGGGTATGGCCGCCGGCGCTATACGCGGTGTTGCCGCACCTGCCCGATTTCGAGAAGTATGACCTGAGCTCGCTCAGGACCTGCATTGTGTTCGGGGCCCTGGCGGCCACGGAGGTTTTAGAAAAGTGGAAGCGTCTTGTCCCGGATGTCGGTTTCATGAATTATTACGGACAGACCGAGATGAGCCCCCTCGGAACGACCTTGGAGCCTGATAATTTCCATGACAGGCCGAGCTCCATCGGCCGGGCGCACATGCCGTTAAGCCTCAAGGTCTTCGATCCCGACGACCGTGAACTGCCGCCCGGAGAAGTCGGCGAGCTCGTGGCGCGTGGACCCTCCATTATGCTCGGCTATTACCGGGATGCCGAAAATACGCAGAAAACCTTCCGGGGTGGTTGGCATCACACCGGTGATCTGGTCAGGATGGATGAGGAAGGATTCGTCTATTTCGTTGACCGCAAAAAGGATATTATCAAGAGCGGCGGAGAGAATGTCTCATCCCAGGAGGTGGAGGCGGTCCTATTTAAATATCCCGGCATCGTGGATGCCGCGGTCATCGGACTGCCCGATCCCTATTGGTCCGAAGCCGTTACGGCCGTGGTCGTACCCATGCCGGGGCGGGAGATCACGGCCCAGGATATCATCGCCTTCTGCAAACAGGAGCTCGCCCCCTACAAGGCACCCAAGCGTGTGGTGATCATGAACACCCTGCCGCGCAACCCCAGCGGCAAGATCCTGAAAAGTCTGCTGAGAAAGCAACTGAGCGCCAATCCGGGGTAATTGATCGGATATCAACGAACGAACCCTGCGGGCGCGCAAGACCGGGTTGAGATTTTCTTACTTTTCCCACCTTATTTCCTTGAGGGTCGCAGCCGATATGTACTATCACAGACATCATGAAGAAATATTGGATCCCACTTACCATGCTTTGGTTCGTATTGGTGGCGGCTTCTCCCGAGCCTCAATGGACCCTCCATACCGTACAGCCGGGCGAAACCCTCTCTAAGATCGTCAGGCTCTATCTGCCGTACACGGCCGCCTACACCAAGAAGGAACTGGTCAACTCGATCAAGTCGATCAACGGGATCGACGAGAACCTCTCCCCCGGACAGACCATCCGCGTACCCGTGGTTTGGGATGCGCCCCTGAAACCCAAGACCGTACCCAAGGCCAAGAACTATATGGCCAAAGGCGTATACATGAACCCGTCCTCGGCCGGAACCCGCACCATCCTGGATACCGGCTACAAGCTCAGACTTAGGGGTGCCAACACGGTGGTCTTCGACGCCAAGGATGATATGGGCGCCATTACGTACCCTTCTAATCTGAAAGCCAAGTATTTTCCGAACGAGGATTATACCCCCAACATCGAAGAATTACCCAAGATGATTGACTACTTGCACCATATGGGCGTGCATGTGGTGGCAAGGATGGTGGTCTTGAAAGACCCCATCATGGCGAAGATCAATCCGGAGTGGTGCATCAACCGCGAAAAGAATTGGTTGAATCCGGCCGACCCGAATGTACAGGAATATCTTCTGGCCGTGGTCAGGGAGTTGTCGGATTCCGGCGTGGATGAGATCCAGCTCGATTACATCCGCTACTTTGCCGACACCAAGACCGCTACCGGCATGGATGGGGTGTCCCGTTCGGACACGATCGCCGGTTTATTGAAGAAGATTCACGATATCACGGCGCCCAAGGGCGTGCTCTTATCCATGGACATGTTCGGGATCGTGATCTGGCAGCGCGATGTGGACGTGCTTGTCGTGGGTCAGGATATCAGCAAGCTCAAACCGTATGTGGATATTATCTCGCCCATGCTCTATCCATCACACTTCAGCAAGGGCTTCTCCGGGATCAAGAATCCGGCCGATGATCCGTATCTCTTTGTCTACGACGGTATCAAGCGCATGAAGGACTTGGTGGGTGACGAGGTCGTTATCAGGCCGTGGTTGCAGGCCTTTCCCCTGCATGTGACCAAGGGTTTCGGCCCCGGCTACATTGAGACGCAGATCAAGGCCGCTTTGGATGCCGGGGCCACCGGGTGGCTGCTCTGGAGTCCGGAAAACCGTTACAATTACTCTTTTGAGGCCATGCAGAATGTAATGAACTACAAGCCCGAAACCAAGGTCGCCTCCCTGGGCGGCAAGGGCACGCCGCAAAAGGTTTCAAACAAGCCAAATGAGACAGATGTTATTGAACAGCAGCCGGTTCCCGCTACCACCAATGGCGTGAATCCTCCTCACGTGGACTTACAACCGACGGTTCCGCCGGAGGCTAAACAGTCATCCCTGCCGCCATTACGTCCGGTAGCGAATTCCAAGCCGTTTTTCCGCAGCATTCCCTAGTTTATCACGGCAGGCAATAATCCCGCACGTCATATATTGCGGCGATGGCGGAAGCGCATGGGAATCGAACCCACCAAGGACGCTCGTCGCGCCCCACACCGGATTTGAAGTCCGGGGGACCCACCAGGACCCGTCCGCTTCCACCCCTGTGCATAGCATAGGCTTGTCGATCAGGGAAGGGTTTTTGGTTGATAATTCAGGGCATGAATCGGTAGCCCCGGCCGCGGATGCTGACGATATGCACCGGATTGGAAGGGTCCTCTTCGAGGTAGCGGCGGATGCGCGAGATGAACGTGTCCACGGTGCGGGTCTCGATCTCGGGATCGAGGCCCCAGACATGCTTGAGGAGTTCGGCGCGGGAGACGATGCGTTCCTGATGCTGGGCCAGGTATTGGATGAGGTTGGCCTCGTGAGGGGTGATGCGTACGAGACCCTGGCCATCGCGCATGACCTCGAGCGTGTTGAAATTGATCGTCACCTGGCCCACGACAAGGACCTCCTCGGGTTTATACCATTCGTAGCGGTCCAGGATGCGCCCGATCCTGAGGAGAAATTCTTCCAAATGGAAGGGCTTGGTGAGGTAATCGTCAGCCCCGGCCTTGAGGCCGTCCACCTTGTTTTCAATCAGCGATTTGGCGGTCAGGATCAGGACCGGGATTTTGGGATCATCCTTGCGGATATGCTTCAGGGCTTCCAGACCGTCCATGCCCGGCAGCATGAGATCCAAAACGATCAGGTCGACCGAGGCATCGTTGAGCACCTTGAGCCCCTCTTCGGCGCTGGCGGCGTGGATCACCGTATACCCCTCGGCCTCGAGATTGATGCGCAGGCCCAATGCCAGGGGCTGATCGTCTTCGATCAGCAGGATGCGCCACGTGACGTTCATGGGTTCACCTTGGCCAGGGGCAGGGTGATGATGAAGCATGAACCGTTGTCCGGCGCGATGCGTTTCAACCGGATCTTACCGCCATGCGCCTTGATGATGGCGCGGGTGACATATAATCCCATACCGGTTCCTTTGGCCCTCAAGGCCACCCCTTCCGGGAGTCTCTTGAACAGATGAAAGATGTCCTGTTGCCGTTCCTTGGGTATGCCGATGCCGTGATCCGAAAACTCTATATAGGCCTTCTTCTTGTCTTTCCATATCTTGATGTCGATATGCGGATGCTCGATGGAATAATAGACGGCGTTCTCGGCCAGGTTGGAAAAGGCCATGTCAAAGGCGTCGACATCGAGATTGAGATAAATGTCCGGCTCGATCTCCTGGTGGAAATCCACCCCGGCCAGCAGGGTGGCATGCCGGCTGAGAAAACATTGGATGATTGACTCGGCGCTCAGAATTTTAAGCTGGTAGGGGCGCTTGTGATACTTGATGCGCGAGCTTTCCAGAAATTTTTCCACCATGGATTGCAGCCGCTGGTTCTCCGAGAGCATACCCGAGATGAACTGATCCCGGGTTTCGGTAGGCAGGTCCCTCTTCTGCATGGTCTCCAGATAGAGCTGCATGGTGGCCAATGGGGTCTTGAATTCATGAGTGATGGAGGATATCAGATAGATCTGGGTCTTTATGAGCGTCAGTTGCCTCTGATAGAGGATGAAAAGGATATAGGCGCAGGCCAGGATCAGGGTCAGGAGCACCGAACCCTCCACCATAATGAGGATGTCCCAGGTGCCGATGCGTTGAATGAGGGCATAATGGTTGCGCACGTACCAGATAATCCACAGGATGACCATGGTTAACCAGGCCACCTGCATGATCACGAAGATAAGGATGGACGGCCAGCGCCGTGGGTTCCTCATAGAACACCCTTTACCATCCCGTGCACGGATGTTCCAGAGGCAATTACGCCGCTTTATGCTCGTGAACGACCGGCAGGGGAGAGGTAGCCTTCTTTACAAGACCGCCGCCTAAGAGAATGTCGTAAAGATGAAGAAGAACTGTGGCCGATATAGTCATTTGAACCCGTCACGAAAGCTTAAAAAGGAGGATCACTATGGAGAATAAACCTCGGCGCATGGGCGAGGTCCTGGTTGAACTGGGTCTGATCGATGATTACCGTTTGAAGCATGCCCTGGATGTGTCCGGCAAGGAGGGCGTGCGCCTGGGTGAATCGCTGATCAGATTGGGGTATCTCTCCGAGGAACAGGTGCTCGGGATTCTCAAGAATCTCACGGGCGCCATGGTCCTGGACATGCAGGCAGACGTGATCAAACAGGATGTCCAGAAGCTGATACCTCCCGATCGTATGCTCGAATTGCTGGCCGTCCCCCTGGAGATCGAGGAAGGCAAGGTCAGGGTGGCCTTTGCCGAACCCATGAATTATGTAGGGGTGGAGAACGTTAAGTTCATCCTCAATAAGGATGTCATACCGATTTTAGCCTCCCGCGCCCAGATTCAGGACATCATCGATGCCCTTGGTCAGGTGGGATACGGCAAGGAAGATCTCAAACTGCGTGAAATCAAGCGCTCAACGCTGATCCTTTCCATGCTGGATACGAGTCCCAGCTCCATCCTGCGTCTCTTGAACGACGCCGATCATACCGATCTGCATATCTCCATCGGGACCTCGCCGGCCATTCGCTCCAGCGGCATTTTTGCCCGCAGTAACATGCCCATCATCACGGTCGACGTCATGAACCGGCTTATCCGGGAGATCCTGCCCGACGATGCCTTGCGGGATCTGAAGGAAAACAAGGAGGTCGAGTACACCTATATCAGGCCGGGCATCGGCCGTTATCGGATCAACGTCTATTATCAGAGGGACGGCGAGCTGGCCATTGCGGCCCGCAAACTGGTCGAGGATATTCCCAGTCACTCCACCCTGGGATTACCGGATATCCTGATATCGATGCTCGACAATATCGGGCTGTTGGTAGTGGCCTCTCCCGGGGGGCAAGGCAAGGATGCCACCATCGCCAGCCTGATCGATTACATCAATACCAAACGCAGCTGCAATATCATCACCTTTGAGGACCCCATCGAGTACATCCACGAACATAAGCTCTCCAATGTCAATCAGCGCGAGATCGGCCGCGATACCCTCAAAGACACCGGCCAGGTCTTCGAAAACGTCTTCAAACATGACCCGGACATCATCGTCTTCTCACACCTGCGCGATGCCGCCATGGTTACCACCGCCATACGCGCCACGCAAAAAGGCATCCTGGTGATCGCCGGGATCAATGCCATGGATGCCTTCACGGCCGTGGATCAGATTCTCACGACCATGACCGACGAATACATGAAGGCCCTTTTCGCGCATTCCCTGCTGGGGGTCTTCTCGCAGCGCATCGTGGGCGTCAAGGAAAAGAGGGGGGGCACGCTCATCTGGGAGATGCTGCTCGGCAAACCCCGTATTCAGAAGTACATTCGCGACAACAAGCTCTTTTTCATCAAGGGCCAGGCGCAGTCGCTGCAGGGCGAGTATTTCCCCATGGAGGAAAGTCTGGCTGCCGCCATCAAGCACGGCAAACTCGATCGCCGTTCGGTCGAAAACGAGCCGCAGATCAACAAGGAGATGTTAAGCGCCTATCTCGATCGGCAATAAGATCCGCACGGAAAAATAGCTTCCGAAACGGCTGGCGCTCGCGTGCGAGCATCAGCCGTTCATTTTTTTTATGCGCGCCGTATGAGTCGCAAGGCATGGAGAATACAGGGAAAAGAAGCTATGCTTACCTCGCGTGCGGCGTCCGGTCCGGTGAAGAATTTTCTTGCAACCGCGTTTTCTATCGTGTATAAAATGAACCATGATTCAGAGTAATGCTCTGAATTCAATATTAAAATACTTGATAAGAATAAAATTTAAATAAGGAGTACGCTGATGGG
>JBDKSM010000062.1:0-74830 GCA_039680665.1 Syntrophaceae bacterium | reverse complement strand
CCTTGAGCCGGTCCACGATATAAAAGTAGCCGTCCTCATCCATCTTGGCGATATCGCCGGTGTACATCCAGCCATCCCTGACGGCATGCGCGGTCTCCTCGGGCTGATTATAGTATCCCAGCATGACTTGCGGACCATGGATGGCGATCTCGCCCGGTTCTCCCAACGCCGCCAGATTGCCGGTCTCCGGGTCCACCAGCCTGAAAGAGGTGTCCGGTAAGGGCATGCCGATCGAACCCGGCTTCTTCGTGCCGTAACGCGGCAGACAGCAGGTGACTGGCGAGGTTTCGGTCATGCCGTAGAGCTCCAGCAGCTTGCCCTGGCCGACGATGGCCTCGAACTCCTTGATGTTCTCGGGCGGGAACGGCTGGGCCGCCGACATGAACCAGCGCACGGAAGAAAAATCAAGCGTCTTGAACGCTGCTTGTTTCATGAGCTCCAGAAAGATCGTGGTGACATTGACCAGGGCCGTGGGTTTGTAGGTCTTGATGGCCTCGATCAGAAAACGGGTGTCCCGTGGATTGGGCACGGCGATCTGCGTAATGCCGTGGGTCAACGATACCGTGCCCAGGCACAATCCGGCGATGTGGAAGAGCGGGAAGGCGCACAGAAACGTATCGGAAGGGCCGATATCTACCCAGGTGACGATCTGCTTGGCATTGCTCATCACGTTCTTCTGCGTGAGCTGCGCCCCCTTGGCCGGGCCGGTCGTGCCGCCCGTGTACATCATGTACATGACATCGTCCATGCCCTTGGCCCCTTCCACCGCGGTTTTGGGCATGCTGTGTATGGCACTCATGAACCGTTTCACCTTCACGCCGGCGATCGGTTTCACCTCGGCCTGCGGGATCTTCTTGAGAAGCTTGCCTAAAATCGCCTTAATGGGCGGCAGGAAGTCGGCAATGGAAGCGACTAATACGGCCTTGAGGTTCGTCTTGGGCGCGGCCTCATAGATCTTCTCATAGAGCATATCCAGCGTGAGCACGACCTGGGTCCCGCAGTCCTTGATCTGGTGTATCAACTCCGGGGTGGTCAAGAGCGGGGAAAGCCCGGTGGAGATGCAATCCGCCTTCTGCACCGCGATCACCGCGATATAATGCGCCGGGACATTGGGCATATTGAGACCCACCACATCACCGGGTTTCAACCCGCTTATTTTCAGATAATGGGCCAGTTGGTTCGAAAGGACGTCAAGATCCTTGAAGGTCAGGGTCTTGCCTAGATAGATCAGGGCCGGCTTGTTCGGATAGGTGGTCACCGTCTCCCTGAACCTCTGACAGAATGTTTTGGCGTCATAGGAAAGATTGGGGCTGACATGCTTGTCGTAATTCTTGAGCCAAGGCCTTTGCGCATAAATACCTTCCATTCTTTAAACCTCCTTTGATTTCATATCTGTTTGGATGTAGGGTTTATAAATCAATCCTTCTCAATAACAGCCGACATTGGCGAATCCAGGGACTGAAGTGGTTATTCGCATGTTTTGATTCAGCAAGGCCATCCCGAGCTTCTCCAACTGTCCGGGTCCGATCAGGTTGACCCCCTTTTCCATCAGATCTACATGCGGACGCATATGATACCAGATTTTATTCTTGAAATAATAGGCCTGCCTGAATTTCCTGGTGAAACGTTGGAACTCCAGCAGGGCCTGTTGGCGGTCATACACGGCCAAGGCGGCCACCTTGCCCGTTACGAGCGCCCCGAGGATGCCAAACCATAGAAAGGGGTCCATGGCCCCACTGATGGTTCCGCAAAAGATCAGGTTGTTCTGGAACAGTCGCGGATTATCAGGCCTGCCGATGGGGACCGCTCCGGTGACATACTGCCAGTGGTCGTGTTCCACACCTTCATTGTGCACCATGAAGGCCTTGTATTTCTCCAAGGTAGCTTTGCTTACCGGTTTTTTTGAAAAGAGCAGGTTGAAATAATAGTTATTGGCCGAACTCAAATACCCATATTCGGTGATCCCCTCATCCCACCATATCCAGGAATAGTTTGAAAAACCGATCTCTCCGCGTGAGATATAACCATACCATTTGAGATAGGGCACGCCCAGCATTTCATAGGCACTGGGGGTCAAGCCACAGGCAATGATGGTATTGGGCGGCAGTATCGGTAGATCTTCTTTCTTGAGGGCTGAGCCAAAGGAGAATTGTACGCCTTCCTGTACCGCGATGCCATAAAGCAGCGTATCCAGGCTGGTCGGCCGATCTCCCCGCTCCACGTTATAGATACCGGTGACCGGAGCCATGACCTTGGTGTCGTGATAGTAGAACGGGCAGGTCTTGAGCGGATGAAAGACTGGTGCGACATTAATCCCGATATATTCCGAGGTCTTCTGCACATCAATGGGAGTCGTGTGCGTGGATGGATTATACATGGGATCGCCGCCAAAACTTTTTTCGCGGTCATGCACCACTACCCGGTACCCTTCCCGTACCAAGTTGACGGCGCATACCAGACCTGACATCCCTGCGCCGTATATGTGAACCTCTTTTTGGGCCATGCGAACCTCCCAACCTCAATCTAACTCAGGATCGTATCCGCCGCATCGATACTACTCTTGAGCACTCCTTTCAGCCGAGGGCATGAACGTATACTTGCCGGCCAGCGCCTGCACCTTGATCGCAAGCATATGCCGTTTACGCATCCTGTCTCTGCTTTTAAACGTAACCAGAACAGGGATTATTTTACCGTGCTTAGTCTCCGGGGAACCAATCCGATAGGGGATCGTCACCAGGTCATGGCTTAAGTCCGTCTCCTCGTAGTGTTTGAAAAAATCGGCGTAACTTTTGAACATGAATTGGGCCCCGAGCTCAGAGGTGTCCCCCTGCTTATGTACCGAGTAGGTCCCGCCGCCCACGAAATTATTGCCTTCCAGGCAGGTGACGTCTATGCCTTTTTTTCTTAAGGGTAGGTACCGCGGCCAGACCGGCGGTACCGGCACCAACTACGTTAAATTTCATGATTCATCCCCTCCGCCACGGTAGCCTGATATGCCAAAGTCCGGCATACAGACGGGAAGACAACCCGCAAAGAGTATGCTCATGCCCGCAAGCTGTTGAAGAAGCACATGCCGGTTTTATTGCAATAACTCCGTAATGAAAGTTCTCATCCGGCCATATCAAAAGGACCAAAGGTGATAGATGTGCATTGTGCGGCCGGCCTCTTTAATAGCACTTCACTGTAAGCCTTGCATCATATGTTATAAATAATTAACATTAGCGATTCTGTCAAGCGCAACCTGTCATTTCATTCCATGGATCAAAGAGTCCCGGTAAGCTTTTTTCACCGGCTCACGGCCTAATCCACAAGGGTATAAGAGAAACAGAGCTGCCCGGCGATCTCCCTGCCAGCATCATAAATCACCACTGGCATGCGTGGCGGGTGGGATGATTTTTTTAGCGTAAAGGCGCGCGGCGTGGCTTTACGGTATGCCTGGGTTTGTTATGCACGCGCGCTCGTGTCTTTTGGGTACTGAGACGATCAATGATATTCTCTACGGCATGCAGGGCTTTTTCTTTGGGCAGCATCTCCTGGAGACCCATTAGATTGACGAACGAAAGGGTGAACCCCAGGGAAAAGCTTTCCCAGGCCGTCAATTGCAGGTCAATATCCTCCCGAAACGTACCCTGCCTGACCCCCTCTTCCAGATGGTATTCAATTAATTTTATGAACATAAGCAGATATTTCACCACCGGTTCACGCAGTTCTTCGGAGGGCGGGGCGCAGATGAACTCGAAAAGCATCCGCGAGATCTCGGGATTACCCGCAATTTCCTCATGGACCGTGATGCCGACACGCCGCAAATAGGCAGCCGCATCCGCTTCCTGAAACGAGATGCTTTCGGCCAACCTTTTGAAAGCAGTATCCAAGGCGGCCAGCATGATGCCCTTGCGGTTCTTGAAATGACGGTATAGAGCCGGTTCGGTAATCCCCACTTTGTTGGCTATACGGGTCATAGTTGCGCCCGACAGACCGTGGTGCATGATGAGGCCAAGGGTTTCGTTGAGGATCTGTTCCCTTCGGTCTGCCGATCGCGGTCGTTTGCGGGTTCCAGTCATGCTTTTCTTCTCATCATCATATGGGCTTACCTGTCAATAAAATTCGCCCCTCGATCCTAAAAGAATCAGAGGGGCAACAGAGGAGGGTCATTTACATCTCCCGGAGCATCCTATTATGCACAGGGAGATAGCTACATTGCCATTGGTCGCTTAGCGGTCGAAGATCCGTAAAAGGATTTTGCCTATGCTCACGGCTAACAGACAGGCCGTGGCGAACATCGAAGGCCTGATCAGTGCATTGATTAATCTGGGTGGATTAAACTCGGTATTCAGGACCACCTGTTTTTTGAGTTTGTCCTGGACGATCACTTCAGCGCAGTGATTGGCTGTCCAGATGGCGGCTTCCATGCCGCCGGAGCTGACATGTGTCTTGGTGTAATCACCGGTGAGGTAGAAATTGGACAGAGGCGAGCGCTGGTACGGACGATGTTTTTCCATGCCCGGGAAAGGACGGTACACGCCCTGCCGTTCCCTGACCACCTTGTACTTCTTGACCTTAGCCTCCCGGGCGGCCGGGAAGAGCCGTTTCATATCAGCGTGAACCTTATCGAATATAACCTCGTCCGGAAGGTGCTTGGTAGCATCAGCCGGTGAAAGTACCATCTCAAACATGCTGCCGCCTTTGAAAATATGCGGCAGCACATTGGAAAGGTCGGCATAAGTATTGAAGATACAACCGGTTGAAAAGAAGGTTACATCGATATCGGTCAGTTTCTTGTCAAACCAGATCTGAATTGACAACGAAGGGGCATTCTCGAAGAACGTTAGATCCTGGAAATATTGGTACTTGTACGCATCAGCGGGCATGACCTTACGCAGGGCATAAGGACTCATGGCCGAGACATAGATATCAGCGTTTTTCTTCTCTTTGCCATTGATCGTTACTCCGCTGATCCTGCCCTGCTCAACATCTATGGCGGTGACAGCCTGTCTCGTCGCATAGATTCCACCTTTCCTCTTAATATACTCCAGACAGCTTCCAACCCAAATCTCCCCCAGGCCGCCGTTGGCAAAGCCGATCCTGGCTGTTTCGGCTGAGGCGCTGATTTTGTTCACCCAGTTCGCCATGACCTTGGCCGAAAGCGCATATTTGGGCGTGAAGGTGAGTCCGTGCATAGCCGGTTCGATGAGTTTGAAGGCTGCACGCGGTCCCAGCCGGCTGGACCATTCCGCGAACGACAGATCATCCATCTCGTCAAGTTCAGCTTTGGAGGCCCCGGCGGCCCAAGCCATGGGGAGGGCTGCGACGGCCATCTTCCAGAAGGGAATACCCTTGAAATTCTTTGCTAATTGAGAAAAACCCACTGCGGCATGCAACGGCGCCGGAAGATTGGGAAAATGCAGCAGCGGCAGATGTCCATCATCCTGGGCAAAATAAAAATTCGTGCTCTTCCAGAGAATGTTTTTGGCGATTCCCATCTTTTTAAAGAAACTGAGAAGATTTACATAGTAGGGAAAGAAGACATGCAGGGCATTGTCGATCATATCTCCGTCTTCATCCAGCCACGAATTCGCGCGGCCCCCGAAGATTTCATCCGCTTCGATGATCTCCACTTCGAGACCTTGATCCAGAAGATTGATGGCTGTAGCCAGACCCGACATTCCACCACCCATGATTAATGCTTTCATCGAGCTCCCTCCTTGTATAAAATAAGGAAATTATGGTTTCGTTGCCGCCTCTTCGGCATAAAAGCGCAGTTCCTCGGGCCAGGGCGTTTGCGTGATGATGCCCGTGGCGTGCTGGTATTTGTCCTCCTTGGCCAGCTTGCGGATATTCTGAAGGGTAAAGATCCCGAAGTACTTCATGATGTAATTGATTATCGGAGCTGGTAATGAGCCTACCGCACCACCCGGTTCAACCATGTTCTGGTAGGTTACCTGGCAGTGCGTGGCATCGATCGGTTTAATCATCCACTCCATCTCGCAGAAAGGAATACGCGTCACGCCCTTGGTGAGCGGCATACTATTTTCCCCCACGGTGACTTTGACGAGCACCTCGTTGGTTGGTTTATGGACATAGAAATCCAGGCTGCCGTAGCCGTCGCGGTCCTCAACCGGCCAGGGCGCCCCCTGCAGCAGGTAGGCGCAGTAGGTATCCGGTGCGGCCTTGCAGCCGGGGACATCGGCCGGTTCGGCCTTCTTGGACATGAAGAGGACCATCTTGTAGGCCTCCCAGTCGCGCATCATATTCTCGATGTTCGCCGCCGAGCTGTTGATCACGCCGCCGACCCGGCCTTCTTTCAAGGTGGTGCGCGAGTTGGTACGCACATAGGCGACAATGCCGTCCTTTTCATTGATCTTCACCCAGGGGCCGATTTTGGCCTCTTCCGCCGCCATCAGTGACGTGGAACACAGTAGTAAAACCAGAATCGAACCGATATGCACACGACATCTCCTCATACGCTCTGCTCCATTATTTCAGAATGTTATAAAGGTAGAGGGCGCTGTCGGCGGCACATTCTGTGCCGATACCTTTGCCGCCGGCATCCGAACCCACCAAGTAGAGGCCTTTGATGGGTGTCTGTGGTTTGGGTTTCTTGGTGCCGGTCTGTCCCACTTCCTGAGCCAAGCCGATGCATTCGCCCGTGTCCCGGCCTGTCAGGCCCGATGTCTGGGTAGTGTGGGTGCGATGTTTTTTGATGATGCGCCCCTTGATTTCAGGGAAGAGCTTAGTCTCGGCGATGTGTTCGGCCAGATCGAGCAGGCTTTCGCACTGTGGGGCCTTGGAGACTTCGCAGGGGGCGGGAACTCCCACGATGAGGATGTCCTTGCCCAGGGGGGCCAGGAAAGGATCGGACATGCTGGGAACAGTGACGAACAGGTAGAGGTCCCTGGGTATTTCCCCGGTTTCAAGATAGTTGAACATTTCATGGGGACTCATATCCGGGCAGTGGAACATACATGGAGCGCGCATGCTGGTGACCTTGCGGTCGAGGAAATATTTGGTGGCGATAAAGGCGCATGACAATTTGAGCCCGGAAGCCCAGTTCGTATATTCTTTGGGGAAGTTCTTTTCCCCGGCCATGGCGATGGTGCGGTGGATGCCGGCATTGGAGATGACGATATCGGCCGGGATGAATTCGCCCGTGGTGGTGGTGACCCCCCTGGTACGGCCTTCTTCAACCTCGATCTGCTTGACCTGCGTGCCGGTGCGGAGTGTCCCACCGTTTTTCTCGAAACCGCGCAGGAAAGTCTTGGGAATCTCGCTCGAACCGCCGACTGGGTAGCCGAACCCGCGGCCGCGTACGGTGCCGAACTGTATATAAAAGAAATCCGCTAGGGAGGCACGCTCCCAGGGGATCACCATGGTGATCATGGTCTGGGTGGCCATGTTTTTAAGTAAATCCTCGGAATCGGTCAGGGAAGTGAAAAATTCTTTTACCGTAACGTCTTCGTATTCCGAAAGATAGGGCGTATATGGATTGGACAGCTTGCGCAAGAGACCGCTAAGCTCCTTAAACGAATGGTTTTTGAGGGTTTTGCGCAGGGTTGAGATGAGTTTTGGTTTGAGCCATCCTCTAAGGTTGGCGTTGAGGGCGGACCTGATAGCGATGGGGTTGAGAAAGCTATGGGTGATATGCACGGCGCCCTTACCCGAGAAATACATATCGATCATGGGCTCTCTTAAGCACCAGTCCAGTTTTTCACCGACCATACTGGCGATCTTTCCAAACGGACCATTGGGGCCTTGGCCGAACATGTGCACGCCCGTGTCCACGACGTATCCATCCTCTTCCAGGGACGAGCATTTGCCGCCGATAAAACCGTTCTTCTCCAGGAGTGTAACCACATGGCCGTCGTGCGCCATGAGTGCAGCGATGCCGGAACCGCCAGGTCCTGAGCCGATTACAACGATTTTTTTTGCATCCATATGCCTACCTCCCCTTGGTAAGATTTACATGTGCATGACAATCAACTGTCCTCTGAATATACTATAAAAGATTTAAAAAGAACACTTCATTGTTAGTTCATTATAACTCACATGAAAATAATCGATCTGTTTCCGCGCCATGCATTATTCAGGTATCTGCGGTGGGCGGGTTTTGGGTCGTAGCCCTCAACACGATAAGCGGCTAGTTTCCGATCAAGTCCCCGGAAACAGGTATCCAACCCGAGATCCAGCACTAAATGCGGGGTTTAAGCGTGCGCTATTGACGGCGAGGAGATTCGGTCTTTATTGCGCGATAGCCTTGTCCGCGGCGTAGATGCCGCTCCTAAGCGCGGCTTCCACCGAGGAAAACAGAGACATATAATCCCCGGCCAGGAAGAGTCCGCGTACGTCGCGGGCAAGCTCGTCTTTGAGTTTGAGTACGGCCGGGTACTGTCCCGGCGACTGGAGACACACCGCCTCTTTCCAGCGATGGATCTCGGCCACGGGCGGATTATCCGGGAAATTCGGCGCAATGCGGCGGATGTCTTCGGCCATGACCCGGCGCAGTTCCTCATCCGGGGTCTGCATGTAACGGTGGGCCAGCCGGCCGTAGGTCAGGCAGTGCACCAGCCCGCCGCGCCCATCGGGGGTATAGTAGGGCGATTTCGCGGAAGAGTCGACCGGCCCGGTAGTGACGAAACCGGCCCTCCTCGGGATCACGATTGAGTACCAATTATCAGGCAGGAGCCTTTTTTCCAGGCCATAGGTGATATGGCAGGTGCTGCTGTATTTGACCGTGCCCAGCAGGCCGCGCATGATCTCGGGCAGATTGGGCATCAGTTTGAGGGCGTCCACGGAAGAAACTGCACAGATCACGGCATCGGCCTCGATCAGTCCCCCGTCGACCTCGATGCCCTTAATCCTGCCATCTTCGATCACAATCCGATTGACCGGGCAGGAAAGCTTGACGTGGGGTGCGCAGGCTTCATACAGCGTCCGGCTTACCTGCCCGATGCCATGTTTGAATGAGACAAGGCCCTGCACGAAAAAGCCAAGGATAGCCAGGAAATGCGACATGGAAACCTCTTCCGGGTCACCCAAGGTGAGATAGGCGGTTAATGGCTGGTAGAGGTGTTCAAGCGCGTCCTGGCCGCCATAGCGCAGGGTGTAATCTGCAACGCTCATATGGTCCATATCGAGCAGGCGGCTGAAATCCCAATGGGGGTAATCGACCTTGCGGTAATTTCTTATGATGCCGGGAAACATCTTGATCGCCTGGACAAGGGTTTGGAGGCTCATTCCCCGGAACCGCAGGAGATCGGGCAGGTTGCGAAGCTGGTCCAATGGATTCATGCTCGGATCCATGGGATAAAGCTTGCCGTTGCGCCAGACCGCGGTCTTGAAGTGGAAGGGCTGGAATTCATCCCCCATGCCCAGCTCATGCATGAGGGACATGGTCGTGGCATAAAACGGGCCGGCGAATTGCGCGCCCACATCGATGAGGTACCCTTCCTTAAAATAGCCGCGCGCCCTTCCTCCGGCATGGGGAGATGCTTCATACGCCGTTACATCGACGCCCTTCTTTTTCAGATGGTAGGTTGCAGCCAATCCCGCTGGCCCGGCTCCGACAACAATGATTTTCATAAAAAGATCCTTTCTCTTGTGATATGCGTATTGCATTTACCCCAGAAAGGGATGAATACGCGAATAATTAACTTATAATAATTAGGTTAGCTGAACCTGTCAAACTGATATTCACCGCGGGGCCATCTCTTGTTATATATAATAAACTTGCAATGTGCGCTTTTTTTTGTATCAATGCTCGTATTGCAATCAATGACCGGGACCAGCGGTGGCCGTAGTATGCTGGATGCGCTTCCTGCCGTCTTGAGCGGAGGGGAAACAGGATGTCGGAAAAAGTTATTAGACCGGGGAGACCCAGCGCGAAAACCGTACGTGTACGGAGCCGGCGTGAATATGGCGATGCTCCACCGGCATATCTGGAAATAGCCCTAAGCTATGCCAGTCCCTGGTTGATGGGACCGCCCTTGTGCGACGAGCTTGTCGATCTCGTCTCGCATATGTTCGATCCGGATGAAGCCGAGGTTATGCGGCATATCAGGCCTTTCAGTCTGGGCAAAAACGCCCAGGCAATCGCCAAATCGATCAACCGTCCCGTGGAAGATGTCGCCTTCATCTTGAAACGGCTCAGCGCAGAAAAGTGCATCATTATGAGCATGGGATCGGTCGGCAAAGAAAGTTATTATTTCGTACCGCTCTTTCCGGGCACAATGGAGAACATCCTGTTCCGCAACTCGCGCGAGAAGCTTAACCCCTGGCACGAGCGCTTCGCGGTGCTGTTCGACAGGCTCTACAATACCGGCTACATCACCGATTACACCAAACACCCGGCCGAGATGGTACGCTTCCTGCCTGTCAACGAGAGCGTTTCCTCCGATACCAGGGTTTGGCCTTCCGACCGCTTGGAAGAGATCATGGAACCCTTCAAGTCTTTCTCCGTCACCTATTGTCAATGTCGGCTCACCATGGATCTGAAGGGCGAGGGCTGCGGCAAACCCTTGGAGACCTGCGTCATGATGGGCAGAGTGGCCGAGCAGATGATAAAAAAAGGCCGGATGCGGCGGGTTGATAAGCAGGAGGTCCAGGATATCAAGAGCAATGCCGAGTCGCACGGCTTGGTGACATGGGTGAACAATGTGGACTCGATCGCCGGCTCCAACGTATGCTGTTCATGCTGCAGCAGCTGCTGCTACATGCTGCGCATGACCAATCAGTTTGGCGCCTCGACCATGATCGCGCCGCCGCATTTCCGGCCACGGCATGAGGTTGCGCGTTGCCAAGCCTGCGGGGCGTGCGCGCATATCTGCCCAACCGGGGCGATCACCGTGGATCCATCCCGCAAGACCCGCACCTATAATCAGGCCCGCTGCCTCGGTTGTGGGTTGTGCATCGGGGCCTGCCCGCAGCGGGCGCTCACGCTTGATGAGGTGCCTGATGTAAAAAAGCCGCCGCATAGTACGTTTGCCTACCTGACCAGGGTTCTGCCGAAGATCGTTAAGAACACCCTGTATGCAAGCAAGACCCATAAAATTAAATATGGTAACGAGGAGGTAAACAGATGAAGATTGTCGTGATCGGAGCGGGTGCGGCGGGACTGGCGGCCACGCATGCCCTGCGCAAGGCCGGCGTGGATGTCACCACGTTCGAGGCCGGTCCGTATGCCGGTGGCCGGGCGCGCTGTTATCAGAAGGATGGTTTTATCTTCGATACCGGGGCGCAGTTCATGGCCAAGGTTTGCGCCACCCAGCTCAGGCTCTGCCATGAGCTTGGCTTAAGCGATGAGATCTTCAACTTCGACCTCAAAACTTCGCATTGGCGCGACGGCAAGATCCATCCTCTGCCCACGGCTGGAAATATCAGGAAGTTCCTGAAAGAAATCCCCGAGCTGTTTAAGTTCCGTGGCCTGCCGCTTGCGGTGTATCCGCAGATGGCCCGGCTTGCCTTCCATCTGATCAAACGCTACATAAACGTCGATATCACGAAGATGAACCCGGAATGTCTGCTGGACTTGGGCGATATGAGCGTGGCGGATTTCACCCTTAAGTACGGCGGGAAAGAGGCCCTGGACTGGGTCATGGCGCCCATGGTCGCCGGGCTTACGCTGGGTGAGGCCGAGGAGGTATCCATCCCGCACATCATCGGCCTGATGGGCCTCTACGAGGGGCTCCTGCTGCTGCAGCGGGGCATCGGTTCCCTGCCGGATGCGTTGTATGAAATATGTAAGGATTCCATTCGGCTGAACACCCCGATCAAGAAGGTCGTCATCGAGAACCATGCCGTGCGCGGGGTGGAAACCCAGGAAGGATTTATCCCGGCCGACCATGTCATCTGCGCCACCACGGCTTCCATGGCGCGCAAGCTCATGCCCGATCTCCCCGACGGCATGCGCAAACCCCTGGAGACTGTTCGTTACAGCCAGACGGTACATGTGATGCTGGCGCTCAAGAACCGGCTGCTGCCCGGCGGGATCTATATCCTCACCCTGCCGCGCCCGGCCCAGAGCTTCATGCCCGCGCTCAATGACTGTAGTGAGAAATCGTCTTATTTCGCCCCGCCCGGGACGGGTCTGTCGCACTGCGTGACTTATGGACGACGCGCACAAGAACTCCAGAGCCTGTCGGATGGCGAGATCGTCGACAAGGTCATCGAAGAGGTCAGACGCTTCGTGCCCTTGGCCTCACAAGATATCATCATGACCGAGGTGGTGCGTTGGAACGAGGCCATCTGCCTCGAGTCGCCCGGTGAATTTCCGGCCATGTACTGCCTGAAGCGCAACCATCTGCACGACGTGAAGGGGCTGCACTTGGCCGGGGAGTACATGTACCTTGTTTCCTGCGTGGAAGGCGCCCTGCGCAGTGGTGAGGATGCCGCGGCAGCAATCCTGGCCGGGGGCTGAAGCCTTGCAATGATCAAAAAGGTATGGCGATGAGGGGGGCATGCTCCTCATCGTCATCTTCTAACAATTAAGTTTGTAATTCCTAAGACAAGGATCGAATCAACACGGGACAGATGTCTCTTCGGAGTTTGAGGCCGGAACGCAGATCCTCCGGGTGATGACCAACTTCGGTAAAAGGTTTTCCCGAGGCATGGCCCCGTTTGCTTATATTGAGTATCAGCTCACGTCAACGCGCGGTTCTAGGAAAGCGATGGTTTTCTGGATGTAGTCATGGTCGTCTATGGTGACACTGATGGCTTTTTGTCGGCAGACTTCCGTGCACCTACCGCAGGCGCGGCAGCGCTCCGTGATCACGGCATGGTCCCCCTTCAGTTCGATCCCGCCATAAATGCAGGCGTCCAGGCAGGTTCCGCAGCCCACACAGGCATCGTTGTCGATGTGGGTGTTGACGCCAGGCATTTTATAAAACCAGTCCGTTAAATCAGGCGGCATGTATTGTGTGGCCAGCGAGATGCAGCAACACGGGCAGCAGCTGCACACGGTAAAAAGTTTGTGGTGAGGACCAATTCCAAGCCATAAGCAGTCCATTGAGGCCTTACCTACAATATTGATCAGGCCTGCCTCACGGGCCTTGCGAATATGCGCACGGGCCTCTTCTTTGGTGGCCGGTTTGGCCATGGAGGGATGGATGCCTTTGGCGGTTTCGCCTATGAACAGACAGCCCAAGCTGTGGGGATAGTCCTTGCACTTATTGGAATCACGACAGAGACAGAAATTCATAATCGCGCGGTAACTCGATTTTTCGATGAAGTGGTCCACCACCTGTGGCGCCATGACCATGTCTTCTTTGGAAACAGTTTCGCCAATCTGGATAACGCCCTTTTTGGGTAAGCAGACCAAGGCATCATCGGGAGCCAGTATGCGTTGCTTCTGCTTGCGGGCATGGTTTTCGATTTTCTTCATAAAAGAGGATCTCACCAGGCCCGTGCTATAGGTCATACGGTAAAAAATTTTACTTATCTTAGCATAAAGAATCTGTCTGTCCATTGCGATCACCTCCCTTGGTCAATGAGATAAGAACTCGATCTAGCGAATTTGATGAGTACAGTATCCCTTTCCACTTATGCTGTTTATGCTCCCTGAAACAAAAAAAATTTAATTCCATCGCAACGATATCTTGAATCTGGATAGTTTTGAAGCTACGGGAACGAATAAATAACCTTTCACAACAATGCGGGACGAACACAACCAGATTCCCGCAACGCCATAGATACCGCTTTGTTGGCTACCCTCCGCTGGTTATTGTCGAGCAAAAAGTCGACTTGGTCAGGTGGCCATTTTCTCAATATTAGAAATATTTTAGACTAGTTGTTGGCCCCGCTTCCGGCTTTGAGGGCTGGAAGGAAATTATTCTTCATTTTATTGACTACCGCCCCCGCAGAGCCAGTAAAAACATTGGGGTGAAGGGCCTCGATCATCTTGGTCAGAAAGCCCTGGTTCTTATTGACGGAGGCTGCAACCGCCGCAGGATCAAGTTCCTTGATAAGTCTCGTCATGAAGCTCGGGTTGCCGTTAATCGCTGAGGCTAATACCTTTGGATCGAGATTGGCGATCATCTGCGCCATAAAAATTCCGTTCTTGTTGACCGCGTCGGCCACGACTCTGGCATCCAGAGTAGACATCATGCCGGAAATCAAACCATCAAGGTTAGCCAGCTTGCCGGCCAATGCTCCGATATTCTCAAATAGCGTGCTCATCCGTTGCCTCCTTTAAGGGATATCAATTTTTTATAGTTAACATATTATAACATAGTACCGGGTTGAACAAAACTAAAAACGACAAGATCTCCATGGAAGCATCAATTATGTGGCTAAGTTTCTGGACAAAGTATCCGGACCAATCAAATCTCTTGTGCGGGCATTGCTCCAGGAGAACATATTCAAAGCCCTCTCGTCTTTCCAATTGGCGACAGGTGGTTGTATCTGACTTGACAATCAGCCTAGTTAGAACGATTACATGGTCTCAATCTGCGTCTTGGATTGGAAAGAATATTACATTGGTCCTTGATATCGTCTATCAACCATGCTAGTTAAGTTAATTATATATAACAAAACACTATTCGCGAACAAGTGCCTGGCGGCGTTCTATCGGTTCTTCTTGCATGGATTGCTTGGAAACGTTCAGGTGCTGATTGAATGTTGATGAAGGGGCGATTCCCTCTCATATAGAGGGCTTTAAAAATTTGATCAGAAGACTGATGGGGAGGTAATGAAATGAAAAAATTGCTGTTAGTTATCTGTGTGTTAATGGGTGGCTTGTTGTTCTATTATCGAAAAGAGGTAAAAATACTCCTCGGCAAATAAGGATTAGTCGAGATTTGGGCACTTTTCCTTTATGTGGCATGTCTTTCATCCTTTTATGGAGGAATGAAAGCTTAAGCGACATCAAGGCAAGTCAACTTTGTTATTGTTTATCTTAGAAGGGAGGTTCGGCACATGCATTCACAAGAAGTTGTGGTAACCGTTTCTAGCCCAGGCGATTCAGGCCTGGCGGCGCGTAATGGGCATGAAGTTTCGTTTTTAAAAAATGCCTTCAAAGGCGGCCAATATCCTGCCTTAGAGTAGAATGGATATGCTGTGAACCGGTGTGCACATGTTTTATAGAGGCGCCAAAGAACCGTTCGGTCAAATAGTATCGCTCATCGTTAAGAAGCTTTACTGGCGCTCTGCGGACTCCAGGTCCTATGTCTACTACTATTATTTCTATGGCAGGGGTAACATGGATAACATCCGCTTGATCATTAACCCTACGGGGTAGAACTTCATTTTCAGTATGCATCATCATGTTATGGGAGGCTTCATGCAGCGCCAAAAACTCTGATCCTCGCGATGCCCCTGATATATTGCCTGGAGTGTATCATGCCGCCTGAACAGATTCATGGAGGTGTAAGGAGATGAAAACCATGGTGAAAAATGTGGTTCCGGTCCTCGCAGTCCTGTGTGTTCTTCTGTCAGGGTGTACCAAAAAGGATAAAGGAGTAGACTTGGCTCGTCTGTCAAGTGAGGATGTATTCGCTGAGGATTCGCAATATGTCTATTTGAGTCAGCTTCTGGGCGGCATGTCACAACGTGATTTGTTCGACCTCCTGGAGAACGTAGTGGTAAACCTGGATGCGGCTGTGCGCCATGGGGATGCCTCTCCTGAGGACTTTACCGCGATCAAGAACATTATTATCAATGCGCATACTTGGATGAGCTCCGTCAAGGCAACGAATTCAGCCGTTGATTTGGCAAGCAGTCCTCTGGTTGAGCTCATCGATATGATGATTGAAAATGGCGTGGGTAATATATTGACCGATGCCGTTCGAGCTGCCGAGCCGGATATACTACTCGCCAATGTATACCCCATGCTGGACTATCTTATGAATTGCGACCAGATGCTCGTCAAGGATGCCGTTGCCGGTGTCACGCTCAAGGATCTGGTTTTTGACGCCAGCAAGATCAATAAAGAAGATTTCCAAAAGGCCATATCAGCACTACATGGCATCTTTAATGATGAGGATGCCGACTACCATGCGATCCGGGTAGACCTCACCGGCTTGTTTGATGCCATAAAGACCAACGGTCCGGAAATCACGATCGGCGAAGTCAAAGAATTTGTGACTGATCTGGGCTTGACTCTCGATTCTGACAGTCTGTCGATTCTCCTTGATGTTGTCAGCGCGGTGATCGAACTCATGCATGAAGACCCGACAATCAAGGTGGATCTGAACAAACTCGTGTATGCCGTCGATCATCTCGTGACCGTCTCAAAGGCTCCAGATGGTAACAATTCCTGGGATGCGTGTTTTATGACCGACTTTGAACGCGTACTCTATTGTCTTGAAGATGTCTTCAAACCAGCCAACACACACAATCTGAAAATCTTCCTGTACCAGGTTCTCGAAGGGGTTGATAACATGCAGGGGGCTGACAATGTCTACGGTTTGACCAGCAGCCTGGCGGAAATCTACAACACGCGCAATGCGACCACCAACACCATCCCTGATCTGACCGAGATCGATTATGCCCTCTATTGCAATATGATACAGTTAAATATGAACTATAGTCCTACGGTAAGCGATACTATCAAGGTCAGCGAACTGCGGACCGCCTTGTTTCTGCTGGATGTCCTGAAGAATCTTTCAGATGGCATGATACTATTGCCCTATGGGCTCAACGGTCTGGCCCTATCTTTGGTGGAGGTTGACCCCAGCGTGCCGGTCAATGCCAGGAAAGATATGTTGGAGTTTGTCGCCGGTCTCCTGGCCGAGGGTATGTATTGTTATCCGCAGAGCTATCATGCCAGCTTTGGAAGCAACTCCGCGTTGGGAACCAAGTCCTATCCGGACCCGTTCGCGGGTTTGGATTGGGTGTTTTATCAGGAAGGCATTGGGATTGACCTTGCCGGCTTCCCGGTCACCATCCCCGGCGCCATGGACATGCTTACCTCGGTTCTGAAATATTTATACATTGACAACATTCTGCTCGGTATTGTGGCTGATCCCATACCCTCCATTAATGAGTTGGTCGGCAACGGCGGCACGAGATATTCCACGGGCAGTCATCACCGCTTGATGAGTCTTGCCGCCCCGATCTTAAGCTATTATTATGAACAGGGCCATGGTTCAGAGATGATCAGGATGGCGGCGGCCCTTAATGAAATCCCCTTGGATTCGTATAAGAACTTGTATTGGTATGGAAGCAACGCGACACTTCGTCAAGACAACCTCGGGACCGTGTTGGAAAGCATTGAAGGCCCCCATGGGTATGGCTTGGTATACTATGCCCTACGGGGTGCATCTCCGGCAAGGGATGAGGGCACAGCCGATATTCTCGATCCAGCCCTGGATCTGATTGTACGGATACTTTATAAGCTCGCGAATACGGACCATGGCACTAACAGCAATCTGCTCAGGGACTTCTGTAATGTATTGGTCGGATCGGTGTCCACGGTAAAGAAGACCAATCAGGAGATCGTGGATACGCTCTTCAATACCGATGGGCCGGTAGAAAATCTTTATACCTTCCTCAACCAAAACCATACCCAGCTTACCCAGATCGTCGGTTCCGTGGGCAGGTCTATCGACAAAGTCATGGATCAAACGAATGATGGCGATAATGCTAATAATATCTTTTATGCTGGTAGCGAGCATGTCGTCGTGCTGCTCCAGGCCGTCCTGGAAACCCTCGGAACTGAGTTCAGCAGCCCGACAACCAGCTCCGCGGTAAAGACCATGGTGAACAATGTGCTTATGCAGGCCGATGCGGATGCTGCCGTCACGACGGCCACATCCAATCTTGCGGGAACGGTATGCGGCAAGGCGGACCGCATTTGCCACGATCTTTCCCAGGCCCTGCCAGCCGCTCAGCAGTTCGTTGATGCCCTGAATATCGACATCAGCTGTGAGCGCAATCAGACCAAGATCCAGCCATTGGTGGATTACCTCACCCAGGAAGTAGGCGGTCAGGAAAATCCCTTGATCTTCAACCTCAAGGCACTGGGGTATAAATTGGCGGGCATTTATGATGCAACCTACAATACGCGTTTAAATGCCTTAAAGGTCGACGACAACACACCGGTAACGGATCTTATCACGCACCTTGTCGGCGACGACGGCCTGTATCGTCTTGGACCTTTGACGGGCTTTCTGAGCGACCTTACCGCAAACAATGGTGATATCCTCTGTCGATTGCTGGGCGTGGGCGAATCCGGCTCTGTGGATATCGAGTACTACCTAGATAAGATCTTCGGCGAGGATATGGAAGACATGATCTCCTGGACCTTCTGTAGGTCCCTGTTCGTCTCGTATAATGGTAATGATCCGGTAGTCCTCGCAGTTTTGAAGATCATCCATCTGGACCACGACGGTCAACCGATCGAGTTCAACGGCGTCTTGTACGACATCAACACGTTCATCAAGCAGATGGAGTTCCAGCCCGGCAAGCCGTACTTTGATCGGCTCTATGATGTACTGGGGCTTGTCATAAAATACTACTGTGCATGATGTAAACTCTCCGTCGGTGACTCGGGTGCATATCACCCGGATTCCCATGAAATATATTTCAGGCTGTCAAAAGAAAATTGACAGGAGGGGCGCTTAGATGAGGAGACTGCACGGTTTCATTTTGGTTTTTATTGTTATTATCCTGGGGTATGCTCTGCCAGCCAATGCCGAGGGGTGGGGTGATGCATATGGTATCGGAACCCGTGCCGTCGGCATGGGCGGGGCCTATTGCGCGGTCGCGGATGATCATATGGCGGCCTATTACAATATGGCAGGTCTGGGCCAAATTCAGAAGAATATTATTGCGTTGGAATTTGAGTATGTGAAGCCGCGCATTGATGTACAAAGCGTGGCGACCGGTGAGGATATCAAAGTCTATAATGCGGATGGATCGATCCGGTCGGATCCGACCAATGGTATGGCTGGAGATGGTCTTGATTTTTATGCCCCGGTGTTAGGATTCGTGCTCAATCTCAATGGGGCGTTGGACCCGCTTATCAACCCGTTAGCTAGCAAATATAATCCCAATTTCAGGTTGCCCCGCATCAATGTGGGAGGAGTCATCTCTTTAACCGAAAACCTCGACAACATCCTGCGAACTCGCTTTCATCCACCGGATGAACCGCATTTCATCTCCTATGGAGATATCGTCAACAATGCCATGATTAAGATTGGCTTTGGTGTAGAAGCCATTGAAAAGCTTCTCTATCTGGGTGCTGGCGTAAACTGCCTCCCGAACGGAGAAGGTACTCTATATGCCTATAACTATCGGTTTTCTGATAATAATAGATTTGCCATGCAAGGCAATCTGCGCGTGAACATGATGTATTCTCCCCAGTTTGGCATACTCGTGACACCCCTGAACCGGAAACTCAAACTCGGCTATTCGTACCGAGGCCATTCTGAGATCAATTTCAACCGTCTCGATATCGCCGCTACAATCGAGCTTGGTCAAATGTTTTCCCTGCCATTAGCCGGTGAGATATATACCAGTTATAACCCGGACATGCACACCTTTGGTGTATCCTATAAGATGTTCGATTCCTTGCTGATCGACTGTGATCTGGTTTTGAAGAAGTGGGGCGATTTTGATTACAGCGAGGCTGAAATGGGTGTTTTTACCGAACCCTATCGCGACATGTATGGCATGACCGGCATTATCCCCAACGGCCCGGAGTTTGATGATACCGTCGATATCCACCTAGGTGCTGAATTGAAGCTGGACGAGCACTTCACCATCAGAGCCGGCTACCAATATCGGCCGACCCCGGTTCCCAATCAATCCGGCAAGATCACCAACTATATAGATATGGATCAGAACATTTTTTCCTTAGGCGGGAGCTATCATATCGGCAGACCTGATATAGAACTTTTGGGGGCAATGCGTTACTTCATGTTCGATAACTTCACGGTGGATAAGACCGGTGTCGCAAGTGTAACTTGGGGTGAAGCTGATTTCAACCAGCAGCAATCATACAAGGTTTCTGGAGATGCCTATATGGTCTCCGCGGGTGTCAAATACACGTTCTAAGGCTGTTGCAATGCACCCAACCCGCAGGCATATGGCCTTGGGGTAGGTTTCTTTTTATGCACGCTTTCTTGCTGGCCTTGTTCAGAAATTGGGCATACCTGGCGGCAGATTTTCAATACTATTGCAAGGAGGGCTGGCATTCCAACCGGTTGCCGCATGATAAATCCTCTTTCCATGGTACATATTATTAACCCGCAGGCCCTATCAAAGATATTCGATTAGTCTGGAATAATAAACTGAATTTACGACAAGAAGAATCCTAAGGGTGCAACAGAGAAAACGCGCTTAAGGGAGTCTGGTAAAATAAAAAAAGGGCGCCTGCCAGCGCCCGGTCTTGAGATTATTCTTTAAAATAATTCAGGCCGTACTTCTCACCAATCTCCTTGCGGGACTTGCGGTAGGCCACTTTCAATGCCGGCATTAGGTTTATAAATTTCATGGCCTCGGCCATGGGGCCGTCGACCTTGAGTTTCTTCGTGACCATGGCCGTCATGGGAGCCATCTTGCCCATCATGACATCATCGAAGTCGGCCAGGGCCACAGAATACTTAATCTTGGGACGATCAGAACTACTCCAATGCGTCAGTATGTTGCCATCCGTGGTGACCTCGCATTCACACACTGCTAGTCCCGGGAATGTATATCCAAAGAAATCATTTTTCCCTTTGAAGATATCCTTGATTAAGCTTCGGTTGTCGGCACAGACATAAATAATGGTGTTCTCCAAAAATTCCTTGAAAATATCAGGAGTCATCCCAGGAATAGTTTTTTCGCTCATGCTTCACCTCCATAGATTTTTAGTACAGTTGCTCCCTCGCGCATGAGGGATATCCACAAACAAACAGATAACAAGATGCCATGGTTTTTATGTTAATGAATAATAACAAACAAGACTGTCTTCGTCAAGCCTTTTCATTCCGTCCTTTGCCAATCAACAAATTTTCGGTTTGAAATTGTAGTTAAGAAAACCGTGCTATAACCAATTGTGAGTTGGCGTTACAGGTTTTCCCAGAGGGCATTTTCAAGAAACACATTCACGCAGTCCGGGCACAGCTGGGTCCCGCTGGCTTCTTGAATGATCTGCAGGGCTTTTCCCAATTCCATCCCCTTGCGATAGGGCCGATCGCTAGTCAACGCGTGGAAGGTATCTCCCACCGCGGTGATGCGAGCCCATAGGGGGATCTTTATACCTTCGATCCGGCTGGGGTAACCCTTGCCGTCGAAGCGCTCATGGTGATGCAGGACCAGGGGGATGATCTTGGCGAGCGACGGGACCGGCTGCAGGATCTCGGCCCCTATAACAGGATGGCGTCGGATCATCTCAAACTCTTCATCGCTTAATTTGCCGGGTTTGAGCAGTACGCTGTCGAGGATTCCGATCTTTCCGATATCATGCAAGCGTCCGCCCAGTTTTATAACCTCGATATCTTCATGTTTGATATCCATATGCTTGGCAATCAGGGCGGCGATTTCAGCCACGGCCTCGGAATGCCCCCGGGTATACGCGTCGCGGGCTTCCAAGGCGCAGCAGAGGCTCGTGATGCTGGCCAGGATAAGCGAGCGTTCCTTTTCGAGGCTTTCCTTCTCTTTTGATATAAGCAGCAGCCGGTCGGAGAGGATTTTTTCCACTAGGATAACGAGCTGGTCGATATTGAAGGGTTTGACGATATAGGCATCCGCGCCGAAATGCATCATGCGGCGCATGATAGGCCGGTCGTTGTTGGCGCTCATAACCACGAAGGGTATGGCCGATAAGGTCGGCGAGGCATGCACGGCCCGGCAGAATTCTTCCCCGTTCATTTTGGGCATGTCGATGTCGCTCAGGATCAGATCAGGGGTGCAGTAGGCGAGGATGTCCATGGCTTTGGCGCCGTTCTCGGCCTCTATGACCTTGAAGCCAACTTCAGTCAGACCCTTTTCGACCACGCTGCGGATCGTGCGCGAGTCTTCCACGACCAGAACGATCTGTTCCTTGTGGGTGGTGGCCTTTGATAAAAGCTTCTCGATACTCTCCAGAATGCACTCTTTGGCCTCGGCCTTGGAGATATAGAGGGAAGCTCCGGACTGGAAACCTTTTTCGATATCGGGATCATCATCCAGATTGCTCAGCATCATAACCGGAATATGCTCGGTGCGCGGGGTCGTTTTCAGTTTGGAGCAGAGTTCGAGACCATTCATGACGGGCATGTCGACATCCGTGATGATGAGATCGAAATCCTCGGCAGCGGCATAAGCAAAAGCCTCTTCGCCGTTGCCTGCCAGGACGGCTTCTATGCCGATCCCCTCGAGCTGATGGGCCAGCGCCTTGCGTATGAATGAGCTGTCGTCAACCACGAGAACGCGATATTTTCCCCAGGGGGGCTTGTCGATCATGTGATTATTATCGGAACAATGAGTAATTGTATTGAATTTTCAGGTAGGTAGATAGATCCATGTCCTGTGATTCCTTGTCGGGACTATCGAAGGTGTCCAGCGATCTTTTTCGCAAGTGATAAGTATTACTCCCCCTGGATTCCACGGGCAAGGCTTAAGGAATCCAGGGGGCAGCATGTCTAGCCCACGGCGGAAAAGCCGAGGTAAGGTTTTCTCATGTCGTCTGTTCTGCCATGCAGGATCATGACGGTGACATGGAGGACAGCTCTTTCTTGAAGGAATAGAAATAGACCGCGCCGATAAAAATAAATCCTCCCACGATATTTCCTATGGTTACGGGGATCAAGTTCCACTGGATGAATTGCGCCCAGGTGACATTGGCTCCCAGCATGATGCCCGCGGGGATGAAATACATGTTGGCGACACAGTGCTCAAAACCTGAGGCAACGAACGCCATGATGGGGAACCAAATACCGAAAAACTTTCCGATCATGGCCTTTGATGAGAAGGCTAACAGGATAGCTACGTTTACGAGCAGGTTGCAGCCAATGCCCTTCATGAATGCGGACCAGTAACCGATGGTGCCGGCTGCGATGTAAGGCAGTGTCTTGGCTTCGGCAATAGCGATGGCGCTCTGTCCGAAGACCGTCAGTTCAGGGCCGCCGCCTTTGCAGAAGGGACCGACGACCATCAGGTAGGCCCAGAAAACCGAGCCGATGAAATTCCCGATATAGACCCAGAAC
This sequence comes from Syntrophaceae bacterium, assembly GCA_039680665.1. Lineage (GTDB taxonomy): Bacteria > Desulfobacterota > Desulfomonilia > UBA1062 > UBA1062 > JAKQBR01. Next base: position 51,728 of record JBDKSM010000062.1, on the reverse strand, counting down.
CAGGCATTGGCCACTTTGCTCCACGTGGTTTTTTTCTGGAACACCGCCATGGGGATAAGCATCGTATCACCGGTGAACAGTGACATGCCGGTAAGTACGATGGCAATGAGGCCTACCGGGAAGACCGAGCCCGCAATAAGTGACTTGAATCCGGGTCCCAAGGTTTTATCCACCCCCGTAGCGCAGACGGTGCACAGCGCGCCGCCTACCGCGATAAAAAGGCCTGCCATGAAGCTTCTTACCAGGAAATTGGGTGCTCCCAAGTTTGCCTTGTACATTCCTGCATTCCCAGCTATTTCAACGATTTCTACCGGTTTGTGAGACATGTGTTCCTCCTTCCAGATTGATAAGGCCTAAATTGTGTATCAGATGGAGTATATGAAGCGGGATTTTATGTGTCAAGGTGATTTCAGACCCAGGGGAAGATTGTGTGAAGATTGGATAAAAGTAAGGCACTCCCCATCCCATGGAAGGCCGTGAGAAGAAATCGCAGGTGACTCTTTCTGAGAGAAGTCCTCATAAAGTTCCCCCGATGCAATATCGGGTGGTCGGTATGTTTACTAGCGTTGCCGAGATCATGGATTGAGGATGTGGGTAGGATTTTCACTTTTACAAATCTGATGGCCCTGGTTATAATGCGGTATGGCGCATGTAAGCCAATCATCCGGGTATCAGCGACTGGTTCAGCGGCTGAACCGTTTCCCCCAGGGTGCGCCGCCCTCACAGACGCTTTACCGCATTCTCAAAATTCTGTTCTCCGAACAGGACGCCGCCCGGGTGGCCTTGCTGCCCATCAAACCCTTTACGGTCAAGACTGCGGCGAGGATTTGGAAGGTGCAGGAACACGAGGCCCGTACCATTTTGGACGGCCTGGCTGACCGGGCCATCCTCCTGGATATCGAGCAGGATGGACAACCGACCTATGTGCTGCCCCCGCCCATGGCCGGATTTTTTGAGTTCTCCATGATGCGCCTGCGAGGTGATATCGACCAGCAGCTTTTAGCCCAACTCTTCCACCAATACCTCAACGTGGAGGAAGACTTCATCCGTGCGCTCTTTGGCACCGGTGATACCAAGCTGGGCCGGGTCTTCGTCAATGAACCGGCCCTGACCCCGGAATTGAGCCTGACGGTCATGGACTATGAACGCGCCGGCGAGGTTGTCCGGACCGCGCCCTTCATCGGCGTCGGCGTATGCTATTGCCGGCATAAGATGGGGCATCTGGGCAAGGCCTGCGCCGCGCCGCTGGACATCTGCATGACCTTCAACAACACGGCGGCCTCACTGATCAAGCACGGGGTCATCCGGAGGATCGATACAGTCGAAGCCCTGGACCTGTTGGACCAGGCCCGGGGCCTCAATCTGGTACAGTTCGGCGATAACGTGAGAGAGTACGTGAACTTCATCTGCAATTGCTGCGGCTGCTGTTGCGAGGCCATGCTGGCCGCGCAGCGCTTCGGGTTCCTGCATCCGGTGCACACTACCAATTATCTGCCTACCCTGCAGGCTGAAACCTGCACAGGGTGCGGCAAGTGCGCTGAGATCTGTCCGGTTCAGGCCGTGGGGGTGGTCGAGGCCCATGATCCGCGACATCCCAGGCGTAAAGTGGCGCATATCGATACCGCCGTCTGCCTGGGCTGCGGGGTCTGCGTGCGGGTGTGTCCGCAGAACTGCCTGCGGCTTACGCCACGGGACAAGCGCGTGATCACGCCACTGGATTCAACCCATCGGGCCGTGGTCATGGCCATTGAGCGGGGCCGGCTGCAGGACCTGATATTTGATAACCAGGCCTTGTGGAACCACCGCGCCATGGCCGCCGTTCTGGGCGTCATCCTGCGGCTGCCGCCCATCAAACAGGCCCTGGCCTCCCGTCAGGTTAAATCACGCTATCTTGAAGCCCTTATTGCACGGATGCGGCCTTGATAGAGAAAATGAAATGTGGTGAGAATATGTAAGGAGGAGCATATGCCAATGGATGTCGTCAAAGCGGTCAAGAAAGTAGTGGAACTGGAGGGCGTGCTTATGGGCGCGGCGCGCGCCGAGACGCTTAATGCCGAAGCGCCACACGGGTTCAGACCCATGGACCTGATGCCCGAAGCCAAAAGCGTGCTCGTCTTTGCCAAGCCGTTGCCGCTGAGTGTTTTCCTTACCCCCGAAAGTGTCAAGAACACATTTTACCAGCGTTCGGCCTATATGTACTACCTGCTCATGGACAAGCTGGCGGATAACGTAAGCATGCTGATCCAGGAGGCCGGCTACCTGGCGCTGCCGATTCCGGCCTACAGCCCCTTAAAGTTTTACGAGGGCGAGCCCAGGGGGTACATCAGCCTGAAACATGCCGCGGCCGCCGCCGGGCTGGGCAAGCTCGGACGGAATTCTTTGCTCATCAACCCGCACCATGGCAATATCATGCGTTTAGGCGCACTTTTGACCGCCATGGAGTGGCCGGAATACGCGCTAAAGAGCGATTTCGAGCCTTGCCCTCAGGAGTGTCGCGTCTGCGAGCGCGCCTGCCCCATCGGCGCTATTCATGACGGTAAGGTCGACAAGCTCGCCTGTTTGGGCAAGTGCATCAAACATGTCATGCTGCCGCCCGCCTTCATGCTGCCCGCTCTCAAGCGGTTCGTCGCCGGCAGCAGGGCGTTGACCCGTTTCATGGAACTGAGCTCGCTCAACTTCTTCGAGACCTACGGTATCGACTGTACGGCTTGCCTCAAGGCATGCCCGCATTTTCCAAATCCGAAAAAGATCGCCGTCAGTAAGGAGAAGAAAAAAGGGCGAGCCTCCCAGCAGGTGCCGATGACCTGCGGCACGCTTTTCTGACGTGCTGTTCGCGTCGGGTGCTTTTAAAAGAGTTCACCTGAGAGCGGACGATGCCACACCCGTCGAGGTTTGCTCCAGTGCCCGCAGATGGGCGATGCGCTCTATGACGGCGACAGACTGGCGGTCGTCGGTTTGCAGCTTGGCGCCCGCCGGGTAAAATGATGCTGAGACTGGTGTTCGCCGGGGCCGCTCCGATCATGTACTGGACAAGGGCCACTGAGGTGATCACGTCCTTGTCAGGGCCGAGCAGGGACAGCATATCATTGTCAGAGAGAACACGGCCCTGTCCAGCATGCGAACTCAGCCCGACGAAATAGGTGGCGTTGAACTCGATCAGAATCCGATCTCCAGGTCAAAGAAGTCCGTGGCGCTGGTCTCACAGGGCATTGTCTTCATAGCAAGCGTTCCATTAAAATACATGATATCTGATGCTCCCCATCTAACCGATATCAACAGCGGCATTGATGCGCTGTAAAACCTCCTGATGGTAGTCCGGCTTGGCAAGTGTTATCCGCACGGCCCCATGCGGGCAGAACCGCGCGCAGCGCCCGCATCCGCGGCAGGTTGCAGAGTGCACGGCACGGCCGTTTTCCACATGGATGGCCTTCACATAGCAATGCTGCGCGCAGGTGCCGCAGCCCTGGCAGGCATCGGTAACTTCAATGGTCAGGCCTTCCAGACGGGGGAAGACCGTATCGAGCTGTAGCGGTGGGATATGTCGGTAATAGGCCATCATGCAGCAGCAGGGGCAGCAGAAACAGACGCTTAAAAGTTTTTTCTCATCCGGGATCAAAAAGGCAAAGTTGTCGAAACGCACCTTGCCGACCAGCGGCACCAAGCCGGCTTCCACCGCCCGATCAAGGTGCCGCAGCGCTTCAGGCGCATCCACCCGGCGGCTGATCCGCTCCGGCAGAGCAAGGGCGCTGTGCCCCATGAAAAGGCAGCCCAGGTCCAATGGGTAATCCTGGCAGTCCCGGGCGGTACGGCACAGGCAGTTGTTCATGATTACGCGGTAGGGCGTGCGCTTGATAAAATCGGCGATGATATCAGGGGGCGTAGGCATGCCCTCGGCGGCAAGGCCCTCATTGATCGGCAGATAGGTGATGCTGCTTTTGCGCTTGTCCATCCAGGGGTGTATCTCACGTAGCACCGGGATATGTCCCAGGAAAAAGGGCCACTCGATGGCGCGGTGTCCGGGGCTCAACAAGGCTTTTTGCCGCATTACCCATGCGACCAGGGACTGCTTGAAACTCATCGGCCTCCTTCCCATCATGCATAGCAGCTTTCATGCAATGAAAAACGAGGTGGATTTTCCCACTGAGCGCGCCTGCTGTCAACTCTATTCCGCCTGATGGTGACAGGGCCGGCGCGTCAGCGCCCCCTTCAGTAATTTTTGAAGGAGGCGCTGTCCGGTTTACTGTTCGTACTGCGCGATGAGGCTGCTGGCGATGATGCCCGATGCGATTGTGGTGGGCACTCCGCCGCCGGGGTGGGTGGACGATCCGGTGAGGTAGAGGCCCTTGATGCCGCGGGAACGCGCATTGGGCCTGAAGACCGCCGCGGCGCTTAGATCCTGCTGCAGGGCGTAGATGGAGCCTTCGGGCAGGCGCAGGCGGCGTTCGAAGTCCAGGGGCGTGGAGCATTCCACGACCGTTACATGGTCTCTGATCCCCGGTACGGCGAAGCGGTCAAGGTCGGCCAGGGTGCGTTCGATGAAACGCGGCTTTTCCGTATCCCAGTCCGTGCCTTCCAGGTGATAGAATCCTTCGGGGATGAGGTTCAAAACATGGCGACCTTGAGGCGCCAGCGATGCATCGGCGTGCGTGGGCCAGCAGATGAGCCCGAAGTTTTGCTGGGGCAGGCGGCCTTTTTCGACATTGTGCCACCAGTAGTTGTTGACCCCTTCGGGGGTGATGGCTATCAGGCTGTGATGGGAATCAAGCGGCGGGGTGTAGTCCAGACCGACATAGATCATGGGCACGGCCTTGGAATAGCGGTAGCTCTTGATGCCGGCGCGCGCCAGGGCTGGAAGGTGCTCTTCGCCGATCAGGTCCAGGTAGAGCGTGCGGGCGTTGATGTTGGACACCACGATTTTGGCCGTGATCTCGGTCCCGTCGGCCAGGACCACGCCCTCGACCCGGCGCTTTTTCACCATGATACGCGCAACCAGGGTATTGAGTCGTACCTCCATGCCGAGCTTTTCCCCGCAGCGTCTGATCGCCTCGGGAATCTTGATCATACCCCCGCGTGGGTAGTAGACGCCCAGGTGCTCGGTGTAGGGGATAAGCGCGAAGATGCCCGGTATATGGGCCGGAGGATGCCCGAAATAGAGCGACTGGTAGCCCATGGTTTTGAGGATGCGCTCGTCCTTGAAATATTTCTCGATCAGATCCTGATAGCTTTTCAGGAACAGGGGCAGAAACTTGAAGAAGCGCGGATCCTTCTTGAACATCCGCGCCATGTCGGCCAGGGTTTCGGCCGGTTGGACAAAGAAGGCGTCCAGCGCCACCTCGGTGAACTCGGCCATCAAGGCAACGAACTCGTACCAGCGCTTGCCGTCCGCGGCCGAGATGGCGGAGATGGCCTCGGCCGTGGCATCGATGGAAGAAGGGTAGGTGATCCGGCTGCCGTCGCGGTCGATGATGGTCATGACCGGATCGCAGGTGATCAGGTCCACCTCCTTCTGGAACGTGGTCCCCAGCTTTTCAAAGGCGATCTCGATGGGCCGGATGACCTCCACGATGGAGGCGCCGACATCGAAACGGTAGCCATCCTTCTCAAAGGTGGAGCAGCAGCCGCCGATGCGACCGCTCTGTTCCAGCACCAGCACCTTGCGACCCTGCTTGGCTAAGAGCGCCCCGGCCGTCACACCGCCGTTGCCGGCCCCGATGACGATGACATCATAATCCGTCATGGCTTTTCACACAAAGTAGCGCGGGATGAGGTAGGGGGTCTGCCGCAGGAGCTCCTTGAGGAAGCGCTTGCGCGATTCGCTCAGTTGTGAAAGGCCGATGAATGCGGCGGCCAGGCCGATGGCGATGAGCTTGATTTTGGCGTGCGACATGGATACCTCCTCTTAGTGTTCGTATTTCGTGATCAGGTCGGCCGCCACGATGCCGGAGGCGATGGTGGTGGGGACGCCGCCGCCGGGATGGGTCGAAGCACCGACCAGATACAGGCCCTGAACGGATTTTGATCGGGCGGCCGGCCGGAACACGGTCTCGCTGGTCATATCCTGGCGCAGGGCGTAAATGGCGCCAAACGGAGTGCGCAGCCCGCGCTCGAAATCCAGCGGCGTGGCCAGGTCGGCGACCGTGACGTGTTCGGCCAGGCCGGGGATATGGTGGTCGGAATAGTAGCGGATATAGGCATCGATCAGCTCCGGCTTGGCTTGGTCCCAGGTTTTACCCATGACCGTGCGCGGTGCCGGCGGCAGGGTGAGGATAATGACATGCTTGCCCGCAGGGGCGAGCTCTGGGTCGCTGTGCGAGGTCCAGCTGATGATGGCGAACTGCTTATCCGGAATGCGGCCTGTGCGATAGTCTCCCCACCAGAAATCATTCATGGACTCCATGGGGACCGTGGCCAAGGTATGGTGCGAATTAAGCGGCGGCGTATAATCCACACCCAGATAGAGCATGGGCACGGCCATGGCGTATTCATAGCTCTGCACGCCGATGCGTGTAAGCCAGGGCAGTTGGGCTTCCCCGATGAGGTCCAGGTAGAGGGTCTTGGCGTTGATGTCCGAGACCACGACATCGGCCGTGATCTCGGTGCCGTCTTCCAGGATGACGCCCATGGCCCGGCCGTTTCTCAGCATGACGCGTTTGACGGCCGTGTTGAGTCGGAGTTCCATGCCATGGCGAAGGCCTGCGCGTTTGAGACCTTCCGGGATGCCGATCATGCCGCCGCGGGCGTAATACAGGCCGTCGTGTTCCTGGTAGGGTATGACGGCGAAGATACCGGGGGCCAATTCAGGAGGCAAACCGATGAAAAAGGTCTGGTAGGCGAGCGACTCGCGGATTTTTTCGTTTACGAAGAATTTCTTGATCACGTCCTGGTAGCTCGAGGTAAAGAGCGGAAGGTAGGACAGCAACTTGGGCGAACCCGCGAAGATTTTCAGCATGTCCGCGCCGGTCAAAGTCGGTGTGACGAAGAAATCGTTGAGCTGGGCGGTGAAGCCCTGCATATAGGCACAGAAAGCCTTCCAGCCGGCGATGTCCTGGGGCGAGATGCGCCCGATCTCCTCGGCCGTGGCCTCGATGGATTTGGGGATGGTCATGCGCGTACCGTCGCTAAGCATCACGGTATAGAGCGGGTCGCAGGGTATGAGGTCCACCTCTTGCCAGATCGAGGTGCCCAGGCGCTCGAAGGCGCGGTTCATGAGCTCGGTGGCCTCGACGATGGAGGCGCCGAGGTCGAACTTAAAACCATCGCGCTCGAAGGTGGAGCAGCACCCGCCGATGCGTTCGGCCTGCTCCAGGACCAGGGTCTTGTGGCCTTGCTTCGCCAGTTGGGCGGCTACGGACAAGCCGCCGCAGCCGGCGCCGATCACGATTGCGTTGTAATCAGCCATGCGTTGCCTCCTCAATAGCAGCATCGGGCACATCGTGCCGTATATGGCTGGTGGTATTACCACCAGCCTGATAAAAAGTCAAGAATGTTAATGATTTCTGGATCGGTCTTTCTATTGGGTAAAATCAGGCAGAGTGGCTTGCAGGCGCACGATGAAATTATATCCGGCCGTATGGGATCAAGAGGCTGAATCCGCATCCGCCACCAAGTTGGACTCATGGCCGGCGAACCTGCAGGCATAGCCATTCGCGCTTGGGGTTTCATGCTGAACGTCACCGATATGGCGCGGCAGGTAGATTTTGAAGGTGGCTCCTTGACCCGGTGAGCTCTCGGCGTAGATTCCTCCGCCCTGTTGCTTCACGATCTCATACACGGTTGATAAACCCAAACCGGTGCCCTTGCCGTGTTCCTTGGTGGTAAAGAACGGTTCGAAGATATGCGCGATTGTATCCTCATCGATGCCGCAGCCGGAATCGCTTATGGTGAGTTCGATATACTCGCCGAAGGGCAAATCGACACCGGCCGGCAGAGGCTCCTGGCTGTTGATGTTGGCGGTTTTTATGATTAAATGGCCCCCTTCAGACATGGCATCTCGGGCATTCACGGCTATATTGAGCAGGATCTGCTCGGTTTGGGTGATGTCCATAAACACGTACCAAATATCTTGCGCCAGGTGGGTGCGTATCTCAATGGCTTCGCCCATGAGACGGCTTAGCATCGGTTGGAAATCGAGGATGATGTGGTTGAGGTTGAGCTTCTCGCGTTTGAGCGCCTGCTTGCGGCCGAAAGCCAGGAGTTGCCGGGTCAGATTGTGCACGCGCTCGCCGGCCTTCAGGATTTGGGTAAGGGTGTTGCGAACCGGCAGGTCCTGTATCGATGGGTCCGCCAGGCCGATTTCGGCATGTCCGAGCATGATCGAGAGCAGGTTGTTGAAATCATGCGCCAACCCCCCGGCCAAGCGTCCTATGGATTCCATTTTTTGGGCCTGCAGAAGCCGGTTTTCCAGGTTGTCCTTATCCGTTCCGGCGTGATTACGCAAGCGCGCTTCGGATGTCAGCAGTTCATGCTGGACTTCGCTGAGGCGTTCTTTGACCTCGGCGTATTCACCTCTGGCCTGGGTCAATTTGGTGGCGGTCACGGCCAATTCTGTATTGAGGTCGTCTAAGGCCTTTTGTCGGCTCTGGATGAGTTTCTCGGTCTGCCTGAGACTCGTGTTGTCGGCTCCTGCCCGCGCGAGATTCTGGCGGTTGATGGCGTACATCAGGCATGTTGCCGCCCCGATGATGGTGGTGGCCGCAGTGAGGCAGGACCGGTAGATGAAGATGGCCCCTACCAGGCATAGATACAGGCAATGCCGCGTCTTGAGTCTGGAAAAGAAACCCGAGTATGCGGACTGTTGCCGTGCCTGATTGATCGCAGTTCTCATGTATGTTTCCTTCCCCGTTAGCAAGCGTGCGACAAAAGCCTTTGGCAAAAGCCGCACGTAATAATTGCTCCTCATATAACCACTGACCTCCAACACGGTGCAGGAGGTAACTCGTTGTTCCACCACGATTTTTCGAACAACTGATGCTTTTATACTCCGATCTGAGGTTGGGGTACACAAGAAATATGGCCTCCTTCGCAGAAACAATTCGGAGGATTAATGGTGCTTATTCCGCATGCTAGGATTTTTCTGCGGCATGCTAACCAAACGGAATAATAGCTATTATTTAACATTGCAATGGTGTGCCCGACATACACATGTATTGTTCTGATTGTTCTTTGAGGAAAAAATGGTTTGATTGGAAAAATTTTGTTTATTATTGTATGTGCTAAGATAGCTTGTGTATCATCTTGACATCTTTAATTTTTTCCTTATAATTTGAGTAATCATAATTGAGATGCATCTAGAGGTTGCTATGATAATAATTTTAATTATTGCGATATCATTGGGGCATCGTTTTTGTTCTTTTGTCAGAAGTTTGCACGATTTTTCCATGATCGATATGATCCTGAAGTCAATGAATTCTGGATTGTTCGCTAGTGCAGAATCAGTATGGTGTGCTTTTGCGAGATGCTCATAGATTGGATCAAGATATGAAAAGCATATCAATGGAAGAACTTGTTCTGCCCTTCACCAATAAGGGATATGTTTGGCGGGAGATGTGTTGAATTCCATAATAATGCAGGGAGGCTAAAATTGTCGAATTCAAACGAATACCTGATGGAGGATAATGAGGAGTCAAAGCGTCTTGATATCAAGACCGATTCAGATGCAGTGAAGGCCCAGGCGCTATGGTGTGGCTTGGGCCCAGGCGCACGTGTTTTGGATGTCGGCTGTGGTGCTGGGAAGGCCACTTCGGTTTTGCATACCCTCATACAACCAGGAGGAGAAGCCATTGGGATTGATTTCTCCGAAGACCGTATTATGTATGCGCAAGCTCATTACGGGAAGACAGATGGCATCAATTTTCAGGTTAGGAACTTCCAAAGGCCAATGGCTGATTTAGGAGAATTTGACTTCATCTGGGTTCGGTTTGTGCTTGAATATTTTCGAGACGGAGCAGTTGATATCATCAAGAATCTCACCAGGAATTTAAAACCGGATGGGTGGCTATGTCTCCTCGACCTGGACTATAACTGTTTGAATCATTGGGAACTCCCTTTGGATATGGAGACCACATTAATAAAATTAATGAAACATATTGAGGTGCATCATAACTTTGATCTGTATGCAGGGAGGAAACTCTATGCCTACCTCTATGATCTCAATTTCCGGGAAATCAATATGCATCTTATGGCGCATCACCTTATCTACGGAGAGCTTAATGAGATCGACTCTTTCAATTGGATGAAAAAAATCAAGGTCGTGAGCCCAAAAGTCTTAAGCATTTTCGAAGATTATCCTGGTGGCTCCGAGGCCTACTATACTAATTTTACCAATTTCTTTAGGAATCCGCGGAGGTTTACATATACCCCGCTTATTATGTGCAAAGGGAAAAAACCATCGTCATGATATGGTCATGATTGACTTTTATCATGATTAATATTGAGATGATAGAATAGATAACATTTATGAGGGGAACAGGGATGTTCTGATTTAATCCTTTTAATAAGGAGGTTAACTATCCAATGTTTTTTCAAACTCTAAGAAAAGGAATGCAAAACAATATTGTTAGAACTTCGGATAGGAAATCGATCAATTGGCTCATGGTCAAGGCCATCTCGAGTGTAAAAGATTTTAGAAGAACAGTTAAAGTTGTCTATCCGGACAATAAGACAGCCACAAACAAAAAGATTCAGCCAGTGTTCGTGGATTTTACCCCACCAAACCCAACTATTCAACTCAACGCTCAGGCCCTGGAGATCGATTCCTCGTCACATGATGCTACAGATATATTCACTAAAAGTTTGAATAAGTCCACAAAAAGAGAAATCGATCCCCAAATAATAATATCCACCCTCGCTTTAAAACCTACGATAAAAAAGAAGACTCTTGTTAATATGATCAATCACCTTCATTTCACGGGAGAGTCCATAACTGTTCATATCCAAGATGAAACATCACGAAGGATGTTTCTTTTAGAGGCCAAACTAGGTCCTTATAAAGATGATAAGGTGGCCATTTGGTTTGGATCTGCCGACGTATTTGATGCAAAGCGGTATACACTACTCAACATGATAATCGATAACAGCAGATCACTGGTCCTCGCCCCCTTGATAATGGAATCCGTATCCGGAGATTGCATAACTATCCGGTTGCCTGATATGTCCTATACGTATGAAAAGCGCGCTATCAGAAGGCATAGTTGTAATGGGGTTTCTGCCCACATAACTCAAGGTCAGGTTCATGCGGATGGTGTTATAGAGAACTTCAACCAGAAGGGTTTGAGTGTGAGATTCAATACATTATTACCCATTTTGGATCCCAACCTACCGATTTCGCTACATCTGAGGAGGTCTGATGATATTGTTTTATCAGCTGAATGCCAGATTCTCAGAAGTGATAGCTCATCAGCAAACATCATCTTTGCGCCTAGCAATAATAACTATCCTCGGCTTGAAAAACGTAACCATACTAATCCTCGCGTAAAACTTACACCAGCACCGCAGATCCTTTTTGAACATCCCTTGTGCCAGAAGACGCTTCATCATGAGCTCGAAGACATTTCGGCCTCGGGTTTCTCTGTAAGGATTAGGGATAAGGAATCGTTGATCATCCCAGGCATGATAATTCCCCAACTCACCTTGCAAATATCAGAGGGTATCGATCTTCAGTGTAGTGCACAAGTAATTCACAGTCGCCGATCACAGCCCGGATTCACAGATTATGGGTTCTACATCCTCGATATGGCTCTGCATGATCAACGTTGTCTCTTCGATGCCGTAAGTAAGGCTACAGACCCGCATTTCAACATGACCGGCAGGATCGATATGGGATCTCTTTGGGAACTCTTCTTCTCTTCAGGGTTCATCTATCCGGACAAATTTCAGATGATTAGCCAACATAGGGACAAACTCAAGGATACCTATCGGAGGCTCTATGAGGAGAGTAAAGATATCTTCACTCAACTTACGTACCTTGATAACGGCAAAGTCTACGCACATGTATCCGTAATTAAGGCCTATGAGGGATCTTGGTTAATCCACCATCTTGCCGCAAAGCCCATGTGGGGCAAACAGACAGGGCTCAAGCTTATTAATCATTTATACAATTATGTGAATTGTCTGTATCGCCTGCCGTCATCCTCCTCGGGCATCCACTACCAGATGTTTTATTTTCAGCCAGGGAATAAATTCACAGATTACTTTTTTGGGGGCTTCGCCCGGCAGCTGAAAAAACCTGAGATCTGTTCATTGGATGACTGTGCTTATATGACTTTTGATATTAACCATGCCCAAAGTGTTTTGCCCGATGGCTGGAACATTGACTATCTCCAGCGGGATGAACTTGACATCTTGCAAGAGTATTACGCCTCTCAGGGGGGGGGGCTCATGCTCTCTGCCTTTGCATTTTCCCGTCGTGTATCAGAGAGAGATAATGTGGGAAAAGTCGAACGAGTACATATCAATATGAATACGCATAGGATTCAAGAATCCTCAATCGAAGAAATCTATCGAAATTGCGGCCTAATGAGAAAGAGTGCAGTATATGCCCTCAAGCAAAATAATGTGCTGAAAGCTGCTCTTCTGGTTGATCAGTCGGACTTGGGCATCAACATGTCCGAACTTTTAAATAGCGTCAAGGTCATTGTGATCGACAATTCACTACCCTGGTATATTCTCGAACAGGCGCTCAATACTGTAAGCAAAGTGTATGACACAGATACGGTACCAGTTCTGGTCTTTCCCATAACATACCTTAAGCAGCAGGACATTGTTTATAAAAAGAGTTATCGCCTATGGGTTATGGATACTCACTTGGATGAGCATTACCTCGATATCCTAAAGGAGAGAGTCAAGATTAAGAAAATGAAGTTCATCGCTAAATATATTAAGCAGTCGGTATTGAGTTATCTGAGTAAGTTTGGTTTAAGAATCTGATATATTTATAGGAACAGGACGTGTTAGGCTGCAAAAATCATCCGTCACGCATGGCGCCTACAAATTTCAGATTCAACTCCCATTCCCGATTTGACGATAGAAAAATACTAGTTAGAGGGGTTTGTACTTTTGGGGCAAGGGGGCTACTAGGTCCAAGATGGAGAGCGCACGATTATACCATATAGATCTCATAAGGAATTTTGTCGAGTTTATCGAACGCAATTATCCTGCTGTAAGTATCTCCAGAATTCTTGAAGAAGCCCAAATCTCACGATCTGAATATGAAGATGACGGTTACTGGTTCACGCAGGAGCAGTCGGATCGTTTTTATTTGGCGGTTGTAAATCAGGTTGGCAGAGACATTGCACGCGAGGCTGGTCGATATGTGTTTATCACGCCTACAGGAGGAACATTTCGGGATTTTGTTGCAGGCTTTTTAACTCCCGCTGCGGTCTACGCATCAGCCGCGCGTATAGGCACAAAATTGAGCCGAGGAGCTGTACTTTCATCCCGTAAAGTGGGTAGGAATCGGGTAGAATTCATTGCTCAGCCAGTTAGCGGAACTCATGAGAAACTATACCAATGCGAAAACCGTGTGGGGATATTGGAAGCGGCCTCACAATTTTTAACAGGCAAATTCCCCCAAATTGATCATACCGAATGTGTTCACAAAGGCGGTTCGTGTTGCCGCTATTTCATTTCATGGGAGATGACTCCTTCCCATAGGCTAATGCAACTTAGGAATATTCTCGCGCTGGCCTGTGTGGCCATTATAATCTCCCTTGTCCTGCTGGGTACACAAACATTCTTATTACCTGCCATCCTAGCCTCAATCTTAATGCTATTCGGTATATCCGCATATGCCGGTCAACTGGAATCTCGAGAGCTAACAAAACATATTATGAACCAGAGCAATGCTGCGGAAAAACTTTTTAATGAAATCAACAATCGCTATAATGACGCCCTGTTGGTGAAGGAAATCGGTCAGGCGATCGCCATGATCCTCGATACCGATGAACTCCTCGAGTACGTGATGCAGGCCCTTAAGAAACACCTGGATTTCGATCGGGGTATGGTCTTGCTGGCCAACAAGGACAAAACCCGCCTGGTGTTTAAGAACGGGTACGGATATACGCCCGACCAGGAACAACTGCTGCGAAACACGGCCTTTCACCTCGATAATCCCGATTCACGCGGTATTTTTGTGGAGTCCTTCCATAAAAGGACACCCTTCCTGATCAATAATGTTGAGGAAATTTCCGAGAATTTATCAGAGCGCAGCCAGCAATACGCCAAGGCCCTGGGTTCACAGGCCTTCATCTGCGCCCCGATCGTCTTCAAGGATCAGGCCTTGGGTATCCTGTCGGTGGATAACAAGCTATCGCGAGCTCCACTCACGGAGAGCATCTTAAGCCTGTTGGCAGGCATCGCCCAGCAGATTGGAATTAGTATCAATAACGCCGATTCGTATCGCAAGCTCCACGAGAGTGAGACCAAATACCGCGAGCTGGTTGAGAACGCCAACAGCATCATCCTGCGCATGGACCCCTCCGGAGTGGTCACCTTCTTTAACGAATTCGCGCAGACCTTTTTCGGCTACAGCCATGAAGAGATCCTGGGGAAAAACGTGCTGGGCACCATCTTACCCTTTGAAGGCGATCGGGCGCAGTCATTTATCGCCGCCATGGAGCAGATGACCGCCGAGTCCAATAAATACCAGCATGTCAGGCTGCAATGCATGAAGAGAAATGGGGAGGCGGCCTGGATCGCCTGGCAGAACAAGCCGGTCTTCGATCATGAAGGCCGGGTGCGCGAGATCATGAGCATCGGGCAGGACATCACCGCCCGCCGCCGGGCCGAAGAGCAGTTGCTCGAAAGCCGCATGCTGCTCTCGCAGATCGTGGATCAGAACAGCATCCCCACCTTGGTCATCCAAAAAGACCACAGCGTGCTCTACTGGAACAAGGCATCGGAGCGCTTGACCGGAAAGCGGGCGGGGGATTTGGTGGGAACGCGACAGTCCTGGACGGCCTTCTACCCCGAGGAGCAGCCGCTTTTGGCCGATCTGGTGCTGGACCATGCCCCCGAGGCCCAGATCGCATCACTTTACGGCGATGACTTCAGGCGCTCCGGCGTGGCCGACGAGGCCTGGGAAGCCGAACTGTTCAATCCCTATCTGGGGGCCAACGGCAAATGGCTCTTTATCACGGCCTCACTCCTGAGGGACAAGGATGGCAACGCCATCGGCGCTATCGAAACCTTGCAGGACAATACCGAGAAAAAACGCGCCGACGAGCTCAAACAGGCCAAATCCGTGGCCGAGGCCGCCAACCGCGCCAAGAGCGAGTTCCTGGCCAATATGAGCCACGAGATTCGCACCCCCATGAACGCCATCATCGGCCTGGCCGACCTGACCTTGAAAACCAGCCTTACCGCCAAGCAGAGCGATTATCTCGATAAGCTGCGCACCTCGGCCTATAGCCTCCTGGGGATCATCAACGACATCCTGGACTTCTCCAAGATCGAGGCCAACCGCCTGACCCTAGAACACGCGGAGTTCAACCTTCAGGAAGTTTTGGATGGCCTCTCCAACCTCCTGTCCCACAAAGCCATGGAAAAGGGCGTTGAGCTGCTCATCACCGTGGATGAGGACGTTCCGTACGAGCTTATGGGAGACCAATTGCGCCTCAGCCAGGTGCTCATCAACCTTTTAAGCAACTCCATCAAATTCACCTCCCAAGGGGAGGTGGGCGTGCGCATCAGTTTAGAGGAAAAGGCCTCGCAAGACGTCATGCTGCGATTCATGGTTATGGACACCGGCATCGGCATCAACTCCGAACAGATCGGCATGCTCTTCAGCCCCTTTACTCAGGCCGACAGTTCGACCACGCGCCGCTATGGAGGCACCGGGTTGGGCCTGAGTATCTGCAAACGTCTGGTGGAGATGATGGGCGGCGAAATACAGGTCGTCAGTAATCCCGGGGTGGGGAGCTCCTTTACCTTCACGGCGCGTCTTGGTCTGCAACCAGGCGCCAAACCTATTAAGTATAATCCGCCGCCCGATCTGAGCCGCATGAGGGTGCTCCTCGTGGATGACAACGAGCATACGCGCCTATACCTCCACGATACCCTTACGACCTTCAGTTTCGAACCCAATTCCGTGGCCTCGGGCGAAGAGGCCCTGCAGGCACTGAGCAAGGCTGTACAGCCTTATGATCTCATCGTGCTTGACTGGCGGCTGTCCGGCATGGACGGCATCGCCACCTTGAAGAAGATCAGGCGTAGCCCTGACGCCGGCCATATCCCGGTTATCATGACCAGCGGCTTCGGCCGTGAAGACGTGATGAAACAGGCCTTGGCGGCCGGCGCCCAGTCTTTCCTGATCAAGCCGATCAAACCCTCAATGCTCTTCGATACCATCATGGATGTCTTCGGGCGCAAGGCTTTTACGCCCGCCCCGCAACGCACGCCGGCCCTGATCGAACGAGAAGCCGCCCTGCATTTGCGAGGGGCACGCGTACTTGTAGCCGAAGACAATCTTATCAATCAGGAAGTTGCGCGCTCCATTCTGAAGAATGTAGGGATTGAGGTGGATATCGCTAATAATGGCCAGGAGGCCGTGGAAGCCGTGTTCCGGAACAGCTACGATGCCGTGCTCATGGACGTGCAGATGCCGGTCATGGATGGTTTCCAGGCCGTGGAGATGATCCATTCCGATCCTTCCCGCCAGGACCTGCCCATCATCGCCATGACGGCGCATGCCATGCAGGGCGATCGTGAAAAGTGTCTGGCAGTCGGTATGGATGACTACCTGAGCAAACCGATCCAGAGTGACCTGCTGTTTTCGATCCTGATGAAATGGATTCATCCCAAACACCAGGGGTATGTTCAGCCGGTAGTTGACGAGCATCATCCGGTCGCATGCAAGGAGCCCGAACTGCCCGATAATCTGTTGGGACTGGATACGGTGTCAGGATTGAAGAGGCTGGGGGGCAACCGTCGTCTCTATGGGAATCTGATCCAGCAATTCGCCCGTGAATACGCCAAGACTCCGAAGGATATCCGGGAGGCGCTTCAGGGAGGCGACCACCAAAGCATCCGGCAGCGCGCGCATGCCATCCATGGCGTGGCCGCCAATCTTTCCGCCGTGACGCTCCAAAATGCGGCCCGTGAACTGGAAGCCGCAGCGGACAAAGAGGATTTGGAGAAGATCACTACGGCGGTCGACCGCTTCGAGCGGGCCTGGCATGAAGTGATGGAATCCGCTGCCCGCCTGGCGCCGATGCGGGAGACCGATCGGAGCGAGACTGCCGCACAAGTTTTCACCCCTCCCGACCCCTCGGTGATAGCTCCACTCTTGACAAGACTCAAACGTACGCTAGAGGATAACAATATGGAGGCGGAAGACATCATGGAAGAGTTAAAACTGCACCTCGGCTCCAGCGTCAACTTCCCCGGCCTGAACGTGCTGGTCCAACAAATCGGTAATTTTGATTTCGACCAGGCCTTGAGCTCCTTAGAGGATCTGGCCGGTCAATGGGATATTCCCTTGGAGCCGTCCCATGTCTGAGGGCATTACCGGTAAAAAAATTCTCATTGTTGATGATATCCCCCAGAATATCAAGGTGCTGGGCGAGGCCTTGCGCGGCGAGTACACGATCTCATTCGCCAAGGATGGAAGACGGGCGATCGAGCTTGCCAGATCCGAGACACCGCCGGATCTCATCCTGCTCGATATCATGATGCCGGATATGGATGGCTATGAGGTCTGCCGTGAACTGAAGACCTATGAGAGCACCCGTGATATCCCGATCATCTTCATCACCGCCAAAAGCGATGTCGAGGATGAAACCAAGGGCTTCGGTTTTGGAGCGGTGGACTACATCACCAAACCGATCAACCCCACCATTGTTCAGGCGCGCGTGCACACGCACATTGAGCTTAAACTGCACCGCGACAACCTTGAAGATCTGATCAGGCACCGCACCCGCGAGCTGGAAGACACGCGACTTGAGATCATCTATCGCCTCGCCAGAGCGGCCGAGTTCCGCGACAATGAAACCGGCCAGCACGTCAGAAGATTGAGCCATTACTGCGGCCTCCTGGCCCAGGCCGTCGGTCTTCCCAAGGAGCACTGCGAACTTGTCTTTCATGCCAGTTCCATGCATGATGTCGGCAAGATCGGCATTCCGGACAATATCCTGCAAAAGCCCGGCAAACTGGACCCCGGCGAGCGGCAGATCATGGAAAACCATGCCCGGATCGGGGCAGATCTCTTGGGAGGACATGATTCCGAATTGCTCCAGCTGGCCAGCGCCATAGCGTTGACCCACCATGAACGCTGGGACGGTAGCGGTTACCCCCAGGGCTTGCGAGGAGAGGAGATACCGGTCGAAGGCCGCATCACCGCCCTGTGCGATGTGTTCGACGCCTTGACCAATGATCGTCCCTACAAGAGGGCTTGGCCGGATCAAGAGGCCGTTGATGAGATCAAAAGTCAGCGCGGACAGCACTTTGATCCCCGCATTACGGATCTTTTTATGGAAAATTTGCCGAAAATTCTTCTGGTCAGGAAGGAATTTTCAGGGTAGTAGTCGGAAGCGTGGAGTTGCAGTCGGTAGTTTGAAGGGCATCCGGGATGATATCGACTACCTTACCGACCGGCCTAAAATCCTATGGCAAGGGAATTTGAATGTATGAATGCGAATATGCCACGGCAGAAGATCCTCATCGTCGATGACATGCCGACCAATATCAAGGTGTTGGGTGATGCCCTGAAAAACGATTTCACCGTCTTGTTTGCCACCGGCGGCGACAAGGCCCTCTCCATCGCTTTTTCGCCTCATCCTCCCGATCTCATCCTGCTGGATATCATGATGCCTGACATGGATGGGTACGAGGTTTGCCGCCGGCTCAAGAGCGACAAGCAAACTTGGGATATCCCCGTCATATTCATCACCTCGAAGAATGAGGAAGAGCATGAGACGCTGGGTCTTGAAATCGGGGCCGTGGATTATATCAAGAAACCTTTCTCGCTGCCCATCGCCCGAGCGCGGGTCAAGACCCACCTGGAGCTCAAGCGGCACCGCGATTTCCTGGAGTGGATGCTCATGAAGCGCACGAGCGAGATGCGTGAGATGGAGGCGGAGTATGCGCGACTTTTCTTCCGTGAAAACAATCAGAACTGAGGTCATGTGAGAACATAGCGAGGGGGCGGTGATGGAACCCAAAATCTATCCATTGTACCTATCGTTGTTTTTGAAGATCCTGATGGTGCTGATTCTTATCCTCTTCACGGGGGTAGGGATATTCCTGCTCTGGTATACGACCGTTCATGCGGGCGACAGCGTCCCGCCCCCACTGCTGGCCGTGGCTTGGCTTACCGCAACATTGCTGCCGTGGATATGGATACTGACCATACCGTACCGCATCCGGGTTGACGACCTCGGAGTCATCGAGCTCAAATCCCTGGTGCGCACGCGTACGTTGAATCCGGCCGATATCATCTCCATTCAGCCGGATGCAACCCAACTGGGTTTCCTTATTCTCAAACACAGCAAAGGCAAGATAAGGCTCATACACCAATTCGACGGCTTCCACGAGTTCCTGAACCACCTCAAAGTGGTTAATCCATCCATAACGCTGCGCGGTTGCTAAAAGCCCGTCAGGGCCGTCTCATCCTGCAAAAGGCTAGGCCTTGACCCGTGTTCTGGGGATAAGCCGGTCGAGCACGTGCACCATGGCATCCGCCATCACGGCATGTCCGTGTTCGTTGGGATAGCGGGTATCCGCTTGAACCAGGTCGACATTGGATAACCCATGCTGCTCCAGGTATCCAGCCCAATAGGTATGTACCGGGATCAATGCGCACGCCAGATCCACCGCTACTTCCCGGATGGTGCGATAGTAGATATTGACGGCATCCATGTCGAAGGGATTATCAAAGGTCTGTGACGTCGGCAAGAGGATCTGTGGGTTGAAACGTTGCCTTGCCAGCCGCACGATCTGGACCAGATTCTCCTTGAACTCCGAACGATAGACCGGGAAGAAGGCATCGTCGATGCCGAAGTGGAGCATGAGCAGCTCCGGCCGATAAGGATCGATTTCCAGGTCGAAATAATCGATGCCGTCGAACGAGGTCTGGCGATGGTGCGAGTGATTGATGATCTCTACGCCCCAAGGGGCATAGCGTTCCTGCAAGATATCCACATAGGTCCTGGCGACACCGTAACCGGCGGCGATGCTTCCGCCGCGGATCAGGAGACGCAGTGCTGAATCAGTGCGCGCATGCATGCCCTTTTGCCCTTACACCCCGACCATGTCTCGTTTACCGCCGACATTAAAAAGAGAGCTTTCTCCTTGACAGTTATGTCAACGCCATGTTGTCTTGATGATAGAGAATACCACATACGGGAGCATGTATGGAAACACGGAACCAACATCGGTGGCAACAATTTTTCTCCCCGCGGCATATCGCCGTAATCGGGGCAACCACCAAGAACCAATGGTTCGCCAATTGCCTGCTTAATGCCCGCCAGATGGGTGAGGGCGTGCATTTCTATCCGGTCAATCCCAAGGCCGCCGAAATCTTCGGCATCCCGGCCTACCCCTCAATCGCGGCTTTGCCGGAAACGATCGACTTCGCCATCATTGTGGTTAAGGCCGCTCTCGTTAAGGATGTGCTGCGGCAGCTCAAAGAACGCTCGATCACGCATGTCCTGCTCGTGGCATCCGGCTTTGCCGAAGTCGGCCAGGGCGGCGCGTCACTCCAGTGCGAAATTCAAGAGTACTGTCGGGCGCACGATATCCTCCTGCTGGGTCCCAACTGCCTGGGGTTCATGAATCCGTCTTTATCCATCAGTATTTTCGCCGGCGCTTCGGTGGAGGGTATACCGGCGGCCGGTCCCATCGGTGTGGTCGCCCAAAGCGGGGCCAGCAGTGAAATTATGGTAACCAAGTTCATCAAGAAGGCGCTGGGGATATCGCTCTATGTGACCACCGGCAACGAGGCGCTCATCACCGCCGAAGACTGCCTGGAATACCTGATCAATGACGGCCGGACGAAGGTGGTCACCGCCTTTATTGAAGGGTTCCGCAATATCCCCAGACTCATGCATCTTGCCCGGGAGGCGGCCCGCAGAAGGATTCCCATCGTCCTGATCAAGGTGGGGCGCTCAGGCAAGGCCAAGCAGGCCGCTCAATCCCACACCGGCGCCATGGCCGGCAACGATGCCGTATTGGACGGTTTTTTTCGCCAAGCGGGCATCATCCGCGTGGATTCAATCGAGGAGCTGGTTGAGACAGCCAGCCTCCTCGCCCGCTGTCCTCTGCCCGCCGGTGCCGGCTTGGGGATATGCACCCTTTCGGGCGGCCTGTGCGGAATGTACGCTGACCTGTGCACCGCATATGGGATTGAACTGCCGTCGCTGGCGCCTGAAACAACAGCCAGACTGCAAGAACTGCTTCCGGACTTCGCCCAGCCCGACAACCCCCTGGACCTGACCGGCGCGGGTTTCCTGCACGGCATGGATGAGATTGTCCAGACCCTGATCGCCGACCCCAACCTCGACATCATCGCACCGCTCAGCATTGCGCCCGTGCATGCCGACGACACCCTGGCCCATAATCTCAACACCTCATTCCTCGCAATCTTGGCCTCTTCGCCCAAGCCTCTGGTGCCGATCATCTTCCGCGAGATCGGTGATTATGCCCGGGATTACTTTCAGAGCCGCGGGGTGCCTTATATCGAGCATCCCGCGGTGGGGTTCAAGGCCGTCGCGCACCTGATTCAGTATGCCGCGTTCCTGCGTCAGGCTGGCATTCCCGATTGAGCAGAAAATCGCGGTAGATCAGGAAATAATCCGTTTCCTCGTAGGCGACCGTCCCAAGGGTCTGTCCGTCGAAAGACACGATGGTAGCCTCTGGGCAGCTCAAGAGGATGGGGGAATGCGTGGCGATGATGAACTGGGCGTGGCCATCGCGTCCCAGCTCTTCGAGCAGGTGCAGGAATTCGATCTGGCGGCGCGGCGAAAGGGCCGTCTCAGGTTCATCGAGGAAATAGATACCCTCGATGCGGTAGCGCGACCTGAAAAAGGACATGAACGACTCGCCATGTGATTGCGCCACCAGGGATTTCCCTCCAAAGTATGTCAGCAGGTCAGGATCGGAGCTGGCCCATTCGTCGATGATCTGCGCCATATGCTGGAAGGTCTCGGCCGCGAAATACGTCCCTGGTTTCGGGCCGTCCTTCCAGGTAATGTCGATATACCGATAGAGCTCGTCCTCAAAAGGGTTATAGCACAAACGGGTGCGTTCGCTTTCCGACCAGATATGGATGCCGCAGCGTCTGGTAATGGCCCTGAGCAAAGTCGATTTGCCGGTGCCGTTATCGCCGATGAAAAAGGTGATGGCGCTCCTGAAAGGCAACGTAAGGGAATTGCGCAGGATGTCCAGATTGAAGGGATAGACATCGTCACGCGGATAAAGTGCGGGATGAAGCGTTATGTCGCTGATATGCATATGCATGAAGCCCTCCCGTCCCGATGTTGCTCAACCCACATTGTTCAGAAACAGTCGCTGTTTCGTGAGAAATGTGGTGCAGTACATGCACATGGCCTTATGACATACCTCAGGATCGCCCTGGGCATTGAAGAGGCAGTACGTATCCTCGCATCGGATGCAACCCTGGCATGCCTGACACGGCTCTTCAAGATCCGACGGCTTCTTTTCAATCGTGTTGGCCATGCAATGCCGCTCCAAGCTGTCCGCAAGCGGCCAGGATACTTTGTCCGCGTGGGGTCCGCCGTCTCACGAAGAGCTTTTTTTCGGCCAGCCAGGTACAGAAGCGCTGGACATCTTCCGGCGCGGGTGTCCTGAACGGACCGGGTCCCGTACCGTTATACGCGATCACATTGACGCGCACCGGCAGGCCTTCCAGAAAACGGTACAGTTCCCAGGCATGTTCCCGGGTATCGTTGAGGCCGGCCAAGAGGACGTATTCGATGAAGATAATGCCGCCCCTGCCGAGCGGCCATGCGGCCAGGGCCTCCTTGAGGGCGTCCAGCGGATAGACGCGGTTGATAGGCATGAGAAAATTGCGCAGCTCGTCGTTGGCGGCGTTGAGCGACACGGCCAGCCGCAGATTGGGTGGCAGCACGCCCGCGAGTCTCAGGATGCCGTCCACATGGCCGGCGGTCGAGATGGTGACATGGCTGGGCGCGATATCAAGCCCTCGCTGATCGCCGATCACCCGGACGGCCTGCATGACACTGTCGAAATTGGCCAGCGGTTCGCCCATGCCCATGAAAACGATGTTGTCGACCGGGTGCCCGAGTTCGAAACGGGCGGCCATGACCTGCCCGACGATCTCGGAGGTGCTGAGATTGCGCACAAACCCAGATGCTCCCGTGGCGCAGAAGCGACACCCCCAGGCGCACCCGACCTGGGTGGAAAGACACAGGGTGGTGCGGCGCGGTCCGGGGATAATGACGGATTCGATCAGGGCGTCGTCTTCCAGGGACAGGGCGAACTTAATGACCTCTTCGCGCTGCAGGGCCGTGATTCGGCCGGCCGGAAAGCGCACATCTTGTTCCAAGCGCTTGGCCAGTGCGGGAGAATGTATGAAGGCGGGGGCGCCGACAAAGCTGCGGGTCCCGTGCCGGAAAACTGCCTGATATAACCCCGCGGCGTGGAATTGGCCTTTGCCGTAACGGCGGTGCAGTGTCTCGGTGACTTCGGCGCAGGTCAGGGCGAGGATATCCATGGTCAGCTCTTATCGCGCTTTTTTACCATGTCTGGGTATAGCTTCTTAGCGCATTCCGGGCAAATCCCATGCGTAAACTCGGCCTCGGAGTGCTCCTTGATATAGGATTCGATCTGGGTCCAATAGCCCGCGTCGTCACGGATCTTTTTGCAAGATGCGCATATCGGCAGCATACCGCTCAATTGCTTGACGCGCCCCATGGCCTCGGTCAGCTCGGCGATACTCTGTTCAAGGTTTCGTACCAGAGGTTCGGTAACTCCGATGAAGAGAAACGCTCCGGCGACAATCGCCAGCACGGCCAAGACAGCGCTGAAAAGGCCGGCGCGGATGAAGGGTGCCCGGATCTCGGCCATATCGATCTTGGCGACAATCCCCAGGTTCAGAATAGATACCGGTTCATAGGCGGCTAGAACCTTAACCCCGCGGTAGTCCATCCCGATCGTGGTGCCGGAGCGCCCCAGCAAGGCCATACGTGACGGTTGCGCAAGGTTTGACTGAAAGGGGACTATGGGGGGATTGATGTTGGCCGTACCACCATGACTGAGCAGAAAAACGATGGTGTCCCCGTGCCTTTTGGCCAATGTGAATTCACCGCTTTGGCTGAAGCCTTGATAATGGGCATCTGCCTCGGCGATCCTTTCCAAGGTAGCCGCGGTAGGATTGTAGGTTGCGCCACCATGGGAGCGGAGATCGAGCCTGGCAATGGCTTCAATCAGCCGGGCCTGGCTTTGGGCGGTTTCTTTCAAGCGCGAGCGTTCTTCATGCAAGGCCGCCGTATAGAGGGTGAACATGGTTGCCGCTTCAACGACAAACACGATCGCAATCATGATGGCGATCAAGAAGAACACCCGTGTCCTGGAACGCATGGCAGGCCTCCTTAGCTCCTATCTTGTCCTATCATGACGCTGTTCGGTACGCCAGCATTTCACTTGGGAGAAGCAATGCCATCGGTGATGTTCGCCCAGATGATGCGAATTCATTCCGGTTTTACGATGCAAAAGGTCGCATCCGTAAGGAACGAATCGTCTTTGCCCTTTTCCAGCACGATATGAAAGTCCCGCTGGCGGATGTAATATCCGCGGTGACTGGAAGACTCGAATGAAGCACACGATTTATCCGCCAGGCCGCGAACCTTTTTGAACGTGGCGTCCCGACGGGCGGCCTCATCGGCCGGTTTTACGAGCTTGATTCTGAAATCCCGGGCGCAGAGGAAATATCCGGGACGATCAAGGGCTTCAAAAGAGATCCGCTTGGCGTCAGCCAGCCCCGGCACGATCAAGAACGTGGCGGCCTGCTTTTCGATGCTGGAATTCAGGCGTGTCAGTTCACCCAGGAAACGCCGGTGCCGGATGAATCGGTCCGCATATCCATAGGCCTCAAGGCGAATGCCGTGGAGGATTCCGCCCTCCCACGGGGTTGAAAGCCAGAGCCGGCTTATCCGGCCCGCTTTACGGCTATAAAAGTTTTGGTCCTGCCACGCGGATTGTCCGGCATAGATGTTTTCGAGGGAGTTAATGAAGGGCGGGCCTGGATGAAACTCGGGTTCGCCCACATTATTGAAGACATCGCCCCAGACCGACTTGAGGTCAGGCATGACTAGTGCCCCCCGGCCGTTCACGTTCTCGTTGCAGCCCCAGAAACTGTAGAGCGAATCCTGGCCGTCGTAGGCAGCCGAAAAGTAGGGATTATGATTGCCGGACGAGATAGAGAGCACGGGATGAGCGCCGTAGGTCTCGATCGTAGAACCTTGGCGCCAGATGAGGGGTTCCTTGCGACCCAGTCTAATCACGGCGATGGCCCAGGTTTTGCCACCATCTTTGGAGGAGAGCTCATAGTACGCCGTGGCGACATCACCCGCATGAGCCCCGCCGCACCACGAGCCTTCCCCGTATCCGAGGTCCTGCCGGTAGAGGAAGGTCCAGGTGATCGCGACGGCGAGGTTGTCGGGGGAGCGCAGATCGAGCGGACGGACCTGGAACAGGGTTACGGGTTCGTAATCTGCGCGCGCGGATTCATCGCTGTCGAAACGTGCATAGGGCCGGCAGGCATTGGCCAGCTCTGCTTCCATCTCGTCGATCAGGCCGTCGCGGTCGCGGTCGCACTCCTCGCGTTCCACGGCTGTCCTGGCCAGTATCCCGTTTGTGAGAGTCACGTCCGCCAAGGCGGAACCATGCGCTTCCCAGGTTTTATCCAGGGCGAAGACACGCGAACACAGGATCTTGTCCTTCTCAAACAGGATTACCTCGATGGAGCCGGTACGAATGGTGTGCGGGTCCGTAAAACGCACGGCAAACGTGGTATCGGCATTGAAGGATCGTGCTCCCTTGGGGACGCCTTCCGGGAGAGACCCGGCCGGGGTGTAGGAAAACCCGGCGGCCGCCGTGGATATGTCCGGCACATAAGCGCCGATGAAACAGGGCATGGTGAAGCCGGGCGGAATGAAGTAGGCTACCTCGAAGCGCGCCGTATCAGGCCCGGTCGAGACCATGCGGATGCCCTGGATTTCACAGGTTTCATCCTGAGCATACGACCGCCCGGGCATCAGGCAGAGTAATACGATCACCATCACGTACCATCTGTAGGGCATAGCGCTCCTCCCGGAGCACGATTATCCTCAATTCAGACCAAAGATCAAGGCATAAGATGGTGGATTATTTCCCCTCTCCGAATTTCCAATAGTTGGACATGTAGACGTAGGTGTATGACGCGCTCCAGGCGATGAGCAGCAGGCCATTGATGGCCTCGATTCCCACGAGCAGCCGCAGTGGTCCTTTCGGGATAATGTCTCCCATGCCGAGTGCGGTATAACTCTCCGTTGAGAAATACAGATACGTGGAGAAGGAATCGATAAAGACTCCACCAAATCCGCCTAACCCAAAGTTATCATGCAGGAGAAAAAGTGCGATGGCGTAAAGAAATATCTCCAGCAAATGTGCGGCAAAGGCCCCGAAGATGATCACGAGAATTCGTGGTCGCGTAGATATGCGAATCTGGTCCACATGTATCGAGATAAGGCGCAGGAACTCATAGTGGATCAACGTACTGATGATGACCAAAATCAGGCTTAAGCATATAGCGATAACCATGGCTATCCCCCGATACCGTTATGGGTTAAGCTCAATGGATCGGTCAAGTATTTTTGTACGCCATGACCTTACAGAAGGGTGCGCCTATCCACCAGGAACGTGATGCCTGTTCAATCGAGGCGCGTCGTGGTGGTAGCCTGGACTCTTCCGCCCTTAAAACGGCTGATCATTCCCTCCCCAGCCAGCGATAGATGAAGCCTCCCAACAGAGCCCCGATAAAGGGGGCCAACCAGAAAAGCCACAGCTGGGCAATGGCCCAGTCGCCCACGAAGACCGCCACGCCGGTGCTGCGCGCGGGGTTCACCGAGGTGTTGGTGACCGGGATGCTGATCAGGTGGATGAGCGTCAGGCACAGCCCGATGGCAATAGGCGCCAGGCCCTGCGGGGCGCGTTTGTCGGTCGAGCCCATGATTACGAGCAGGAACATGAAGGTCATGACGACTTCCGATATCAGACAGGAGAACAGGGCGTATCCACCCGGCGAGTGCTCGGCGTAACCGTTGCAGGCGAAACCCGCCATGACATCGAAGCCGCTCTTGCCGCTGGCGATCAGGTAGAGGACGGCTCCGGCGGCGATGGCGCCGAGAACCTGTACGGCGATGTAGGGAATGAGATCTTTGGCCGGAAAACGTCCCCCGGCCCACAGGCCCAGCGAGACCGCTGGATTGAGGTGGCAACCCGAGATATGGCCTATGGCAAAGGCCATGGTCAGCACCGTTAAACCAAAGGCCAGGGCAACACCCAAAAAGCCAATCCCCAAATCCGGGAAGGCCGCCGCCAGCACCGCACTGCCGCATCCCCCCAGCACCAGCCAAAAGGTACCGAAAAATTCCGCGCCCATACGATTCGTTAAGCTTGGCATATCCTTCCTCCTTCTTTCGGTTTCGGTACTTCCTGCCGGAGCGGGCTAAGGACCGGCAGGTATTTTACACAACGACCGATGATTGTTCGTGGGAGGTCTCCCGCGCTTTGCCGGAATTTTTTGGGGATCGGGTTCATGGGTGCTCTTGTCCCGGCTTTAGGGATGCGCGGTTCTGTTTTGACCACTTATCGACTATCACCCTTGAAGTCAACAGCCATATTACGGCATGATCTTTTTAAGGCGGATATGCTCGACTTTTGCATGGGCCTTGGCTATAGCTGATAGGTGCATGTGAAGCAAACACCTGCAATAGAAACTTAACCCGCAAGGAGGGTGGTATGGCAACCATGGTTGCGGCACTGCCGTATGTTGTATTTGCCGTGTTCTTCTTTCTGGTGGCCGTCATTGTGACAGCCCTTGTCTTCTCGCAACGCGACGAAAACGCACTGAAGATACCGGGCGAAGCACTGGTGGAGTTATCTTGCGACATGCGCGAGATAGCGGCCGAGACCGTGCTCAGCGTAACGCTTCCCACCCGCAAAGATCCTCTCTGGAGGGTGGCTTACAAGGATGGGCGCCGAATGATCGGCATGGGGCCCGCATGGCTGATTCTGAAAGACGGGGAAGAAACGGAAGGCAGCGTGAACACCCAGGATGTTCCGCCCTTGGAACTGCAGCACGGCCGGAGAAAAGAACCGCGTAATTAGGCGTGGTCTTATCTATCCCTAGGCTTTCACACGGCAAAAAAAAAGCAGGTCTTTGGCGACCTGCTAAATGAGGAGGTTCTACGGGGAATGAACCTTGAAGAACCTAATGGGACTATCGACAGGTTTTGGGATTACTTAACCCCCCTAATGAAAAAAAATTAAAAAAATTTTAAGGGGCCTTTTGGTTTATGAAAGGCGTAGGATCTCTTCCAGAGGACGAACCCGTGTGCGCATGCCCGATCCGGCCACGAGTTCGAGAAACTCGTCGCCCAGAATGCGACCGGCCTCGACCACGCGTCTCCAGGCCTGGATGCGTTCGTCGTCACGGCCGCGATAGGTGGTGAAATCGTCCCGGTCAGGGATCTTCCCTCCAGGGAGACGGTCTATGAATGCCTGGGAAGGACAGAGCATCACCACTCTCTCCATGTTGACCGCCTCGGGTTTGCGCCAGGGCAGCATTTTATCCAGCCAGCCCGGAATGATGCGGGCGCGGAAATGGGGGAACAAAACCATGCCCTGCGCGCCGAACGGCAGGTCCAGATGGTAATCGATCATCCCGCCATCGCGATACATGCCAGGCTTCGCGCCTGCCGGATCGATAACCCCTTCCATGACCAGGGGGATGGAGCCCGAGGCCAGGAGTGCGCTGGATAGATTCCGGGTCGAAAGCACGGTCCTTTGCAGGGGAAATTGATCCATATCGAAAAAGGGAGGGATGGTGCGCGGATCATAGAAGAGCGTGCGGGTGAAAAATAACTTCAACGTCTTGCGGGAGACGGCATTGGCGCTTGCCGCCAAGAACATGGCCGGGATCAAGGCCTTCCGGCCTTCCCGTCGGAAAAGTCCCCGGCACCGTACGGACAGCAGGTTCATTCTGAAGACCGGGTGGTTGAGAATGGCCTCTGCCCCGGCTGAGTCCAGGAACATATCCATGATACGCTTAGACTCTCGCGAGACCTCCGCGGGGCTGGGATGGTCGCTGTAGCGTTGCTCTACATAGGCCTGCTCGAAGCGGCCGTAGGCCGCGGCACCCTGGGCGATGGCGGCGAAACGCCAGCTGCCGATCGATGACCCGATGAGGAAGCAGGGTTTGCGGGTAGACGTGAACCACTGGAAGAACAGCGCGCGATCAAGACCGTTTAAGACCAGCCACTTCGGCCCACCGGCCGCGCCGGCAATGATCTCGATATCATCCGGTACAAGCCCTTGTTCCCGCAGCCGCGGCAAGGCTTTTTTCCCGGCAAAGATCAAGAGGTTATCCGCCATAGCGCGTCACTTTCCCCCTTTGCATCATATCATCGGTGAGGTTCAATCTTAAACAACGCAAACCACAATCGAATCCATAACATGATGATCGCCAGGATTGTCAACTCCTTAAATCTTAGTCGCATTGCCCATTGACAGGCCCTTAGTACGGGTGGCAAAACTGAAGGTGCGGGATCATGCGGCACTGCACTGCGCACCGGCGATCGTAGGGGAGGAACCATGCACGACCGGCACCGGATCTGGGGGGAAACCACAGCCTTCCTGGCCCTTTTCCTGGATAATCTCGGGGTCTTCGTTTTCTTGAGTTCCATCCTGATTTTCACCTTCAATTTCCCGGCCCAGGTTGTCCTGACGCGCATGATACCAGGCACGGCCATGGGAGTTTTCTTCGGGGACCTGGTATATACATGGCTGGCAATACGTCTGAGGAGCAAGACCGGCCGGGTCGACACCACCGCCATGCCCTTGGGCCTCGATACACCCTCATCCATCGGCATGATCTACGCCGTGCTGGGTCCGGCCTATATCGCCACCGGCGACGCCATTCTGACCTGGCATATCGGCATGTGTACCCTGTTCATGATCGGCATCGTCAAGGTGATCACCTCCTTCTTGGGTTCCTGGGTGCAGCGCATCATCCCCACCGCCGGTCTCCTGGGGTCCATTGCCGGGGTGGGACTCTTACTGCTGGGCTTCCTGCCCTTGATCGAGATTTTTAACGAGATCGTGGTCGGCATGGTGGCCTTAGGGCTTATCTTTGCGGTCCTGCTGGGCCGTATGGAGCTCCCCGGCCGCATGCCCGGCGTGCTCATCGCCGTCCTCTTAGGCACCGCCATTCATTTCATCCTGGGATACAGCGGGCTCCTGCCGGAGTTTCAGAAGCCCACCCTCGAACTGGCGTACCACCTGCCGGTCTTCTCCCTAGGGTTCCTCAAGGCCCTGCCGCAGAGTATCCAGTACCTGCCGATCGCCATACCCTTCGGCCTCCTGACCATCATCGGCGGGATCAACAACACCGAGAGCGCGCGCTTGGCGGGCGACGATTACAAGACCCGCGACATCCTCCTGACCGAGGCCTTCACCTCCCTGATCGCGGCCTTCTTCGGCGGCGTGGATCAGACCACCCCCTATATCGGACACCCGGCCTATAAAAAAATGGGCGCTACCTACTGGTATACCCTGCTGACGGGATTGTGCGTCGGCCTGGGCGCTATAATCGGTATCCTGTCCCTGATCGTGGTCCTCATCCCGCGCGCCGCCCTGGCCCCCATCTTCATCTTCATCGGCTTCGAGATCGTCCGCCAGGCCTACCGGGAATCGCCCGAGGCCCACTCGCCGGCCGTGAGCTTAAGCTTCCTGCCGGTCATCGCCAATCTGGTCATCATCATCCTCAGCCAGTTTCTGGGCGCGCTCGGGGCCACGTCCGACAAGCTCCCGACGCGCCTGCAGACTCTGCTCCAAACCCTGACCGTGCTAAGCAACGGCTTTATCCTGACCGCACTCATGTGGGGCAGCATGCTGGCCCTCTTAATCGACCGCCGACCCCGCATGGCCGCCCTGTGCGCTTTTGCCTGCGCCTTCTTCACCCTCTTCGGCCTCATCCATTCCGTATGGCCTTCCGGCGCGGTTTACCTGCCCTGGAACGCCCCCAGCCACATGCCCTTTCTTATCGCCTTCTCCTATCTCCTGCTGGGCGGCATCTTCCTAAGCGTGACCATCCGGACCAGACACTGAACACTATACATGAGGAGACCCTATGACCTTGAATATTGTCGGCATCTCCGGCAGCCCCATCAAGGACGGCAACGTGGAGGCTTTGCTGAAGTACATGCTGGACCATGCCGCCCGGCATGGGGCCATCACCGCGGGCTTGCATCTCTCACAGATCGACATTGCGGACTGCACACATTGCAACTATTGTCTCAAACGGCAGAAGCCCGGCCGATACTGCTCCCAAAACGATGACGGCCAGATGCTCTATGAAAAGATCGAGGCCGCGGATATCATCATTTTGGCCAGCCCCGTGTATTTCATGCGTTTGAGCGGTCGCATGGCCGCCCTTATCGACCGGCTGCGGGTATTCGTATTCGGCAACCTGGCGGGCGGCCAACTCAGGAACAAGATCGGCATCAGCGCCGCCGTGGCCTGGGGCAGACACGGCGGCTTCGAAACCACGCATCTTTCCCATATCATGGCCTTTCTCACCCTGGAGATGATCCCTGTCAGCGTTCACCACTGCATCAGCCCCCTTGGCGCTTCAGCCGTTGCCAGCCGGGAGGGCACCGGCCTTTTCGATAAGTCAGTACGCCACGGCATTGCGCTCGATGAACCCGGACTGCATTCAGGACGTGCCATGATGGATAGGGCCCTTGATCTGGCGGGAATGATGCACGGGCACAAAATTTAGTTCGGGCACGGGGTTATCCGGGTGAGAATAAGCGCCCGAAAAGCATGATGGCCGCCGGCACCGTGGCCATGGCTGCCAGGAAACTCACCACCATGAACTGGTTCACCATGCCCCGATCCGCCTGGTAACGTTCGGCGAATATCGGCAGGGCCGTGATGGGCGGGACCGCGCTCTGGATCATGACGATAAGCGCGATGGGGTAAGGCGGTCGCAGCAGGGCCAGCACGCCCAGAGCAGCCAGGGGAAAGAGGATGTTCTTTACCAGGACGAACTTTAGGGCCTCCAGCACCCTGATACGGCCGGCTTCCCGGAAATCCAGGAAAATACTGCCGCCTACGATGATCATGAGCAGTGGAACCGAAACCGCGCCGACCTGTTTGAACGAGGAGATGATAAACCCCGGGATGCAGGTATCGGCGCCGCTCAATTTGATGATCATGGCCACCAGCGTACTGATGAGGACCGGATTCAATATGCGGCTGCGGTTAAAGCTCATGCCGGCTTTGAAGAAGACCGGGGCGGTGGTGAAAAAGAAGGCCGGATACAACAGGGTGTAGAGGAAGAGACTCACCAGCATCATCGAATCCGGCCCGAACAGCTGGATAATGATCGTGAGCGGGAGGAAGATCCCGTTCTGATAGAAGAGGCAGGCCCTGAATTCCCGCCGTGTTTCCGGGGCGGCCAGGTATGAGGATATGAAGGTCAAAGCGAAGGATACGGCGGTGAAGGCTGCCCAGGCCAGAGGCAGCAGCCACCACGCTCCAGAGTCCGAGGGCTTGAAGGCGGTGATGATGTTGGCAAAAATCAAACAGGGCAAGGCGACATCGATCGCCAAGGCTGAAAGGGGCCCCATGGCGTGCTCGGCGATGAAATGCCGGCTGATGAGCCAGAATCCTAGGCAGCCTATGGCCAGCAGGGTGGCCACCGCCTGGAAGGTCGCCAGGAAAAGGGTCATGTCACTACGGTACCTGATTACGCTGGCACAAGTCAAATGGAGCCTGCTTGATTGAGGGGCATTGACATGACAAGCTTGCCTATATTATGTCGTATATATGGCACGTAAGACACTTGGACTGAGAAGGAACCTGAAAGAGGAGCAGCGTCGCGCCGACATTACCAAGGCCGCGATCAATACCTTTGCCGCCCGCGGGTATCAAGCCACCACCATGGATGATATCGTCATGGAAGCCGGGTGCAGCAAGGCGCTCGTCTACTGGTATTGGGACAGCAAGGCCGCCCTGTTTACCGACCTGGTGGATATCTGTATGACCAAGTATGTCGAACTTTTCCAGAACGCCATCAACTCTCAAGGTCCATTTCTGGAAAAGCTCTTCAACGTTTTGGTGTCCTTCAGCACTATTTACGAGGAAAACGTCGCGCTCAACCACATGGTGCATTTCGCCGCCTTGCAGACCTCAGAGAAACCGGAAGAAAATTTCAGACCCCAGGTAAGCGCCTACAAGAACCAGCTTATCGATCTGATCGCCCAGTTGCTCCAGGAAGGAGTCGATTCCGGCGTCCTTAAACCAGGATTAGACGTACCGGCCATTGCCTTGCATGTGGTTTGCCTCGCGGAAGGATATATCTACATGTCCATTCTGGAGAAACGCATGTCCCTCTCGCGGGTTTTTGTGAACGTCCTCATCAACAGCCTCTACCCATACATCATGAAAGAGTGAGAGATCTGAATCATAAGACCCTCTTCCGGCCCCGCAGAATGTTCAGGGGGCGCGGGAGAGGGTTGTCTTTTTTATGCCCTCAGGTGCTCCAGGACGATCTGCAGGATGCGGCGGATAGGTTCGGCCGCGCCCCAGAGGAGCTGGTCACCCAAGGTGAACAGCGTCAGGTAGTCAGGACCCATATTGAGCTTGCGGATGCGACCCACCGGCACGGTGAGCGTACCCGAGACCGCCGCCGGGGTGAGTTCCTTGAGGGTATCGGGCTTGTTGTTGGCCACGACCTTTACCCACGCATTGGCTCCCGCTATGATGTTGATGATCTCATCGAGCGGAATATCCCTGGTGAGCTTGATGGTCAGGGCC
Organism: Syntrophaceae bacterium; assembly: GCA_039680665.1. Taxonomy (GTDB): domain Bacteria; phylum Desulfobacterota; class Desulfomonilia; order UBA1062; family UBA1062; genus JAKQBR01. The sequence continues at coordinate 17,672 of JBDKSM010000062.1, read as the reverse complement.
TGCGAATGACAGCGCATGGAGCCCACCCGTATGCACAGGCCGTCGATGGGGATGGGTGTGGCGTTGCCCAGGATCTTGTTGGTCTCGGCATAACCCTTCCATTCCTCCCTGGTCTGGCCGCTGTCCATGGCTGAATCGATCCAGGGGATGAGGCTGGCCGCCAGCGGGGCGCCGAAATATTCGGTCGGATAGGACGGTCCTACCAGGGTCTCCATGACGCGCCGGTCGAGGTCCAGGGCCGTGGCGGCCGGATTGTCGAGCAGGTCCTGAGAGGCCTTACCGATAGCGGCCATCTGGGCCACAAGCTCGCGCATGTTGTTGGCGCCTGCGCCCGAAGCCGCCTGGTAGGTCATGGAGGTCGCCCATTCCACCAGCCCCTCTTTGAACAGAGAGCCGATACCCATGAGCATCAGGCTCACGGTGCAATTGCCGCCGATGTAGTCCTTAATACCCTTCTCCAGGCCCTTGTCGATCACGTCCCGGTTGACCGGGTCCAGCACGATAATGCTGTCAGCCTGCATGCGCAGGGCCGAGGCCGCATCCAGCCAGTAGCCTTTCCAGCCCGCGGCGCGGATTTCAGAGTAGACCTTCTTGGTATAATCTCCGCCCTGGCAGGTGACCACGATATCCGCGTCGGCCAAGGCCTTGATGTCATAGGCGTCCTTCAGGGGCGGGATGTCCATCCCGACATCCGGTCCCTTGCCGCCCACCTGCGAGGTGGTGAAGAAGGTGGCCTCGAAGCCCTTGAAGTCCTTCTCCGAGAGCATCCTGTCCATGAGCACCGAACCGACCATGCCGCGCCAGCCGACAAACGCTACCCTAACCATGTGCATATCCTCTCCATGTATAGTGCATGTTCCGGGCATCCAACATCAAATATGTCCGCGAAGCATGCTGTGACTCATTCTCATACAGGGAAACCGTACTTGAGTCAATTCCTACCCCCTGGTTCCGGCGCAGACCTTAAGCCAGAGAATAGGTGATGGACCGCATGCCGATATTCCATTATACTGGCGGTAATACCTACGATCGGGGAGGAAATACGATGGCACAGATGAACTTCTGTCCGTATTGCGGCTCTGAGCTCAAGACCACCATTATCGACGCCAAGGAACGTCGCATGTGCTCGCGGGAAGGATGTCCGTATGTCTACTGGGACAATCCCACGCCGGTGGTGGCGGCCCTGGTCGAATACCATGGCGAGATTGTCCTGGCCCGTAATAAGGCCTGGCCGGAGGGCATGTTCGGCCTGATCACCGGATTTCTGGAAAAAGGCGAAACCCCCGAGCAGGCGGTGGCGCGTGAGGTGAAGGAGGAGCTCGGCCTGGATGCGGCCGGGGTCGATTTCATCGGCGTCTATGCCTTCGAGCAGATGAACCAGCTCATCGTCGCCTATCATGTCGTAGCCGGCATGGGGGCCATGACCCTGGGCGAGGAGCTGGCCGAAGTGAAGACCCTGCCGCCCGAGCAGGTGAAGCCCTGGGATTTCGGCACGGGCCTGGCCGTAAAGGACTGGCTCAATCGCAGCAGGATGACACGTTTCTAGCCCGCAGACCGCCTCAAGACGCACCATCCTGCGTGCAGAGCGCCTTGGGTATGCCCGTGGCGCACGGTACGCCGGTGGAGCATAAGCCACAGCCATAGATGAAGATGTGGAAATTGTTGTTCACGTACGCAATCGAGTGTTTGCAGCGTTCGGCGCAGGCTTCCTTGTCATGGCCGCCGGATGCGGAAATGGCCTGCGCCGGGCAGCGGTGGGCGCAAATCATGCACGTGCGGCCCTGGTAATGCAGGCAGTAGGCGTGGATATCCTCAGGACGCGTACGGTTGGGCTCAAGCCTGAGGTTGACCACGAAACTGGCGATGCGATGCGCGGAACCCTTCTCGGTAATCAGGAAATCGTGTAGCCCAAAGGTCCCCAGTCCGGCGGCATAGGCCACATGCCGGTGCGACCAGGGCGAGGCCCATCCGACTTTTGGGTAGTGTTTTTTGCGGAACAGGGGGGTGGCATCCGGGGCCACGGCCAGGATGCCCTTGTGCATGAGCAGGGACACCATCTCGCGCACCAGGGTCTGGCTGAAGATCTCCCCTAAGAGCCTGGTCTGGGCCCAGCGCTCGGAAAGCCATTCCTTCTGCCGGGTGTTGTCATTGATGGTGGCCTTGGTGAAGGGCATGACGAGGCAGACCACGCTGATATCTTCAGGCTTCGGTGCCGCCACGCCCTGGTTACGCGCCTGCCAGGCCATGATCTCGGCCGGGGTGAAATGATGAGGCCCGATGATGCGCTTGAAATCATCAAACAGTGGATCGTCGCCGGCTACGAACCCGACTAGGGGGGCATCATAGATGCGCTCCCGGCCGAACGGATACTCCAGGCGGTTCTCGGGATGGCTTACGAGCATTTCGGTGAGCGTGGCGCTGAACCAGGCCTCGTCCAAGGCCGGATCGTTTGGAAGACGCCCGTATTCGCGGTTTAAGCGCGGTTGCTCGGACATGCCCAGGCCGCGCATCTCGGCCAGGGCGCTCTTGATGCCGCCCACGTCCGTCAGCCAGGAGAATCGCCGGTAGCGGTGTTCCATCCGCGAACGCATAGCACCCCTTTTGCGCCGCGTTTTTAGGTCCGGCGCCCTCCTTAAGACTATTCGAAGACCTTTTCCTCGAGAGCGTCGGCATTAAGCGCATCGGCTTCGCTGTCGCGCTGGTCGGTTTTCGAGATACTTTTCTCGAACTCCTTATACCATTCCAGTTGGGTGATGTACTGCATGATCTCGTTGGTGCCGACCCAGATCATGGACAGACGCATGTCTCTCAAGATGCGTTCGAGGGGGTAGACACTGGTATAGCCGATTCCGCCCATGGTCTGCATGGCCATGTTGGCCACATCCCAGCAGGCCTCGGTAACGAACTTCTTGGACTGGGAGACCATGCGGCGGCAGCGTCCCGGGCTGACCGTGCCGGAGTCGATGGCCAAAGCCGTGGAATAGACCAGGGAGCGCGCGGCGTCCAGGAGCATGACGCCGTCGGCGATCTTGAAGCTCACGGCCTCGAAGGCGTTGATGGGCAGCCCAAAGGCCTTGCGCCTTCCGGTGTACTTGGTGGCGATCTCCAGGGCCGGCCGGACGCTGCCGATGGTCATGGCCGCGGTGCCCAGGCGTTCCGGGATCATCATGCGCTGGAAGACGTCGAAGCCGCCGTTGACCTTGTTCAGGACATATTCCTCGGGCACAAAGACATCCTTGAGGGTGATGCGGGCCGCGCCGCCGCCGCGCACGCCCATGAGACCGTAGAGGTATTCGGATTTGACACCCGCATCGCGCGGCACCATGAAGGCGGTGATGGATTTGTGGGCCGGTGCGTTATCGTCCGTCTTGGCATAGATCAGGAACCAGTCCGCGCCTTCCCCGCCCACGATGAAGCGTTTCTGTCCCGTGAGGCGGTAGCCGTTCCCATCACGCACGGCCCTGGTGGTGGCGCCAAAGAAATCCGAGCCGCCGCGCGGTTCGGTAAGCCCTTCGGCGGCGTAGACCTTGCCCTTCAAGAGCGGTACGACGATATCCTTTTTGAGTTTTTCAGCCCCAAAGCTGCAGACGGCCTCGGCCACGATATCGGCGCCCACGCCCCAGAGGCAGGCCAGGGAATAACTGGCCACGCCGATCTCTTCGGCCACGATGGTGTCATCGACCCAGCTCAGGCCGCGGCCGCCGTAGGCCTCCGGGATGCGGATGCCGAGCAGGTTGCGCCGCCCGGCCTCTTCCAGGTAGGCATGGGGAAAATGGATCTTCTCGGCATCCATATCCAGAATCATTTGTTTGGGCACCCACTTGGTGAAGGCCCGTGCTTCATCGCGCAGGGCCCGTCTGGCATCGTCCATGATAAAATCGAACATGGGAAGCTCCTTATAAAGGAATGGATTTTAGGTAACGCTAGCATATCAACCGTACTGATTTCAAATGCAAAGCAAGAATACGCACTATGGAAAAAAGTACTTAAGAAAATTCCGCTATTCTCCGTCAAGATACAGTAAGCAGCATGCCCGTGTCTCCTTTAGGGCACGGTACCGGATGTAACGGGCGTGAAGAAATGGGGACGGGCATAGCTTTAAAAGGGGTTATGTGAGCACGATGGAGATTGAACGCCGGGACGACAAGGACAGCCTGTTTGCACGGCTGCAAGAGAATGAGGAGGTCTCCGAGAAATTCTGGGAGGTCGAGGTCAGCGTCCTGTCCATTCTGAATTTCAAGGACTTCTTCGACCGCCTCCTGACCGAAATCCGGGATAATTTCGATGTCGATCATGTATGGATCTCCATGATCTCGTCGGGCAAGGTGTTCAGTTTTCTGAAGTCCTTTGTGGCCTCCGAGGAATTCTTGCGGCATCTGAACGTGGTGGAGAAAGACGACTTCCTGGATATCGTGGGGACCTCCACGAAACCCAAGCTGATCAATACCGGGCTCGGCAAACTGACCTGCCTGTACCTGTTCGATCAGAGCACGGAGTTCAAGTCCATGGCCATCGTACCCATCACCTTTGACGGCGAAGTCTGCGGCAGCCTGAATTTCGCCGATCCATCCAGCGAGCGTTTCCGGCCCGGTCTCGATCCGCGTTTGCTGGAGCAGCTGGGGGTCGTAGTCTCCATCTGCCTGTCGAACGTGGCGGCGCATGAGGAACTCAAGGCCCTGGCCTTCAAAGATCCCCTGACCGAGCTGTTGAACCGCCGCGCCATGGAAAAGGCCCTCAAGCGCGAGTTCAACCGCGCCCGGCGGTACATGATCCCGCTGGCCCTGGTCTTCATGGACCTGGATGATTTCAAGCAGACCAACGATACCTATGGCCATGACATCGGCGATGACGTGCTCAAGTTCGTGGCCACCGCCATGAACAATATGAGCCGGCAGAGCGATATCATCGCACGTTTCGCCGGGGACGAGTTCGTGCTCATCCTTCCGGGAACGACTACCCAGGAAGCCCAGGCGTATATCGATCGCCTGCGGTTCTATTTCATGGACCACAAAATGGATGTGGGCGAAACGCAGATCGAGATCGGATTCAGCTGCGGCATCGCCTCGGCCGTGGATGAAGGCGTAACGGATTCACCTTTGCTCCTGAAGCGCGCCGACGAGCTTTTATTCAAGGCCAAGTCCATGAAGCGTCCCCGGGCTAAGTCGTAGTTCCACGCCCTTACCCTTTAAACTTTCAGCGTAGATCCGCTAAAAAACGCCGTAGATGCGCATGCCGGTCAGCTTTTGGCCGAGATCAGAGAACGGGCGTGAAAAAATAACTGGCCTAAAGAGGGCTGTTCCGGTAAGCATGACCCATGCGAAGGAGCGATCGCGAAGTTACGGATGATGCCCTGATCGAGGCCATCCTCATGCAGGCCACGGTCTGCCGTTTAGCCATGTGCGACGAAGGTTGGCCCTATGTCGTGCCGCTGAACTTCGGCTACCAGGATAAACGCTTGTTTTTCCACACGGCCGAACGTGGCCGCAAACTCGATATCCTTACCCGCAATGACCGGGTGTGCTTCGAGGTCGACAGCGAACATAAGATCTTAGAATCATCCGCGGCCTGCGGGTGGAGCATGCGGTTCGCCAGCGTCATCGGTTTCGGACGCGCGAGACTGATCGACGATCCGGCATACAAACGCGAGGCCTTGGATATCATCATGCGGCATTATTCCGACCGGTTGTATACCTATCCGGACGATATCCTGACCAAGACCGCAATCATTCGGGTCGATATCGAGAGCATGACCGGGAAACGTAAAAGCTAGCGCTTTTTGGGGAGGCGCATGCCCGTCAGCCGTGAATTCCTTGATTTCGTCCTGGACCAGCTCAGCGGGGCCGGGTCATGTACCGCGCGACGGATGTTCGGCGGCGTTGGCATCTATCTTGATGGAACGTTTTGTGCTATTATCGCTCACGATACCCTTTACCTTAAGGCCGACGCGCGCACCGCTCAGGACTTCGAGGCCAAGGGCATGGGACCGTTCAAACCCTTTGAGGACAGATCGGTCGTGATGCGCTATTACGAAGTGCCGCCCGAGGTCCTTGAGGACCCTGAAGAACTGGCGGTATGGGCGCGCAAGGCCTTGGTAATTGCGCGCTTAAGCAAGCAAAAGGGGCGCCCCCAAAGGCCCATTCCCCATGAGGTTTGAGCCGGCGCGTGAGCGTTCGATTGTAAAGGGGTTTGGAATTTTGAGGAGGCAAAGGGCATGAAGCTTACGGTAGCAACGATCCAGATGATTTCCTACAATAATGACTTCAGGGGCAACTGCGCCCGGGCCGAGGAGCTGATCGATAAGGCGGTCCAGAAAGGCGCGCAGCTTATCCTGTTGCCGGAGTTGGCCCTGGCCGGGTACGTGTACGAGGATAGAATCTGGGACATGGCGGAACCGCTCAAGGGCAGGACCTATCAGTGGCTGCGAGGCCTGTGCGCCAGACATAAAGTCTACATCGGGACCTGCATTCTGGAAGTCAACGGCCAGGATTTCTATGACACCTTCATCCTTGCCGGACCGGGACAAGACGAGCTGTGGCAGCACCGCAAGATCGAGCCGGCCAGTTATGAGGCGTTCTTCTTTAAGGGAGGGGACAAGAATCCCAATGTCTTTAAAACCCCGCTCGGCCGCATCGGAGTGGCCATCTGCTTCGACACCTCCAAGAACCAGGGCTTAGACGCTCTTAAGCAGGGCCGTCCCGACATCGTCCTCATACCGTATTCGTGCCCCGAGCTGCCCTGGTTCTGTCTGCCGCGGGATCGTAAGGTCTGGGTGGATCTTTACATGGATACGCCCAAGTACTTTGCCCGCCGCCTCAATGTCCCGGTCGTGACCTCCAACAAGACCGGCAGTTTCGATTCTCCCATCCCATGGTTGCCGTTCCTCACGCTGCAGTCGGATTTCCTGGCATGTTCTTCCATTGTCGAGCGCAGCGGGAAAAGCCGCTCCAAGCTCAGGCGCGGCACGGGCATGCTGGTGGAGGAGATCGAGGCCGGGCCGGAAGAGGTCCCGAAGATCCCTTTGCCTGAAGGGCGCTGGTTTCTACCCTATACATGGACCCTCAAGCTGATGATGGACGCTTCGTTCATGCTGGGCAGGCTGCGCTACCGCTTGAGTCCGGGACGCCGCCAAGCCGTCAAACGCGTGATCCGGCGGTAAGGAAAGTTTTGTGCATTGAGAAAAATAGGTGTATAGTACGACCTGATTTTCCACGGCCCAAGGGAAAAATCCGATTGGTTGTGGAGGATGTTCAGGAGGGGATATGAAAAAAATTCTGCTGCTCATAGGCATCATTATTGCCTTAACGATTATCGTGCACGCCGAAACCAAGGATCGGCGCGAGGTCATGATGGACCGACCCAGCCAGGAGGCCTCGTCCTACGAGACGCTCACGTTGATGCGCGATATCATCGATATCCAGGCCCGCATGATCAAGGGCTCTGAAAACAAGAAGACGATGTTGCGCGAATTGACCCAGCTGAGAGACAAAACCGACCGGTTGATCTTGAAGATGAACCTGAACCAGACCGTGCAACGAACAGCCGCCCCCCTTGGGGAGCAGGGACAGTCTCCAACGCTCCCACCTCAGGCGCGAACCTCACCAGCGGGGCCTCCCGCCGGGATGCCCTGATCTTAAAACATGGTAAGCGTACGCTGGACAGGGGCGGCCGGACTGGAGTTCGCCCATGACGGTGTCGTATACCTTATGGACCCCTATGTCTCGCGCCCCGGCAAGACCGCTGTGTTCTTCAAACGGCTCATGCCTCGCCGCGAGGAGGTCACACGCTTTCTGGCTGGCCTGCCAGGCGTGCTTAAGGGGGTCATGATCGGGCACACCCATTTTGATCATGCCCTGGATATCCCTTCAATCGCCGAATCCACGACAGCCCCTATCATCGGAAGCCAAAGCCTGGACGTCTTGCTGAATGCCTTCGGCTTGCCTGGGCGCGTTACGGTCTGCCGCGGCTCAGAACGGGTCGTTCTGGACGCTCAAGCGGCCGTCAGCATGCTTCCCGGCCGGCACGGAAGAGTCCTCTTCGGCCGTATTCCCTACCCGGGCGAGATCGCCCCGCCGCTTGAGCCTCCCCTCAAGGCCTGTGAATACCGTCTCGGGCAGGTCTTCAATATGCTGCTTGAGCTTGGAGGACTGAGCTTCCTGCATGTCGGCAGCGCCGATGTGCTCGACGCATCTCTGGAAGGCCGGCGCTGCGATGTGTTGTTCGTGTGCGTGGCGGGGTGGAAACGGTCTGAAGGGTTCCCGGCCAGGGTCTTAAGCCGCGTACGGCCTAAAACGGTCGTGCCGTTCCACTTCGATGACTTCACCGTCCCCCTGGAGCCGGGAGGCGTGGTGCCTGATCTGCCGCTGCTGGACAGGCGCGGCTTCCTCGAACAAGTGGCCGCGCATGCCCCTCAAGCCGAGATCATCTGGCCCTCGGTGAACAAGGTCATGACCTTCTAGGTATTATCAACCGAGGTGGCGCAGGATCTCCAGGCGGGTAAGGGGCATCTCCTCGGGCTTGAGTTCCATGGTGGCCGTGGACTGGTAGCCCTTCAGGCGCAGGGCGCGGAAGATCTGCGGGTAATCCACGCAGCCTGAGCCCAGCGGCAGATGCAGGTCGTCATGCACGGACGTGCCGCCGCGGTTGTCATGTACGTGCAGGTGCGCAATGCGATCGAAATGCCGCTCGATAAATTCGAATGACGTATTGGTGCGGGAAAGCAACTGGGCGTGTCCGATATCCAAGGTCATGCGTAAGTCAGGAACGGCCTCGAAGGCCGGTGCGAAACTGTCGGCCCGTTCGCTCAAGTTCTCGATACACAGCACCACGCCTCGGTCTCTGGCATAGCTGGCCATGTTCGCGAGCAGCTCGATCTTGGCGGGGATCAGATCGGGTGGGGCCCAGCGCTTGTCGATCCAGAAATGGATGGTGCCTTTGGGGATGCCCAGGGACTCGGAGAGGTCGAGGAGCCGGTACATGCGCGGCAGGAACGTGTCCTTGAGCACCCGCGGGTCGAAGGGGTCGTCTTCATTGGGGTAGTGGGCCAGGTAATACAGGCCGTAGACGCTTTTCAAACGCAGCAGCTCTTCGAGCTGGGATTCGACTTCTTCCGGAACTTTAAGCGATATCTCGGCAAACGGGTATCCCAGCTTTCCCACGGCATGGATAGCTTCCAGGGTATGCGCCCGGCCGCCGATCGTAACCATCAGGATACCCCGGACTGTTCTTGCAGGGCGGCCGCGAGCTCCTTGATCAGCTCACCATCCTCGCGCCACACCCAGCAGGTGTTGATGAGCAGGCGCGGGTCCATCCGGGAACGCGCCGCATCGATGGTCATGTTTTTATTCCCGGCGCGCTGCGCCCAGAAACCCTGTACCGCGGCGGACGCCATGGTCAGGAGCAAGGCATTTTGATGGGCGCAGCCCTTTTTGCCGCCGAAGGTTTTCTTGATGTACTCCGAGAACCCCGGCGCGATGTGGTGCCCGATCAAGGGTTGGAGGGCCGCCTGAGTCTCGCGGCAGAGCTCCCGGGGCACATGGGTGATCTCCACCTCCAGGTCCTCGATGACCATGGCCGCACCCCTTATGAGCAGCCGTATGGTGATGTCGTGCACCACGCCCGGGGCCGACATGCCGCCTTTGATCAAGGACAAGGTCGGGATCAGGCGCTCATCCTTCAGCACCCCTTCCACCATGATGGCGTCGTCATCCACAGGGTACGTCGTGGCGTTTATGCCGCGGACGTGCAGGGGTGTGGTTCGGAACCGCTTCAGATCGGCCATACCGTCCTCTGCTTGAGGAGAATATCGATTTGGGACGGCATGGTCAAGCGAATTCCCGGCCGCACGTCCGTTCGATGGAGCTTGCCCTGGAAGAAGGGCGTCATTTCGTGTATCATGGCTTAAAGAAACTTCAGCGAAGAAGGAGAAGGCTTATGTCTATCGTGGAATGGAAAAAGGATGATAAGGTCGCGGTCGTAACCATGAACAACGGCGCCAACCGGCATAACCTGGCATTCGCCCAGGCCATGCTGGCTGTTTTCGATGAGATCTTGGCAGATAAGGAGATCTCGGCCGTCGTGCTTACCTCCAGTGATGAGAAGAATTTCTCCCAGGGCGTGGATATCGAATGGCTGACCCAGAGATTTCAGGCCGGCGACACCGCCTCCATCAAGGCCTTCATGTACGGCATGAACGATGTGTTCAAGCGTCTGCTCCTAATTCCCATGCCGGTCATCGCGGCCATTAACGGGCATGCCTTCGGCAACGGCGCTATTATTTCCTGCGCCTGCGATTTCCGTTTCATGAAGTCCGATAAGGGTTTCTTCTGTTTTCCCGAGGTGGATCTGGGCATACCCTTCCTGCCGGGCATGATCGCCTTTGTCAAGAAGGCCATGCCCTATTATCTGTACAACGAATTAAAACTCACCGGCCGGCGCGCCGGCGCGATCGAACTGGCCGAGAAGCATTTCCTCGAGAAGGCCAGCCCGGATCAGGCCACTCTCATGCAGGATGCCCTGGCCTTTGCCAGGGGCTTTAACAAGAAACGCGGTATCTTCGGCGAACACAAACGCCGGCTGCACAAGGATATTATCACGATCATGGACAATGAGGACCCGGTCTATATCGAACCCTTGAACCTGATGGTGGCCGATTAGGACAGCGGGCAAGTCCAAGCCCTGCGCTTGCCTCCTGCTATGTCTGTGCGGGCGCAGTGTCTGACCCGGCCAGCGGCCGGGTTTTATCGATATGAAAGTACACCAGGAAGCGGGTGTGGGTAGACTCGTCCTCCATGCCGTGTTTTTTGCGTCGCAGCTCTTTGATGAGAGGGCTGTTTTGTTCTTCCTTAAGCTTGGTCAGGTAGAGCCTAATGCCTAAGTATCCGGGGCGTGACTCCCTAAACAGGAAGACGGCATGGGGGTTGGTCGTCAGGTTGCGGTGGGTGAGCTTATCGGCCATGATAAAGGCCACGGTCTCCTCATCGATGACATGCGGTCGGGAATAGACGGCGGCGTCCACGCGGCCGTCGGCATCGGCCGTGGCCAGGACGCCGAAGCCCTCGGTCTCCTCAAAATATACGCCCAGGTTCATGGTTATCCTCCCCCGTTTTTTATCTCATAGTAGGTGGCCATGCGCGTCATGGCAATACCCGGACTTAAAAGATTCCGGAGCGATTGCATGCCGGCATACGTTGGTGTAGGGTGAAACCATGCCGCAGGCGGAGCATGATCACTTAAGCCTCTTGTACGATATCGGCGAACTCGCGGTTTCGATGCGCGCGAATCCGGATATTCCACAGCTGCTCAATCAAGTTTTAGAAAAAGTCTCCGAGCACCTCAAGGCCGAGGTGTGTTCCATCTATCTCTATGACGAAGCCTCGCGCGAACTGGTGCTCAAGGCCACCAAGGGGCTTAACCCGGATGCGGTCGAAAAGGTGCGCATGGCCTGCGGCACCGGGCTGGTGGGCGCCACGCTGGAGGGCATGGAACCCATCTGCGAAGGCGATGCCCCTTCGAATCCGCGCTTTAAATATTTTGAGGAGGCCCGGGAAGAGGCCTTCCGGTCGTTTCTGGCCGTGCCGATCCAACTGGGGGAAATGCGCATCGGGGTCATGGTGGTCGAGCATTCCGAGCCCAACTATTTCGATGCCGGCGATGTCAGGGCGCTGAGGGCCGTGGCCACGCAGTTGGCGGGGGTGCTGGAAAATGCCCGTCTGGTCATGAACCTGAAAGGTCTTGACGGTGCGGTCGCGAGGGGCGAAACGCTCGCGCCGGGCTTTGTGAAAGGGCAGGCGGCTTCACCGGGAATAGCCTACGGACCGGCCGTGGTCTTCGACCGCAGTCATGTCCGGCTGCTGGAGAAGGCCGGGGCGTTTGCCGGCACCGAAGAGGATTTCCATCGGGCCATGGCCTTGACCAATCATCAGCTGGAAAAACTCCAGGAGAGAATCGCCGAGCGTCTGCCGGAAAGCGCGGCCCTGATCTTCTCGGCCCATTTCATGATCCTCAAGGATGTCCAGTTCACCGGCCGCATCCTGGATCTGATCCGGGGCGGGGTGCCTGCGACCCAGGCCGTGCGCGAGGTGGCCCAGCACTATATCAATCTTTTCGGCGCCAGCACCAATGCCTATCTCCAGGACAAGGTCAAGGATATCGAGGATCTGGCCGGCCGCATCTTGAAGAATCTGGCCGGGCAGTCTTGGGATGACCAGGGTCTGTATGAGCGTCAGGTCGTGATCGCCCCGGCGCTGTATCCTTCCGAAGTCCTCAAGTTCGCGGCCGAAGGGGTGGCGGGCATCGTGCTCACCAGCGGCGGGGTAAGTTCGCATGTCTCCATCCTGGCCCGATCACTGTCCCTGCCGCTCATTATCGCCGGCTATACCGGGTTGCTCTCGGTGGCGCAGGATACGCCGGTGCTTATGGATGCCGACCTGGGCAATGTCTACATCAACCCGGACCGCGAGATCGTGACGCGCTTCGAGGTCCGCAACCAGGCCCGCCAGACGGCGAGCGCGCATGCCCAGACCATGCTGCCGGAGACCCGCACCAAGGACGGACAGCGGGTTTATTTACGTGCCAACATCAATCTGCTCAGTGAGTTGGAGACCGCGGTCAAGCTCAAGGCCGAAGGCATCGGCCTGTATCGCACGGAGTTTCCGTTTCTGATCCGCACCGCGTTTCCTTCCGAGGAAGATGAGTATAAGGTCTACCGGCGGCTGTGCGAGGAGATGCCGGGCGGCGTGGTGACGTTGCGGACTCTGGATATCGGCGGCGACAAGCTGCCGGCATACTGGGAGAACACCGGTGAACCCAACCCTCAGCTGGGCCTGCGCTCCATCCGCTTCTCGCTCTCGCACCTCGAGCAGTTCCGCCAGCAGCTGCGCGCCATTCTGCGGGCCGGCGCCGCTACCAAGGCGCTGCGCATCATGTTTCCCATGATCATGTCCATGGATGAGTTCCAGCAGGTGCGCGGCATCATGGATGATATCCTGCGGGCCCTGGCCGATGAAGGCATACCGCATCACGCCTCGCCCTCCTTGGGCGTTATGATCGAGGTGCCCGCCGTGGTGGAGATCATCGACGATCTGGCCAAGGCCGCGGACTTCCTCTCGATCGGCACCAACGACCTGGTACAGTACCTGCTGGGCGTGGATCGTATGAACGCCCTGGTGGCCTATGCCTACCGGCCCGAGCACCCCGCGGTGCTGCGTACGCTCAAACGTTTGAGCGATGCCGCGCGCCGGGCCGCCAAGGAGCTCAGTGTATGCGGAGAAATGGCCAATGACCGCGACTTGATGCCTTTCCTGCTGGGCATCGGCATTGAGTGCCTGTCCGTCGATCCGCACCATCTGCCGGGACTTCAGCGGCGCATCGGCGCCATCACTTCAGCAGGCGCCCGGGCCTATGCCGAGCGAATGTTGGCCGAACCCAGCCTGGAAGGGGTGCATGCCGTCATGGGCAGCGATCTCCATCCGCTTAAAAATTTCCTTAAGGAGGACGCGGGATGAAGAGATTGGAAATCGATTTCAAGAGCCGGGGCGAACGCTGCGCGGCCTGGCTGTATCTGCCCGACGGTATCGCCAAGCCGCCGGTGGTCGTCATGGCCCACGGTCTGGGCGCCGAACGGTCTTTCCGATTGCCGGCCTATGCCGAGCGCTTTGCCTCCAAGGGCCTGGCGGCCTTGGTCTTCGATTACCGCTCGTTCGGCGACAGCGCTGGAACCCCCCGCAACCTCATCAGCCCGCGCCGTCATCTCCAGGACTGGCGTTCGGCCCTTACGCATGTCCGTTCCCTCACAGAGATCGATCCGCGCCGGGTGGCCCTGTGGGGCACATCATTCAGCGGCGGCCATGTGCTCGTTACCGCCGCTTCTGACCACGGGATAGCGGCTCTCGTGGCCCAGATCCCCTTCGTGGACGGGGTCTCCACCACCATGCTCTTCGACCTGAAGTATCAAGTATCAGGAACCCTGCACGGGCTCTATGATCTCTTCAGCCTGCTGGTCTTGAAACGTCGCCACACCGTGCCCATCATCGGGAAACCGGAGGCCTTCGCCCTGATGAACACGCCGGACGCGGAAGGAGGCATGCGGGCCCTCATACCCTCTGACAGCGCCTGGCAAAACGAAGCCCCGGCCTTGATAACATTGAGCATACCATTTTACCGGCCCCTAGCCTGTGCGCGCCGCATCACCGCTCCGACCATGATCGTGGCGGCCGAGAAGGATGCGCTCATCGCGTACGCGGCGGTCAAAAAGACCGCCGGCCGCATCGTGGGCGCCACCTTCATCAGCCTGCCGGTGGGCCACTTCGAGGTCTATGTGGGCGAGTTGTTCGAAAAAGCGGTGGAACTGGAAGGCAACTTCCTGCACGCCAACCTGAACCGCTGACCCCATGCCGGGGCGGCGTCCGCTCAAGACACCGCTTTTTCTACCCGCGGCCGATGCCGAAGTAGGTGAATCCGTGGCCGCGGACCTCTTCCGGGTTGAAGAGATTGCGGCCGTCGAAGATGACCGGGGTCTTGAGCAGGTCCTTGATGCGGGCCATGTCCGGGCTCTTGAACATATTCCACTCCGTGATGATGGCCAGGCCGTCCGCGCCCGCTACGGCTTCGTAGGCGTCCTGGGTGTAGGTGATGCGATCCCCCAGCAGCTTCTGGGCATTCTCCATGCCCTTAGGGTCGAAGGCGCGCACCCGCATGCCTTTGTTCAACAGGTTCTCGATCACGTACAGGGCCGGGGATTCGCGCACGTCATCGGTCTTGGGCTTGAAGGTGAGTCCCCACACCGCGATCGTGGTCTTTTGGGGATTTTTGTAGAAATCGATGATCTTCTGGGCGAAATAGCGCATCTGACGCTGGTTGGCCTTCCAGGCCGCTTCGCAGATCTCCAGCGTGTGGTCGTAGCTCTTGGAGGTGGCGATCAGGGCCTGCACGTCCTTGGGAAAGCACGAGCCGCCGAAGCCCGGACCGGCCAGCAGAAAGCGCGGGCCGATACGTTCATCCGTGCCCATGCCCTCGCGCACGTGGCTGATGTCCGCGCCCAGCTTGTCGCATAGGATGGCCAGCTCGTTGATGAACGAGACCTTGGTGGCCAGGAAGGCGTTCGAGGCATACTTCGAAAGTTCGGCGCTGCGGACATCCATGATCAAAATGGGATTGTTGCTGGTGCGCACAAAGGGGTTGTAGAGCTCCTTCAAGAGCGTGGCGGTACGCACGTTGTCCGTGCCCACGATGACGCGCTCGGGCCGCATGAAGTCCTGGATGGCGTTGCCCTCCTTTAAGAATTCCGGGTTGGAGACCACGTCGAATTCCAGGCCGGAAAGCCCGCGGGAATCCAGCCCGGCGCGGATGGTATCGCGCACCTTCTCGGCCGTGCCCACCGGGACCGTGGACTTGTCCACGATAATCTTGTAATCATCCATGCACGCGCCGATCTGGCCCGCCACCCGCAGCACATAGGAAAGGTCGGCCGAGCCGTCCTTGTCCTGCGGCGTACCCACGCAGATGAAACAGATCAGGCTGTTCTTCACGCCGTCGGCAAGCTCGCGCGTGAAACGCAGGCGTCCTTCGTCGCGGTTGCGTACGATGAGCTCCCTGAGCCCCGGTTCGTAGATCGGGACCTCGCCCTGTTCGAGCAAGGCGATCTTGGCGGCGTCTTCGTCCACGCAGATAATGTCATTGCCCATTTCCGCCAGACAGGCGCCGGTGACCAAACCCACATAGCCGCTCCCGATCATGCATATCTTCATTATCCACCCCTTCCCGCATTTGACTTGGTGCTGTGCATCTGCTATCCCATTACACGACTGGCAGCATGAATCAAGGGGGTATTGCGTGTACTGGGACCAATCGACCGAGACCATGCCGCGCGAAAAACTCGCGGCGCTTCAGCTTACACGACTCAAGGAAACCCTGGCGCGGGCCGCCCAAGCGCCTTTCTATCGCGAGCGGGGCATCGCGGACTATGGCGTGGCCAGCCTGGACGACCTGGCCAAGCTGCCGCTGACCACCAAGCAGGACCTGCGCGACTCATACCCCTACGGGATGGTCAGCACCCCTTTAGAAAAGGTCGTGCGGCTGCACTCGTCCTCCGGCACCACCGGCACGCCCACCGTGGTCTATCATAGCAATCACGACATCGATGTCTGGACCGAACTCATGGCGCGCTGCATGTACATGGCGGGCGTGCGCAACACCGATATCTTCCAGAACATGACCGGCTACGGTCTGTTTACGGGAGGTTTCGGTTTCCTCTACGGCGCGGAACGCCTGGGCTGCCTGAACATTCCCACCGGCCCCGGCAACACCAAGCGCCAGCTCAAGTTCATGAAGGACTTCAAGACCTCGGTCATCCATGTCATTCCCAGCTACGCCCTGCACCTGGCCGATACCCTGGAGACCATGGGCATCGACCCCAAACAGGAGTTTCCTGACTTAAGAATTATCTTCCTGGGCGCGGAACCGCATTCAGAGGAGACCCGCAAAAAGATCGAGGACTTCTTCGGCGCGGCCGCCTTCAACTCTTACGGCCTCTCCGAGATGAACGGCCCCGGCGTGGCCTTCGAATGCCCGCAAAGGGCCGGCATGCATATCTGGGAAGATGCCTTCCTGATCGAGATCGTGGACCCCGTTACCTTAAAGCCCGTGGCCCCGGGCGAGCAGGGCGAGCTGGTCATGACCACGCTGACGCGCGAGGCCATGCCCATCATCCGCTACCGCACCAAGGACCTCACGGCCGCCATCCTCGAGCCCTGCGCCTGCGGACGGACCCACACCCGGCTCAAGCGCATCACCGGCCGCTCGGACGACATGCTGATTTTGAAAGGCGTGAACATCTTCCCCGTCCAGATCGAAGAGGTGCTCATAGGCATCCAGGGCGTGCGCCGCAATTACCAGATCCTCCTGGAGACACGCGGCAACAACGACCACATGATCGTGCGCGTGGAGATCGATCCGAACCTGTTCACCGACGAGCTCAAGGCCCTGGAAGGTTTGCGCAAGCGCATCGCGCACGAACTGCGCGACGAGATATTGATCACGCCCGAAGTAGAGCTATGCAAGCCGGGCAGCATCCCGGTCGCCGAGGGCAAGGCCGTACGCGTTATCGACAAGCGCGAACTCTAGGATACACTCCAGGCCCTGTCTCTTAAACGCGCGGGGCTTTCAAGCGTAGGAGGACTTCAGGACTTGGCCTGATCGTCCTTGGACTTGTCCTGGAGGTTGGCCTTCTTGTCTTCTTCGCTCACCGCGGACTTGAAGTTCTTGATCCCTTTGCCCAGCGCCGCGCCGACATCCGGCAGCTTGCCCGCGCCAAAGATGATCAGAACGATCACCAGCACCACAATGAGCTCTGTCATTCCTATGCCACCTATCATGAGCTACCCTGTAGCATAGATCCGACCCTTAAGCAACCAGCGAAAACGAGAGATCCACTGATTTCCACGATTCACTGAGTTCAAGGCCAGAACCCTTCAATCTCCCACCCCCCTTGATCTCAAGGGGGCCGAACGTGTCCGGGATAAGCGCATGCGCGATAGACCTGTTTTAGGCTTCGTGGCGATACGGTTGCATGATTTGTTAGCGAGACCGGGCAAAAGCCCGGTCTCGCTGACCCGTGCCGCCGACCGCCCCATCACCATGAGACACCACATTACTGAAAGGGTCGGTGTCTGATCGAG
>JBDKSM010000061.1:0-9675 GCA_039680665.1 Syntrophaceae bacterium | reverse complement strand
CTGCGAGAAACCGCAGCTGTGATAGGTTGTCTGATATCAATCGTTTTTCAGAAATTTAAAAAGGGCCGCGGTCTCTTTGCCAGGGACAAGGCCTGAAAGAAGAGGTAAATAATGGCTAACGGAACAGTGAAGTGGTTTAACGAGCAGAAGGGTTTTGGTTTTATTACCGTAGACGGCGGTCAGGATGTATTCGTGCATTTTTCGGCCATCAAGCAGGAAGGCTTCAAAACTCTCGGAGAAGGAGATCGGGTGACATTTGACATTACGCAGGGACCGAAGGGTCCGCAGGCCTCAAACGTAATGAAGGCCTAATTCAGGTCCATAGGGGGGTGGTGTAACGCCACCCCCAGCTCCAAAGAAAACAGGTTGGGTTTTTTTTAGAAATTGAGAATCAATTTCTCTTTGCCCTGACAGATTTCTCCGATACGCTATCCGAACGATATAAAAACAGGTAAGGGAAAATTATATGGCTAATAAATCAAAACACACCTTCAAGAAAAGAGAGCGCGAGAAAAACCAGCACATGAAAAAGATTCAAAAAGAGGCTAAAAAGCTTGAGACCAAGAAGCTTAAAGCGGAAGCCGAGCCCTATTCCGGCAGTGACGATCCAGATATCGCCGGCATCGTTCCAGGCCCTCAGCCACGCGTCGAAGAGTAGCACGTATCAGATGGTATTCGCTTAGAGGATGGAATTTTGCGGAGGCAAATTTTATTCTTTTGATCTCGTGTCGTCGTCTTATCAGCCACTTGATAAATTTCACCTATCGTAAGGATACCCGTTATTACCCTGTATTGCAGATATCAAACAGCTACAGATGAGAGTGTTCGATTTCCGTCGTTTTAAGTAAACTGCCATGGAGAACCGCACAGGGGTGTCTCCGTGGGTATGTCGGATCAAGTAAACGGGCATTCGCATCACGATATACGGCCGGGGCCCACCTGAAATGTTCGGAAAGAAAACCTGCCGGCTATTCCCGACCGAACAGAATCTGCATATAGCGGCCGGTATTTTCAAAGATATCCCGGAGCTGTTCTCCCAGGGAAAGGAACGCATCGACGATATCGGCCGAAAACTGAGAAGCCCTCCCTGAAGCGATGATTTCCAAGGCTTGGGCATGCGGCAGGGCTTTTTTATAGCAGCGTTCCGAGCGCAGGGCGTCGTATACGTCCGCCACGGCCATGATGCGGGCGGGCAGCGGTATCTTGTCACCGGCCAATCCGTCCGGATACCCTTGGCCGTCCCAACGTTCGTGATGCCAGCGCGCGATCGAGATCCCCATATCGATAAAGGCGTTGCCCCGATACTTTAAGCGCACCGCCTCCAGGGTGTCGGACCCAATAACACTATGGGTCTTCATGATTTCGAACTCGTCCGGATCGAGCCTGCCGGGCTTTAGGAGGATGCGGTCCGGGATACCCACCTTGCCGATGTCGTGCAGCGGGCTGGCATGGTAGATATCACTGATGAACGTACGGTCGATCTGATGCCGGTAGGCCTGCGTGCCCGAAAGATGCTCGGCCAGCACGGCGCACAGCATCTGGACCCGCTCCAGGTGATTGCCGGTCTCGTCGTCCCTGGATTCCGCCAGCTTGGCCAGCGCCAGAATGGTGGCCAACTGCGAATCGGAGATCTCCCTGACCTTCTGCTCCACCAGCCGTTCCAGCTCCCGGTTGTGCTGGGTCAAGCGCACCTGCATGCTGCGGATCTGCAGGTGCGTATGCACGCGCGTGTGCAGCTCCTCCATCTCGAAGGGCTTGGTGATATAGTCCACCGCCCCGAGGCCGAAGGCCCTGACCTTGGTCTTGAGATCGTTCATGGCGCTGATGAAGATCACCGGGATATCCTTGAGCCGCTTATCGCCTTTGAGCCGCGCGCAGAGCTCGAATCCGTCCATGCCCGGCATGATGACATCCAGCAGGATCAGATCCGGAGGATTCTGCGCGGCCCACTGAAGCGCCGCGGCCCCCTGTCTGAAGGGGCACACGGTATAGCTCTGTTTGGAAAGCATCAGCTCGAGCAGGTGCAGATTGACCCTGGAATCGTCCACGATCATGATGGCGGCCGCCGCACTCTCAAGCACCACCTTTGCGCCTCACCATCTCTGGGCCTGTTGCGTAAGTTTATGCATGTCGAGGATAAGTGCCACGGCGCCATCGCCCATGATGGTCGCGCCGGAGATGCCCTCGGTGGTCTTGAACATCCGCCCGAGGTTCTTGATGACGGTCTGGTGCTGTCCGATCACCTTATCCACCACGAAACCGACCCGCTGCTCGCCCACTTCCGTGACGACCACCTGCTCGGCCTCGCCAGAGTCTCTGGCGAGGCCGAAGGTCTCCCGCAGGTGGATGTACGGAATAATCTCATCGCGCACGCGCACCAAGTTGCGGCCGTGCGCGCGCTTCAGATCATCCTGGGTGAGGTCCACGCACTCCACCACCGTGCTCAAGGGGATCACGAAATGCTCGCAGGCGATGCTGACCAGCAATCCGTCAATGATGGCCAGCGTGAGCGGCAGCTTGAGCGTGATGGTCGTCCCGGACCCGACCACGCTGGTGACCTCCACGCTGCCGCGCAGGGCTTCGATATTGCTCTTCACCACGTCCATGCCCACCCCGCGGCCCGAAACGCTGGTGATACTCTCGGCCGTGGAAAATCCGGGGGTCATGATGAGCTCGTGGATCTGATGTTCGCTCAATTGGGCGTCCGGCGCAATAAGTCCCTTGTTCACGGCCTTGTGTCGGATGGCCTCGGTGTCGAGACCGGCGCCGTCGTCGCTGATCGTGATGACCACCTGGGCGCCGGCATGCGCGGCCTTCAGCTTGATCGTCCCTTTGCCGGGCTTGCCGGAAGCCTCTCTAACCTCGGGCGCCTCAATCCCGTGATCGATGCTGTTGCGTATGAGGTGCACCAGGGGGTCCGAAAGCCGCTCGATCACCGTCTTGTCGAGCTCGGTCTCCTCGCCCTCGGTCGCCAGCGTGATCTCCTTGCCCAACTCCGCCGACAGATCCCGCACCAGACGCTTGAACTTGGCGAAGGTAGTGCCGATGGGCAGCATCCTGATGCCCATGGACAAGTCCCGCAGCTCGGCGCTCAATTGCTCCACCTCCTCGGCCACGCCCACGAGCTCGCTCGAGCCGTCCAGCGCTGCCAGACGCGAGAGATGCGCCTGCACCGTTACCAGCTCGCCGGCCAGGTTCACCAGCGCATCCAGCTTGGGAGACGCCACCCGAATGCTGGACTCGATCTGGGCATCCTGCCGCTGCTTGCGCTGGCCCCGCACATGCTCCTGCTCCACGAGGGCCGCGCCCAGGTCGGCTTTGGTTACCTTGCCCGCATCGACGAGCATCTCGCCGATCAGCGGCCTTCCCTGCAGGGCATCTTCCAGTTCGCGCCGGTCGAGGTCGCCCTTCTCCACCAGGATCTCGCCCACCTTTTTATACTCCGGATCAACCTCGGCGCCGACATCGATCAGCTCCACGTCAATATCGCTCAAGTCCTCCACGAAGATGAATACATCCCGGACCGTATTCATGTCCTGGTCGGTGGTGAGGATCATATCCCAGGCCGTGTAACACGCCTCGGGGTCGAGGTCCTTCAATTCGGGGAGGTCATCCAGGAGGCAGACGATCGAACACTCTCCCAGGGCCTTCAACTCCCTGATCAGCGGGATGGGGTTGGTGCCGTTGGCGAACAGATCGCGGTGCGGTTTGAAGCGGATGCGGTAGGTCCGGCTATTGCGGCCGGCAGGCCCCTTATCGCTTACCGCATGGACCACGGCCGGGGCCGCCGGTGCGGCTCCCTGGTCCGCGGGCAGAAAGCGGCCGAAGGCCTCGGTCAGCTCGCGCGTGCGCGCGGGCCGGTCATCCTCGCCGCCCTGCGAGGCGCCCAGCATGGACTTGATGCGGTCGCAGGCCTCCAGAGTCAGGCTGATCAGCTCCTGCGTCACGGTCATGGTCCCCTCCCTGACCAGGTCGTAGACCGTTTCGATGGTATGCGTAAAGGCCGCGATATCTTCGAACCCGAACATGGCGCCGGAACCTTTGATGGTGTGCATGGCGCGAAACACCCGGCCCACGGTCTCCATGTCCGCCGGATTGCGCTCCAGCTCTAAGAGGCTGTCTTCCAGCACCGCCAGCAGTTCGTAGGCCTCTTCCCGATACAATTCCTTCTGTGTGTCCATGGGCATCCCCTCTTTTTAGCCGAGCAACCGTTTCACCACGGCGACAAGCTGCTCGGGCTTGAAGGGCTTGACGATCCAGCCGGTGGCCCCGGCGTTCTTGCCGGCGTCCTTCTTGTCCGCGGTGTTCTCCGTGGTCAGCATCACGATGGGTACGAACTTGAAGGCCGGATCAGCCCGTAAGGTACGGATCAGCTCGATCCCGTCCATATTGGGCATGTTGAGGTCCGTGATCACCATGTTCACCGCTACCTCCTTGACTTTTGCCAAGGCCTCGCGGCCGTCAACGGCCTCCACTACCTGGTAGCCTTCCTTCTGGAGCGTGAAGCTCACCAGCTGGCGCATGCTCTTGGAATCATCCACGCTCAAGATCATGCCGCTCATGTCCCACCTCTCTTCCACAGGCAGGCCCCGCCTGTCTCCACGCCGCACAGCGTGGGTTCGATCCCGATATCCGCCACGGTTTTCATCACCGCCTCGGACAAGGCCGCGCGCAAGCGGAAGCCGTCCGGCAGGCCCGCATAGGTGCGATGCGCCGCGCACAGAATCTGCACGCAGGCCAGGTCGATCGCGCTGGCCTGTCTCAGATCGATCAGCACCTCACCCTCTTGCCCGCCGAGGTCGCGCAGCTCAGCCGCCAACTGAGCGGCATCCTGTATCCCCAGACCGCCTTTGATCTCGATTTCCCGCCGCTCTCCCACGTTCTTGCGCTCTATGTGTGCCATATGCGACTCCTTGCCAACGTCTTTCTCCCGATCCTACGCCGATGCCCGCATCAGAAGAACTCCACATTCCCACCCAGTTCTGTTGCTCCCACGGCCTGGTCCCCCATATCGACGCCTCCCGGCTCCACGTGCATCTGGTGGATGCGCCGTTCGCTCTGCATGGTATAGAGCCGGTCGAGCTCGGCCAGGAATTCCACTGCGTCCGCGTCCTCCCCGCTGCCGGCCACGGCCACGCTTTCGGCGTGGATGCCATCCAATAGGGATAAAACCTTTTCCAGCACGGCGCTCACATCGGTATGCACCGTTATGCCCGCCGCGCAGGCCTGGATATCATTCTGCAAGGCCTGCCCCTGGCGACAGAGCTCGGCGATAAGTCCCAGCACCTCGGCATTCACCTGTGTCAGGGAGGCCTTGAGATCAGCCATGGTTTTCATCAGCTTTCTCACCGCTCCCTGCTTGTGCTCCTGGGCCAGGCCCAGATCGTTCTGCGCCCCTTGAGAGATGCGCACTACCTCACCAAGCACATCCGAGAGATTCACCGTGTCCTGACGGGCCTCATGCGAAAGCGCGTAGATGCTGCCCGAGATGGTATCCAGTTCAGCGCCCTGCAAGCCGAGGTGGGCGGCCTTGATCCAGGCGTTAAGTGCGATGAGCTGCAGGTGCATGCCCAGTTCCTCGATCTCGCGTACAAAGTTCGACATCCGGGATACCTGCGCACTGGTCGCGCTGACCGTCTCCAAAAGAGCGGATTCCTCGGACGAGGTGGCCCCCAGTCCTTGCATAACGGCCTCGATGCCCCGTAAGACCCGGTCCATGAACGCTTCGCCCTCATTGTCCGCGGTCAGGACCGTGGCGCTGGTCGCGGTCACGATCTCGCCCACGCCCAGGCCGATATGGGTCAGGCTGTCCTTGACCAGCTCCAGGGCTTCCATGATCTCCAAGCGGGTCTGGCCGAGCTGAGAGGCCTGCAGGGCGCACACCTTCTTGAGCACCACCGCCCCTTCCCGGGGGGTGCACTGCGGCGAACCGATATGCTCGCTTAAGCTGTTGATGACGTGCACGACGTGCTCGATCTGCTGGCGCGAGATGTCATGAAACTGCAGGGATTCGACGATCCGGCCGGTTGCCTGGGCGATCCCGCCCACCATGTCGGTCACGCGCTCGGCGGCCGTGACGGCCGCGCTGTAGCGATCGGACAGGGTTCGGTGGTGGGTGACGGTCTCATCCAACAGGGCGCCGGTCTGCGCGCCTCTGGTTTTTTCAAAGGCTTCAACCCCCTTGAGGGCACCGTCGATCGTGAGTGTAAGCGGTTGGGCGGTTGAGTGGATGTCCTGCGACTTGGATTTGATCAGTTCCGCCAGGCGCCTGACGTCATCGGTAAGGCTTGCGAACCCGGTATTGGCGCTTGCCAGATGGGCGTTCTCGACCCGTGTGAGGAAGCCCAGCATAGTGAGGTTGAGCACGAGCCCGGCGAAGGTATCCAGGGTCTTTTCCGCCGTGTCCAGGCTCGTACGATACTCGTTCAATACCCCGCTTATCCTGCCAAGCCGCCGGTCGGAATCGCTTGAGAGCGCGCGCAGATCTTCCAGCAGGGTTGACAGGCCGTGCGTGATCCCGGAGAACCCTTCGCCGGTCATGAGCCGCACCACACAGCGGGAGGTCTCGTACATGCCGGTGCTGCGCACAGAGAAGTCCATGAGACGTTCGCCGATAGAGATGAAGGCCTGCTCCGAGGACGCGCAGATCTCCTCCAGGCTCAGGCGCGCCGTTTCCAGCTCCACCCGCCAGCGTTGATGGGTGTCGTGATCCGGCACGACCTGTGGCTGGGCGACGCTCTGATTGCCGATGATCTTTCTTAAGAATCGTGCCATATGCTTAAGCGCTCCCACGCGATGTGTCATGGAAGGCCAGCATCACCTCGTGGGCGATCTTAGTCAACGGCACGACCTTGTCGATGCACCCGAGCTTGATGGCCTCGTGAGGCATACCGAAAACCACGCTCGACGCCTCATCTTGGGCGATGGTGCAGGCCCCACCGTCCTTCATCTCACGCATCCCTTTGGCCCCGTCGTCACCCATGCCGGTCATAATGACGCCGATGGCATTCTTGCCCGCATAGCGTGCCGTGGAGCGGAACAAGACATCGACCGAGGGCCGGTGCCGCGAAACCAGCGGCCCGTCCTTGATCTCCACATAATAGCGGGCACCGCTGCGTTTCAAGAGCAGGTGCCGGTTTCCCGGGGCAATGAGGGCCTGGCCCGGCAACACGGTGTCGTTGTGCGCAGCCTCCTTGATCGTGATATCGCATAGCGTATTCAGCCGCTGGGAAAAGGCCGAGGTGAATCCTTCCGGCATGTGCTGCACGATTACGATCCCCGGACAATCACGCGGCAGAGCCTGCAGAAAAACCTTGAGCGCCTCGGTGCCACCCGTGGATGCGCCTACGGCCACTACCTTCTCCGTGGTCTCGATCATGGCGCTCGCTTTGGGCTTTGCCATGATCACGTCCGCGCTGAGCTTGGGCGTCGCTAGAACGCAATCAGGATCCCTCCGCTTCTTGTGTACATGCGAGGCCGCCACCACCGCATCGCAGATGACGGTGCTGGAATCCTTGAGCATCTGCTTGGTTCCCAGGGCCGGCTTGTGGATCACTTCCACAGCCCCGTACTCTAGGGCCTTCAAGGCGGTTTCGCTGCCTTTGCCCGCCAGCGAGGAGCAGATGACCACGGGAATGGGATGCTGGAGCATGATTTTCTTCAAGAAAGTCAACCCGTCCATGCGGGGCATTTCCACATCCAGCGTGATGACGTCAGGAACGGCATTCTTGATCTTGTCGGCGGCATGGAAGGGATCGGACGCTGTCCCCATGACCTCGATACGCTCATCGGACGCCAGGATAACGCTGAGCGTTTGTCTCACCAGGGCAGAATCGTCGACGACGAGCACATTAATCTTTCTCATAGTGTCAACCTTGCATCAGGCCGCTTCGTCTTGCTGACAAATTGGGTCAAAACCTCGCCCGTACCGAGATAGAAGATAATCTTGCGGCCCTGTTTTCCACCAACGTCCCAGGCCGTTAGTCTGATCTTCTTCCTCCGGATGGCTTGGAAGGCCGCATCGAGATTTCGGCTGCCCACGGCCAGAAATGGTACCACATCACAGGCGCCGCCGAGCATGGCCGCGCCGCCGAATACCTTGGCCTCGACCTTATCCATAGCCAGACCCCTTTTTGCGAACTCGGAGAGCATCCAGTCCAGGCCGCCGTCGACTGAGTCGAGATCATGGCGCACATCCGGACCTGGGCATCCATAGAACGGCTGAGATGGCTGCATCGCATGGCATATGGCGCCGAAGCGGCCGACCTGGTGAAACAGGACAATCGATACGCATGAGCCGAGGATGGTCACCACTCGGGCCGGCCCCTGACCACAATGGGCTTCGCCGGGTTTCAGAAAAATCGTGGGTGGATCGACCTTAATTGGTGAGGACATAATCGCGCTAGCGCCTCAGGTAAATAGTGTTCGCCACGCTCTCAAGCGGGGCATTGATCCCGCTGATGGTTTCCGCGTGGCCCGTGAACAGATATCCGCCCGGCGCCAGATGGTCGCACAGACGCTTGATCACTTGCTCCTGCATGGGCCGGTCGAAATAGATAAGCACGTTGCGGCAGAAGATGACATCCATCTTCTCGCGCAGGCCGAAGTCGCCCTCCAAGAAATTGAGCCGCCGGAACTGTACCCTGGTCCTCAGCTCGGGAACGACCCTGACGAGACGCTTATCCTTTTCCCGGCTGCGCATGAGATAGCGTCGGGCCAGTCCCTCCGGGATCGCCGCGGCCCGTTCCTCTTCGTAGATACCGATCTTGGCCTTATCCAGGACCCGGGTGGATATGTCGGTGCCCAGCACCTGGTAATGGAAACCGCGCAGGTCTAAGGCGCATTCCTCAAGCACCATGGCCAGGGTATAGGCCTCCTCTCCGGATGAGCAGGCCGCCGACCACGCCGTCAGGGGCCTTGAAACCCCCGCGCCCAGCCTCTTGACGAGATCGGGCAGGGCCCGGCGCGCCAGAAACTCGAAATGCCTGGGTTCCCGGAAGAAATCGGTCTTGTTGGTGGTCACAACATCGATCATGGCCGTGAGCTCATCCGACATCCCCTGCTCGCTGAACAGGTAATCGCAATACTCGTGGTATGAAGGCAGATTAACGGCCCTGAGACGCCGGGCGAGCCTGGTCTCCAGCATGGTTTTCTTGGCGGGCGTCATCTTGATCCCGATCTCATCATGGATAAACTCGCTCAAGCGCTGGAACAGCTCATTTGACATCTCGGTGTTATGCACTGTTTCCCTCACGCGCTGATCACGGATCCCTGTTCGCCTTCCGACAAGCCGCCCTCTGTCTGGGTGACCATGGCCAGTTCCTCGGCCGAAAACACCCGGTCGATGTCCAGGATCATGATGAACTCCTCACCGCGCCTTCCCATGCCCTTTAAGAACTCGGTTTTGAGCCCGGTGCCGATCTTGGGCGCGGGCTCGATCTGCTCGGGATCAAGCTCCATGACCTCATGCACCGCGTCCGCCAACACGCCCAGGACGGTGCGACCGCTTTCAAGCTCCACCTCGCCGATGATGATGCGGGTGTTGAGCGTGCGCTCGGTATCCTTGATCTGGAACTTGCGGTTTAAGTCCACCACCGGCACCACCGAACCGCGCAGATTGATGACCCCCTTCATGTAATCGGGCGTGCGCGGCACCCGCGTGATGCGCGTGATATC